>JANQQN010000237.1 GCA_028289325.1 Myxococcota bacterium | reverse complement strand
CCCGCTTACTTCGCTCGGCTGGCGAAGGTCGAACCCCGACACTTCTGGTTTCGAAACCGCAACGCGCTCCTGACCTGGGCGCTGGATAAGTTCTTTCCCGACGCGCGAAGCTTGCTCGAGATCGGGTGCGGGACGGGATTCGTGCTGTCCGGCTTTCAGGCGGCTCGCCCCCACCTCTCGCTGCACGGTAGCGAGCTACATACCCAAGGACTGGCGTTCGCCCGCCGCCGGCTCTCCAATGCCCAATTCTTTCAGGCCGACGCGCGCCGACTTCCGTTCCGAGCGGCGTTCGATGTCATCGGCGCGTTCGATGTGCTGGAGCATATCGATGAGGACGAGATGGTGCTGGGCCAGCTCTACGACGCCGTACGTCCGGGTGGCGGCGTCATGCTCACCGTGCCGCAGCACCGCTGGCTATGGAGTTCGGTAGACGCGCTTTCCGGCCATAAACGGCGCTACGCGGTCGGGGAGCTGGCGGACAAGGTGCGTCGGGCCGGCTTCGAAGTGCAGCTCGCCACGAGCTTTGTCGCCCTGTTGTTACCGCTGATCTGGGCGGCTCGACGAAAGAGCCGAGCTGCCGACGTCGACGACGTGATGGCCCAGTTCGATATCAATCCATGGTTAAACGAAGCTCTGCACGCCGCGCTTCGCGTGGAGCAGGCCATTGTTCGGATCCCGGGGGTTTCTGTCCCTTGGGGGTCTTCAGCCTTGGTGATTGCGCGGCGGCCCCATCCCGGTTCGCCCCCTCCCTGACCTGCTCGGTTTGGCCTACGCCCAACCGTTCAAGCGCGGCCAGCGCGCGACGACGTCATCGCCTTCGGTCACCAGATACGTCGAGTACGCGGCAGCGGTCATGCACGCGTGATTGGGCAACACGCGCACCCGGCTGCCGATGGGCAGTCGGTCATAGGGGATGGCGGTCCCCTCGACGTAGCCGTGCTCCTGGTCGGCGGCGACCACCCTGAGGTCGCCGATCCGGGCCTGCGTGACCGGGTCGACCAGCCAACCGTACCCCGCGTCGGGCACCATCCGGGCGGCGCCGGTGTCCTTGGAGAGGGCGAGTCCCCCCGCGTCGATCACCAGCCGGCCGTTTTCGGGGCGGTGGCTGATCACTGTGGCCACGACGGAGAGGGCAAGGTCGGCTTGGCTGCAGGATCCCAGACCGAGTTGCGCGAGGTCAAAGAACATATATACGCCGGGTCGAAGCTCGGTGAGGCCCTCGTAGGACTCGCCGTGCACCGCGGTGGGGGTCGATCCCGCGCTCACGGTGGGGCACGGTAATCCGGCCTCGCGAAGGGTGGCGGCCGCGTCGACCACCGCCCGCCGCTCCTGTTCGGCGACCTCCCGGATCTCGTGGACGGTGTCGCAGCCGTAGGCGTGGCCGCCGTGGGTCAACACTCCGGCCAGGGTCGACCCAGGGCCTCGATGGAGGATCTCACCGATGGCCAGCAGGTCGGCGGAGCCCGGCGGCAGCCCGGTGCGGTGTTCGCCGCTATCGATCTCGATGAGCACCGACAGCGGGGACCCGGAAGACTGAGCGGCCAGCGCCTTGGCCACCGGCACGCTGTCGGTGATCAAATGGAGGGTCGCGCCGCGCGCGACCAGGGCCCGGGCCCGCGGCAGTCGGTCGGGAGTGACGCACACGGCGTAGGTCAGGTCGCGGATGCCGTGGTCGAAGAAGTACTCGGCCTCGGCGAGGGTCGAGACGGTGACGCCGCCGAAGTGGCCTTCGGTCGCCCGCTTCGCTACGTCGATGGATTTTGCGGTCTTCATGTGGGGGCGTAGCGCCACCCCGTGGTCCTGGGCCCGGGCGCTCATGCGGGCCGTGTTACGCGCGAGGCGACCGCGGTCGAGCAGCACGGCGGGGGTCGGGACGTCCTGTAGCTTCATCGGGCGAATCTCCCTCGAACGTCAGCGGTCGGGCCGGGTGAAGAAGGATCCCCCGAGCAGGACCAAGGCGATGATCGCGCCCGGGAAGTCGCCGTCGCCGACCACGAGGTGGGCGACGAGGGCGAGGACGAAGTCGTAGAACAAGCCCGCGTAGGCGAGCCCGACCAGGGTTCGGTGGGGGCGAATCCACAGGGTGAGGACGGCGAGGACCTTCGCGATCGCCAGCGGATACACGAGATAGGTTGGGTAATCGAGGGCGGAGAAGGTCGCGGCGACGTCGGCATACTTAAAGACATACATGCCGGCCGACAGCAGCATCATCACCGTGAGCAGGCCGGTGAATACGTAGTGGAAGATCTTCGCTCGTCCCATGGGGCCGCGATCGTCCTATGAACCTCGTCCCGGCTCAAATCGACGGCGGTGGTCGAGAAACCGGAACGCGTCCGGCGAGGTTGGCGAATGGTGATATCGTTGATATCGCCCTCCCATGGCGCAGCTGATCGTTCGCAATCTTGCCCCGGCCCTCGTGCAAGCGCTCAAGCGGCGGGCGGCGGCGAACGGTCGCTCGGCCGAAGAGGAGCACCGCGAGATCCTTCGTACGGCCCTCGAGCCCCAGCCGATGAAGGCCATGCTCCTCGACATGCCCGAGGTCGGCGATGACGCCGACTTTGAGCGTCCGGTCGAGCACGAGCGCGACGTCGCCCTGTGAGCTACCTGGTCGATACGAACGTCATCTCCGAGGTCCGTAAGCGCGCCCGTATGAATCCTGGCGTGCGGTCGTGGATCGACGGTCTGGAGGGCGAAGAGCTGTTCCTGAGCGTCTTGGTCGTGGGTGAGCTCCGTCGAGGGATCGAGAGAATCCGCCGGCGCGACTTGGACGCGTCGGAACGACTGGACGTCTGGCTGGACGGGCTGGTTCGATCGTATGAAGCGCGAATCCTGCCCGTCACGCCGGCCATCGCCGATCGATGGGGGCGCCTGGGGGTTCCGGATCCGATTCCCGTGGTCGACGGCCTGCTGGCCGCCACCGCACTGGTGCACGACCTGACGCTCGTGACCCGGAAGGAACGAGATGTCGTACCCACCGGGGTACGGACGTACAATCCATTCACCTGATCTCTAAGCCTTCTGATGCAATTCCGGACCGGTGGATCGCCGACCGAGAAACCCGCACGATTGCCGCACGATTGTGCTTGACGGTCTGTCGCGGTGCGTTAGAACAGGTCTGCTGACGCGGTGCAGCAAGGCCGCGCGATTGGAGGAAGAATGAACGCGAACGATGTGACCCCCACCACCCCGTCCAACGACGAAAACGCTCCCGAGACCAGCGGCGAGACGTCCAGCTTCGCGGCCGGCGCATACTTTCGCCGGACCCGAGACGTCTTGGCCAACCAGTTCAAGGAAGCCTCGAAGGTTCAGGCCGACACTCGCAGCGCGCTGCTCGAGGTGTGGAAGGATATGGCCACCGACCTGCGCGGTCAGGTGTCGAGCTTCGAAGAGACCGCCAAGCGTCGCGCTTCTTCCCTCATCGAGTACCTCCCCTTCGCCAGCAAGCCCAAGGCCGAGGACGCTGAGGAGACCGTGACCTCGGCCGGCGAAACCACCACGCCGGCGAACTGAGACGGTTACGATGACGGCGGCGGCGGCGGCGGCGCGAAGCGGGTCTTGAAGGTAAACGCGTGCGCCGTCGCGCCGAAGCGGTCGAGGTGCCAGAGCCGGGCCAAGCCCTCATCGATCGATGGCCGGTGCCCGGCCGGCACCCACCACAGGGCCATGAAGGCGCCTTCGAGTCTCTCGAACCACTCCCGGCGTCCAGCCAGGAAGCCGGCGTGGTCGCTGCGATAGACGTAGGCGAAGAGGCTGTCGACGTCCGCCCACACCGACATGTTGACGAGCAACAGGTGGTCGACGGTGGGGCGGATGTCGGTCGCGCTGTTGCCGGCGCCGATCAGTCGCCACACGAAACCTTCGCTCTGCTCGGCGAGAGCGTTGATCCGGTCGAGACCCGCAAAAAATGGGGCGACCCGAGGATCACCTTCGGGCGCAACCAGTTTTCCGACATTGATCTGAGCGAGCTGCCATTGGTTCGACACGGGCGAAGATTACCGCACACGGCTCTGAACGTCGGTGAGCTTCTCGGCCTGACGAAGATCGGCCGAGACTTGACGGGCCGCCTCCGCCAGCGCGCGAACTTTTGGGGCCCGCCGACTGCGTTCGGGAAAGTATAGGAATAGCCCCGGCTCTTCGATGTCGTAGGTTTCGAGCACCCGCTGTAGGCGCCCGGACTGCAGGTCGTCGGTCACCAGGGGTAGGAACACGTAACCGAGGCCGAATCCGGCCCGCATCAGATGCAGCGCGTAGGTGTAGTCGTTGACCACCACCGGACTTCGTACGTCGATCTCGAGATCTCGGCCGTCTTCTTCCAGCTCCCACCCGTACACCCGACCGCTGGTGAGGAGTCGGTATCCGATGCACCGGTGGGCGGCCAACTCGTCGGGATGGGTGGGCCGGCCATGGGTTCGCAGGTACGCGGGGCTGCCCACGACCCCCACTCGGATCGGTGGCGTTAACCGGATCGCGACCATCTCTGCGCCCACCATCTGGCCCAGGCGGATGCCGGCATCGAATCCTTGGCTCACGATCTCGGCCATCCCGTCATCCGCGAACACCTCGACCACGAGGTCCGGGTTGGCCGCGGCGAGCTGCTCGAGCAGCGGTGTCACGACCCAGTGCAGCGCCACTCGGGGAACGTTGAGCCGCAGCCATCCCGCTGCTCCGCGGGCCGCGCCTTCCGTGCGCAGCTGGTCGAGCTGGGCATCGATCTCCTGAAGCGCATCGGTGGCCACGTCGACCAGCGCTTGGCCGGCTTCGGTCAGTCGAACCTGTCGGGTGGTGCGGGCGAACAGAGGTACGCCGACCGCGTCCTCGACCCTCCGGACGGCATGGCTGACCGCCGACGGCGTCATGCTGAGCTCGGCCGCCGCGGCCGAAAATCCGCCCCGACGGGCGACAGCCACGACGATGGGGAGGTGTCGAAGGAGCTCCCGGTCCATCGGGGATTAGTGAATCACATCGAACAATGCTTGCGAAGGTTGGCTATTTATCTCGACGGCCTCGAAAAATAGAGTATGGCGCATGGCTATCGACACGTATCACCTGCTTGGACGCTCCGGACTGCGGGTCAGTCCGCTTTCCTTGGGCACGATGACCTTCGGCCAGGACTGGGGCTGGGGCGCGGATCGCGCGACCGCGGCCCGTATGCTGGACATGTATCTCGACGCCGGGGGCAATCTGCTGGACACCGCGGACCTGTACACCAACGGCACCAGCGAAACCTGGATCGGCGAGATGATCGCGGAGCGAAACGCCCGGGACCGGGTCGTGCTCGCGACCAAGTTCTCGTACAGCGCGGCCCCAGGGAACCCCAACGCCGGGGGCAACGGGCGTAAGAATATCTTGCGGGCGGTGGAAGGGAGCCTGCGCCGGCTCAAGACCGACTACATCGATCTGTATCTGCTCCACACCTGGGATCGGATCACGCCGGTCGAAGAGGTTGTCCGGACGTTCGACGACCTGGTCCGCGCGGGAAAGATCCGACACGTTGGCCTGTCAAACGTGCCCGCGTGGTACGCCTCGCGGTTTCAGACCCTCGCCGAACGGGCCGGGTACGAGCCGAGCTCGGCCCTGCAGATGGAGTACTCGCTCCTGGAGCGAAACGTCGAGCACGAGTTCGTCCCCCTGGGCCTCACCCTCGGCATGGGGATGATGGTTTGGAGCCCGCTCGCCAGTGGACTGCTGTCCGGCAAGCACCGGCCTAGCCAGCTGGGCGACGGTCGCCTGGCGGCGATGAAGGATAGTGACAACCCAGCTTTCGCCAAGCTTCGAGATCCTCGGGTGTGGGACGTGGTGACGGTCCTGGAGTCGGTCGCCGAGGCCCTCGGCAAACCCATGGCCCAGGTCGCCCTCAACTGGGTCACCCGGCGCCCGGCCGTCGCGACCACGCTGGTCGGCGCTACGAAGCCCGAGCAGCTACAGAGCAATCTTGCCGCGCTCGACTTCGAGATTCCGGGCGCGATGGTCGAACAGCTCGACGAAGCGAGCGCCCCCGCGACGCCGTTTCCGTACTCTTTCTTCCAGAACGAGATCCAAGGGATGGTCGCCGGCGGGGCGGCGGTGGCGAACGAGCCGGTCGGCTACCGTCCGCGGACCGCGTTCACCCCGGTTTCCGATGCGGGAGCCACAGGCTGACCACCGTTCCCCCGCCCTCGCGCGGGGTCAGGTCGAGCTGGCCGCCGTGGGCTTCGACGATCTCCCGGCACAGCGCGAGGCCCAGGCCTGAGCCTTCTCGCTTAGTGGAGTAGAATGGGGCGAGGGCCCGGGCCCGTTCGCTGTCGGTCATCCCGCGGCCTCGATCCATCACCCGCACCAGGGTGCGGTGGCCAGGCGGGCGCTCCACCCGTACTTCGATGTCCTCGACCTGGCTGCCCGCCTCTCGGGCGTTCTTCACCAGATTGATCAAGACCTGCTGCATCTGAGCCTCATCGACGTCATCACGGAGGCTGGGGGAGACTGTCGAGCGACCGAACGGGGCCACCTCCGAGACTTCCCTCAGAAACCGAGTCCAGTCGACGGAGCGCTTGTTGGGCTCCGGGAGCCGCGCGAAGCGGGCGTAGCTGGCGATGAAGTCGCGCAGCCGGGCCGCGGAGTCGCCGATGGTGTCCAGGACATCGTCGAGCTGCTCGGTCCCCCCGGGCTGCTTGCGCAGGAGCTTGGCCGAATGAGCGAGAGACGAGATCGGGGCCAGGGTGTTGTTGATCTCGTGGCTGATGGTGCGGATGACCCGCTTCCATACCGCGACCTCCTGCCGCCGGAGCTCCGGAGTGAGGCGCCGGACCGCGTGCAGCGTATGCTCTCGGCCGTTGAGGGCGAAGCGGCGGACGGTGAGGTGAAACGACTCTTCCTCGGTTTTCGCCTCGTCGTCGTTGCCCGGCACGCTGAACACCGCCTCGGCGTCTCCGCCGAAGGCTTCCTTGACCGAGCTCGGCCAGCGTTCGGCGACGTCCTCGAGGCGCTTTCCCGTCAGCCGGAAGCCGCCGTTGAGCAACCGCTCGGCGGCGCGGTTGGCGACCAGGATCCGCCCGTCGTCCCGACTCAAAACGATCGCCGTCGGATTCTGGCCCAGGATCGACTCGAGGAGCATCTCCCGCTCCACGAGGCGGCGACGCTCGGTTCGTAACGTGTCGCCGACGCTGTTGTATAGCGAGACGAGTTGACCCATCTTTCCGTTCCCGCGGGGGACGGCGATCCTGCGGCCGAAGTCCCCTTCCCGAAAATCGCCGAGGCACGCCTCCAAGGCGCGAAGGGTTCGCCGCAGCGGTCGGGTTGCGAGCCACCATGTCCCGCCGACGGTCACCCCCAGCAGCAGGCCGATGCCGCCGAGAAGGGGCAGCCCGCCCGTCCTCGCGATGTCCAACAGCGCTTGCACAGATCCGGTCTATCAGCGGTCGACGACCCGCTCCACGATGATCCCGAGCCGGTTCATTCGACGGTAGAGCGACTGTCTCGATAGACCGAGCGAGCGCGCGGCATCAGCCACGACGCCATTGGCGGCGGTCAGGGCGTCGGTGATGCGGGCTCGTTCGTCGCGGTCGGCCGAGCTGAGCTCAACGGGTACAGCGTCCGGCGCCGCGACCGGCTCGTCGAGGCCGAGGTCGGCCACCGTCAGGTCGACCCCTCGACCGACCAGGGTTCCGCGTCGCAGGCGGTTGACGAGCTCTCGAACGTTGCCGGGCCATGGATGGGCGACGAGGGCGGCCGCGGTCGAGGGCGGGAGCCGCTTGGGATCCACACCCGCCTCGACCGCCGCCGAGCGCAGAAACAGCTCAGCGAGCGGCAGGATATCGTCCTTGCGCGCGGCGAGAGGGGGGATCGCGAGCTCGATGACATTGAGTCGAAAGAACAGGTCTTGCCGAAATCGCCCGTCCTCGACCGCGGCCGACAGGTCCTCATTGGTCGCAGCGATGATCCGGACGTCGACGTGTTGGGTGGTCGAGCTGCCGAGGCGCTCGAACTCTCCGCTTTGCAACACCCGAAGCAGGCGCCGCTGGCCGGTTTCGGGGAGGTTACCGATCTCGTCGAGGAGGAGAGTGCCTCCGTCTGCGGCCTCGAAGCGCCCGACTCGCCGGCGTTCGCTCCCGGTGAACGCCCCGCGCTCGGCGCCGAAGAGCTCGGCCTCCAGGAGTTGATCGGGAAGCGCACCGGCGTTCACTTTGACGTACGGCCGGTCGGCGCGTGCGGAGTGGGCGACCAAGAAATCCGCGAGCTTCTCTTTTCCCGCGCCATTGGGGCCGGTGATCAGCAGCGGAGCGCTCGAGTCGGCGACCCGAAGACCGAGCTCGAGCACTGTGGTCATCGCGGCACTCTCACCCACCAGCCCCGCGCGTCGGGTCGCTTCGTCCAAAGCGCGATCTTGGCGCTCTTGGGCTTCGAGGGCCCGATGAACCCGTTCCACGAGCTTCTCGTCGTCCCACGGCTTGGCGAGATAGTCGACCGCGCCTTCCTTGACCAGGGATACCGCGGTTTCGAGCGAAGTCCAGGCGGTGATGAGGATGATCGGCAAGCCTGGCTGCAGCCGCCGCAGGCGACGAAACAGCGACACGCCTTCCGCGCCGTCGGTCCGTCCGTCGGAGAAGTTCATGTCTTGGACCACGACGCCGACGCGGGTGGTCTGCACGACGCGCTCGGCGTCGTCGGCGGAGGTCACCACCGTCGACGGTAGACCGTAGACGCTGAACAAGACCTGAAGGGACTTAGCGACCGCGCTTTGGTCTTCGACGATGAGAATGACGGGCCGGTCGGACATGATGACTCACGCGGCCTTGGTCGCCACCGCAGGTGCAATCCTACTGGCGCGGGCCGCCGGTTGCCACGCCGCGAGCACATTCACCGCGGTGACCAGGACGGCGGGGATGACGACCCACGGGATGGTCAGCTGGGGAACGCCCAACGAGTCGACCAGCGCCACGTTCAGCGCGTAGGCCGCGAATATCCCAATCCCGATCCCCCCCAGGGTCAAAAACGCGTTCTCCAACAGGAAGTGGGTCAGGACCTGGCGTCGGGTGGCCCCAAGCGCGCGGCGGGTACCGATCTCGCGGCGGCGAGACGCCACCGAAGCCGCCGTCAGTCCGATGATGCTCACCGCGGTAATGAACACCATGAGGCCGATGACCACCGTCAGCACGCTGGCCGTCATCCGTTCCGTAGCCTGGAGTTGAATCCGGGTCTCCGGGATGGTGGATAGATTGATCCCCCGCTGGGGGCTGTCGTCGAGCAACGCCTCTTCGATTCCGGCCAGGCTCCGCAGCCGCTGATCGTCGACCCGAAGCAGGAAGCTGCTGAAGGCCAGGGTTCCTGTGTACCCGGCGTAGAACACGACCTTCTCTTCGATGTTCCAGGCGTAGGGGTTGTAGAACCGCTCGATGATCCCGTCGATGCGGAGCGTGTAGCGTTCGCCGAAGGTGAACAGCTTTCCTAGCGGAGCCTGGTTCGGATACAGCTCGTCCGCGAACCGACGACTCACCACTACGCCGACCGGGCGCTCCGGATCCTCGCCGGATTCGGCGTTGTCGAGGTCGTCGGCCGAGAGCGTTCGCCCGACGATGGTGTCGATTCCCAGCGTCTGCGGGAGCTCGGGGCCGGCCGAGTAGATCTGGGTGCGTACCCGCTGCCTGTTCCCGTCGCCAAAGCGAACCGCGGTCCCCGAGCTGCCGCCCCCGCGCCACGGTTGAAAGCGAGTGCTGGTCGCGCTGATGACTCCTAGGGTGCGGCGCAGGATCTCGAGGTCTTTCTTGATGCGGTCGGTGACCTGCTCCTTGGTGGTGATCGTTGGGTCGAAGTTCGACAGTTGAAGGTAGATGAGATGTTCGTCGTCGAAACCGGATTCGATCCTCAGCTCTTCTTGCTGAGCGCGAATGAGCAAGATGGAGTTCACGACGACCGCGAACGTCAGAACCGTCATGCTCAGCGTAAGAACGGATCGCGCCTTGTTGCGGGCGAGACTTCTCAGAATGGGGCCGGTGTGGAGATCGATCATGGTTCAAGCCTTCAGGTGTACGGCGGGAGGCGTCGAGCAGACGCGCCACGCTGGATAGAGTCCCGCTGCGATGCCGCTGAAAACGGCCATGACGAACGCCACGCCAAACATCGGGAGCGTCAGCGTGAAGTCGATGATCGTATCGGGCGGTTGATAGAGCCGGATCCACGCGAAGATGCCGAAGGTAACGAAGATCCCGAGCACCCCACCGGTGATCCCCAACAACGCCGACTCGACGAGGTACTGGGTGAAGATCGCGGTGCGGCTCGCCCCGAGGGCACGCCGCAGCCCGACCTCATGAGCGCGGGGTAGGAAGCTACTGAGAAGCAGACCGACCACGCTGAGGATGCACAGAACCAGGAACATCAGCGATACCAAACGCAGCACCCTCGTTACGCCGGGCACGATCTTCCATCGCTCCATGATCTCAGGGATGGTCGACAACCGGGCCAGCAGCGGGCGCTCGAATCGGCCCTCCTGCTTGCGCGCTCGAATGTAGTTCTCGAGGTAATTCTGGAAATCCGCGCGGTGCTTGGGGGTTGGCAGCTCCACGAACATCTGCAGCCATACCGTCTCGCTGCGCAGGGTCCTTTCGTATGGGGTCAGATTCTCGTCTTCGGGGGCCGGGCGCCAACCGTCCATGTTTCCGGTGGTGGGGATCTCCAGCTTGACCGCGGTGTCGAAAGGGATGAACAGCTCGGCCGTTCGTTCGAACGCGCTCGTCGACATGTCGTAGTGGCGGATCGACGGTCGCCAAGTATCCAGGACGCCGATGACCTTGAACGGCTGCTCGGCCAGGGTCACGGTCTTGCCTACCGAGTCCATCGAGCCGAATAGGCGCTCGCTGAGACGGCGACTGAGGACAACGAGATGCTTCTTCTGTTCGTCGTCGACGCGCCGCCATCCGTGTCCGCGCACGAACGGCGCTTCGAACATGTCGAAGAAATCGGCTCGGTTGGCTCGGGTGTCGGCGAGAAACGGACGAGCGTCGTCGCCTTCGGGGCGAACGACGACCTGGGTCTTGTAATGGACAGAAACCGCCGTCGGAATGTCCGACCTCGCGACGGCGATCGCGTCTTGGTACGTGACCTGGGTCGGCACCTTGTCGTCTCCGCGGCCCGGGTACTCTCGGTCCTTGGCCCAGTTGTCCAGCTGAACAAAGAAGACGACGTCGCTTCGGTTGGGCAGCGGGTCCTTCGCGAGCAAGTGGAGGATGGTCACGAAAGCCATGGCGATCCCGATGCCCACGCCCAGCGCGGAGACGACGATGACCGAGGTCAGCTTCGAGCGACCGATGCTCTTGATCGCGAGCCGTACATAATACGCCATCATGACTCAGGCCCTCGCCACCGACGGCATCGACTGGGGCGCGACGTCGACCAGGCTGCCGTCGAGCAGATGGACCTGGCGGCGGGCCCGGTCCGCGCACTCGGGGCTGTGGGTCACCATGATGATGGTGGTGCCGCGCTCGTTGGCCTCCTGAAGCAGATCCATGACCTCCCGGGCCATCGCGGTGTCCAGATTGCCGGTGGGCTCGTCGGCCAGGATCAACCGGGTCTCGCTGGCCAGGACCCTGGCGATCGCGACCCGCTGCTGCTGTCCGCCCGAAAGCTGCGACGGCATGTGGTTTCGGCGGCCGGACATGCCCACCGCCTCCAGTGCGTACTCGATGCGTCGGTTTCGATCGGCGGCGCTCATCCCGCGGTAGCGCAAGGGGACGTCGACGTTGTCGTAGACGCTGAGGTCGGGGATCAGGTTGAAGCCCTGGAAGATGAACCCGATCTTTTCGTTGCGCAACCGAGATAGCTGACGGTCCGACATCCCCCGCACATCGATATCGTCGAGCAGGTAGTCGCCGCGCTGAAAGTCGTCGAGTAGGCCCAAGACATTGAGGAAGGTCGTCTTCCCCGACCCGGAGGGCCCGGTGATGGCGATGAACTCGCCTTCCTCGACGTCCAGCGAGATCTTGTTGAGGGCGATGGTCTCGACCATATCGGTCTGATAGATCTTTTCGATCTTCGATAAACGAATCATGGGTTCTTCTCCTGAGATCAATAAAGAAGGATGGTCGGCGCCTCTTTGAACTCCGACAGGTCGCTGATAACGATCTCCTCGCCGGGCTCGAGACCGAACACCACTTCGACTTCGCTGACCCCCTGGGCGCCGATGGTGATCGGGGTTCGGTAGGCGATGCGGTCGCGGACGACGTAGACGTGACGGCCGCCGGCTTCGACGTACGCGCCGCGCGGGGCCTTGACGACGTCAGGGCGTCGGTCGAGCATGATGCGGACATTGACCCGCTGGTTTTGGCGAAGGCCGGTCGGGGGCTCTTCCACGAACGACGCGGTACCGCCGACTCGGCCCGCGGTCACCGAGGGCGCGACCCGCGTGACCTTGCCCGGGACGAGGTCGCCGCCGATCTTGAATTCCGCTAAAGCGCCGACGAACACGTCATCGGCATAGCCTTCGGGGATCTCGATCTCGATTTCGAAGACGCTGAGGTCGACCACCTTCAGGATCGGCCGTCGTTCGTCGACGGCGTCGCGGTCTTCGACGAACAACTCCCCGACCAGGCCTTCGACCGGCGAGCGGATGACCAGCTCTTTGACCCGACGCTCGATCTCCGCGACCACGAACCGCTGGCGATCGACCCGCTGCTTGCGGTCCATCAACTCGAAGGACAAGCTGCGCTTTTGCTGCGCGATCGTCTGCCTTGCGTGGTCCAGTTCGAGCTTGGCGCGGGCGGACTCGTCGCGGGCTTGAGACAGCTCGTACTCGGGGGTGAAGCCCTCCGAGAACGTCTTTTCCGCTCGCTTGCGCTCCCGCTCCGCGGCCTGGTAGTTGACCCGCGCGATCTCCGCTCGCTGCCGGTTAGTGAGGTTTTGCTGCTGATTGGTGATCCGCTGGCGTTTGTAATCGGAGAGGAGGGAGTCGAGCGCCGACCGCTGCTGCTTGAGCTCGCTCTCGAGGGTCGGGCTCTCGACGGTGGCCAAGATCTGCCCCTTCTGCACCAACTCCCCGGGCCGGACCTCGAGGTCGACGATGCCGGGGGCAACGGAAAACAGGGTGGGGTGACTCGCGGACACGAGCCGGCCGGGCACGAATACGTCGCTGATCAGGTCGCCCTGCTCGACGACCCCGAACCGGAGGCGGGACGACGCCACGCTGTGCTGCCCCTTCCACCAGCGCCCGACCGAGGGGGCGACCCACGCGCCGATGCCCGCCGTGGCGAGCACGGCGACCAAAGGCAAGATGACGCCTCGGCTTTGCCGTCGCGCGTCGACCGGCCGGTCCATGGCCCCCGTGTCGCGGATCATAACCGACGGGAGAGCAAGGTGCGGGCCATCTCACAAGCGGGCGTCTTCGCCTGTTGCGAGCCCTTCGGGCGGGGAACGAGGGACGGACGCCGGACAGATGTCCGGACACCTGTCCGGACCCAGCGGTCACCGGGCCGGGGGCCGATTCTCTCGGCGATGGACGACCCTCAGGCCGGACCATACCTCGTCGATCGCGCAGACCTTGTTGTCGACCAGGCCCGCGGGAAGGGCGACCTCGCGCACGACATCCTCGGTCATGTCCGTCGGAACCTTCGACGCCCGCTTGGGCCACGCGATCCACAGGCCTCCGGCCGGCGTCAGGCGCCCGGCGAGGGTCGTGAATCGACGCTCGAGCTCATAACGCCGCTTGGTGAAGAACACGATGACGTCGAACGCCGCGGTCCCTCGAAGGGAATGGGCGACGGCGGTGACCAATGGCATCGGCGACAACGAGCCTTCGAACCCTTCCGGGGCGGACAGGAAAGCCACCCGGTGTCCGTCTTTGATCCCCAGCTTCTTGGGTAGCGGCGTCCCGCTGTATCCAGCCATGCCCGAAACCATACCTCGGTCCGCGAGCGGTCATCCAGGGCCGGAGGCGGTGGACGGGGTGGTCAATCCGGCTTTCGCCGCGGGCAGGAAAACCGATGGCTGGTGCTCGGATCGGGGCGCAGCACCGAGTTGCGCCGAACTGCAGATCGGGGCTGCTCTCGTTCGTCGGCTCGCATAAGCTCCGGCGGTGACTGGCGCCCTGACGGAAGGCCCGGTAGGGCCGACCTTGATCCGCAAGGCGATCCCGATGGTGCTCGGGATCGCCGCCATCATCTTCTTCAACATCGTCGATACGTTCTGGGTGGGCCAGCTGGGGGCGACGCAGCTCGCCGCGATGAGCTTCACGTTTCCGGTGACCTTCGTGGTCCTGAGCCTCGCGATGGGCATCGGAATCGGCGCCACCTCGGTCATCGCGAACGCGATCGGACACGGGGATCAGAACCGCGTTCGGCGTCTGACCACCGACAGCCTGTTGTTGGCCAACCTCGTGGTGGTGGTGGTGGCGGGGCTGGGGCTCGTCACCCAACGGCCCTTGTTTGCGCTGTTGGGCGCGACGCCAGACATCGTGCCCATGATCACGGACTATATGACGCCGTGGTATCTGGGGGTCGGGTTTCTGGTCATTCCGATGGTGGGCAACAGCGCGATCCGCGCCACCGGTGATACGGCCACCCCCGCGCTGATCATGTCGGTGGTCGGGATCGTCAACGCCGTCCTGGACCCCTTTCTCATCTTCGGCATCGGTCCTTTCCCTCGCCTCGAACTCCAGGGCGCCGCGCTGGCCACGGTCATCTCTTGGCTGTGCAGCTTCGGGGCGGCGTTCTGGGTGCTCGGATGGCGCGAGAAGCTTCTCGACTTCGCGCGGCCGACGGTGGCGGCGGTCATCGGATCCTGGCGGGAGGTCATGTACGTCGGGCTGCCGGCCGCGGCCACGAATCTCCTCACCCCGCTCGCGGGGGCGGTGCTGACCCGCATCGTGGCCGAGCAAGGAACGGAAGCGGTCGCTGCGTGGGGCGTGGCGGGTCGAATCGAGTCGCTGGCGCTGGTCGGGATCATGGCCCTGTCCACCGCGATCACCCCGTTCGCCGGTCAGAATCTGGGCGCGGGTCTTTGCGACCGCCTGCGAACGGCGGTTCGTTTTTCGATCGGCGCTTCCGTCGCATACGGCGCGGCGGTGGCCGCCGCGGTCGCCGTGGTCGCTCCGGGGGTCGCCGGCATTTTCAGCGACAGCGATACGGTCAATGGATACGTAGTCCGCTTCCTGTGGATCGTGCCTGTGTCCTACACGCTGCTCGGCGTCGGGCTGCTGGTCTCGTCGTTCTACAACGGGGTCAAAAGACCGTTGAAGGCGGCGCTGATCTCGTTCTTTCGCCTCTTCGTGTTCGCGATACCATTCAGCCTCATCGGGGTGAATTGGGGCTCAATGGTGGGCCTGTTCGTGGGCGTTGCGCTCGGCAATCTGATGACGGGGCTGGTCTCCATCGTGATCGTGCACCGATTCATCGACGCCGAAGAAGAACGCATCGAGAGCGGGGAGCCTTCGCTGCCGTTGGTGCCGGCGAGGGAGGCAGGCTGAGGCTCTACCGATCGGCGTCCGGCGCCCCCTTCACGTCGATCCAACCCAACTGGGCCATGGCCGGGGCCAAGGTGAGGTCCATGACCACCGCCGCCACCAGGACCGCGGGCAGGAGCAGGCCGATGGTCGCGATCGGCTGATAGTCGGCCAACAGCAGCCACGAAAATCCACCGACCAGCACCACCGACGTGCGGAGGATGCCGTGGCCGGCTTCGCGGATGGTGGCGGCGACCGCGTCGGGGCGCGACAGTCCTTTTCTGCGCTCGATCGACAGTCGAGTGAGAAAGTGGATGGTGTCGTCGACGGCGACGCCTACGCACACCGGCATGAAGGTGAGGGTGTCGACGTCGATCTGCTCGAATAACAGCGGGATGCACAAGACGCCGAAGGCGACGGGAAAGAGGTTGGGGATCAGGCTCAAAATGCCGACCCTTATCGACCGAAAGAGGGCGGCGATCATGACCGCGATGAGCCCCATCGCGGTCATGAGGCCCTGCACGGTGGCGTCGAAGATCGGGGGCCCGAGCCTGGCCGCGAGCAGGCCAATCCCGTTCATCGATGCTTCCGCCCCCGGGGGCAGCAATTCGTCGGCCCATCGGTCGTACTGCGCCGACTCGGCGATGAGGGCCTCGGCCGTTCCATCACGACCGCGGAGGACCATGCGGCCGTACTGTCGAGTGCGATCGACCAGCGACTCCAGGTCTCGCCCTCCCGATACCTCGAACAGGAACAGGTACTGCGCGATGAGCGCACGACTGTCCGTGGGGACCGGATGCTGGGCCGCGAGCTCCGGGGCCATCAAGGCGTGCATTCGCTCCAGCGGGTCGAGGACGGACAGGGTGTCGTCGACGAGGGGGCGGGCTTCGACCCGCCGGCGGAGCTCGGCCATCGCTTCGATCACCGCCGGGTTGGCCAGGCCTTGGGGTTCGCCGGTGTCGAACAGGATCTCCAGCTCGCTGCTGGCGCCGAGCTTTGACTCGACGGTCTGCACCGATCGCCGCATCGGATGGTCTGCCTGGAGCTTTCGAGTCAAAGAGTTCTCGACCCGATACTGTAAAACCGCAGCAAAGGTGGCGGCGGTGATCGCGAGCCCGATCGCGGTCACCGTGGCCGGGCGGGGCACGATCACCGCCACCGTCCACTCCAAGACCCGCGAAAGGCCGTCTCGGGCCCCGGTCGGCGACCGGTCTTCGTCGGTGACCGGCGTAAACGACAAGAAGATGGGCGTTAAGATGAACGATAGAATGAACGCGGCGACGACGCCGATGCCTGCGGTGGCCCCGAGCTCTTGCGCGGTCGGAAGGGGAAGGAACACCATCGCGCCAAAGCCGACGAGGGTCGTTACGCTGGTCAGAACACACGCGGCGCCGACATTGACGAACGAGGCGCGGATCGCCGCCTCTTGGTCCATCCCCCGGGCAAGCTCGTGTCGATACTGGGTGATGAGATGAACGACGTCGGAGACGCCGACCACGAGCACGATGACCGGCGCCGCGGTGGCGATGAGGGTGATACGTCCGAACAGAAAGCCACCGGTGGCCAGGGCCCACACCACCGCGGGGCCGACGCACAAGATAGGAAGTATGGTGTACACCGGGCGGCGAAGCAGAAAGCCCAGCATCGCGATGATCGCGCAGATGGTGAGGGGGAGGAGCCAGGTCAGGTTGCGGTTGGCGTCGACGAGCAGCATCGACAGCAGAGGCGTGAAGCCCACCGCGTGCACGCGCGGGGCCGGATAACCGAGCGCGACGGCCATTTGAACGATCTCCGCGCCCAAGGTCTGCTTCGATAGTTCGAGCAGTCGCCGCCGTTTGCCGGGGTCGGACTCCTTTGCCGATGCGACCGCGCGCGACGCCAGCCGCCGGACCACTTCCTGCCACACCTTGGGCAACGACGCGGCGTCCGCGGTACTGGGGACGGCCTGGGCGACGACGAGGACGAACCGGCCGTCGCGGCTGACGAGCGCGCCTTCGAACGACTCGTCGTTGAGCATGGAAGCTCGGATCTGCCCAGGGGTTCGGCCGTCGCGCACGAAGTCGTCGATGACCAACGTCCCTTCTTCATCGACCCACATCTGCTGCGCGTTGGTCGGCGAGATGACCCGCTCTACGAACGGGTGGTCGGCGATGCTCGCGGTGAGCGCGGCCAGGCGCGCGAGGCCGCCTTTCGTGAAGTGATCATCGGCTTCGATGGCCAGGTACGTGGCCTCGTCGCCCCCGAATCGCCGGCGGGCTTCGTCGTACAGCGCGATGCCCGGCGTGGCGCTCGGGAGGAGGTCACGAAGGGTGGTGATGATCGGCAGCTGAACGGTGTAGGCGGTCATGACCACCGTGGTGACCAGGACGCCGGCCAGCCACGCCCAGCGATGGGCCAGCATCCAGGTCACCCAGGCTTCGAAGACGCGCTCGCGCGTGATCATCGACCGCGGGGATCAAAACACGAAGCTGCGGCCAGGAGAAGGTGAGGTTGCCGCAAAAAGCGGACAGTTTCGTTATGCCGCGAATCGCTGCTGATGCGTCGTTACCTCGAAATCGATCGGGCTAACAAACCGAACGTCGAACGATTGATTTCGAGATAGCAACGCACCAGCGGTCACTCGCTGCTTAGCGAAACCGTCCACATTCTCGAGGCCAGCTCAGCCGCAGGATTCCTCGTTGCGGTGGACTCCTTCATCTTCCCACGGCCGCCTAGCCTAGCTACGAATCGCAGCGGACAGGTCGGAACAATGGCATGCGGCGTCGGTGGCGATACTCGACTGGCGATGGTGCGCGCGTTTTCGCGCGAGCAACGCCACAGCCCGGACAGCTCCCGAGTAGCTGAGCTCGGAGATCACAGAGAAGAGCAACGCGCTCAGCCGCATCGTTTGCAACCATCGCCGGCCCGCTAATGCGATACATGTGCAACGTAATTGCATATAATAGCGCGCCCGCGCGTCGTCTACAGACAGAACTGAACATGGTTGGACAGGGCGCACCTTCGATGGTTGCTCGCCCTCGGCGGGCCGCGACAGATGATCGCAGCTCCCCTCTCTTGAATCGAAAGTTGTCAGCAAGGTACGGTGACCGACGTGCCTTCCGGACGCTTCTGCAATCGGTTCTTCCGGTCCATCTTTACGCCCCCAACGTAAGACTGCGACGTAAGGTCCCGAGCGCCACGTGCGGACGCCATGAACAAAGACACACTTGATCCACTGACTTAGATGGAGGTTGAGATGAAGTTTCTCCTATGCGGCGCATCCGTCGTCGCGGTTACTGTCGCTGCCGCCCCGTCCTTCGCGCACCATAGCGTGGCCCAAATGAATCTGGAGGCGATGGTCACCAAAGCTGATCGGGTCTTCATGGGCAGAGTTGTCGATATGACCGAGAGCCGCGTGGCCGCCGGCGGAGGAGAGCTCCCCGCCACGACGTTCACCGTGGTCGTCAGCGAGTCCTTCAAGGGCCAGTACGAAGTGATTAAGGGTAAGAGGTTCGCAAAGCTCACAATGTTGGGGACGCGCAAGCAGTTCCTGACGAACACGCATCCGATCCATGATTTCCCCGTCTTGAAGATGGGTGAGGAGTACATCCTAGCCGTGGCCCCCGCGGGTCCGTCGGGACTGACTTCAATGATGGGTTGGGCGCAGGGATGCTTCCTCGTCACCGGTAAAGGCGGCGATAAGGTGGCCCTCAATGGCGTCAACAACGCGCAGCTCTTTCGTGGCATGTCCCGCACTCTACCGGCCAATCCCGCGGTTGATGTCGACCAGCTCACGACGCTGATTCGCGCGATCGTTGGAGGTGATCAGTGATGAACAAACAACGTTCGCTCCCTATCACCTCTGCCGTCTTCACGGTGCTCCTGGTTTCGATCCCTGCCTATGCGGGCGGACCGCTCGACCGAAATCCCAATGATCCCGACGGCGTTGAGCGCTGGCCGAACGGCGGCGCGAACATTCCCTTCAACGTCGATGGTGTACCCACCGGCGGCCTCGACAACGCCCTCGGCCCGTTCTCGTACGATGAAGCGGTCGCCGAGGTCATCGCCGCATTCCAGCGTTGGCAATCTATCCCCAGCGCAACCCAGACCTATAGTGATAACGGCCCGATGCCGGTCGACATTACGGTCGATAACTATGCGCCATTCGTCCAGAACCTCTTCTTCGGGGGCAATACCTCGGACGGATTCAGCCCTGTGGTCTTCGACGCCGACGGCTCGATCTTCACGGATCTGTTCGGCATCAGTGGAGTGCTCGGGTTCGCGAGCACCGACACCCGCGACGCCGCGGGCAACCCGATCGAAGCCGTTTGCTTTTTGAACGGTGGCTCCATCGTGGGCGGCGGCGGAACCTTTCCCGTCGACGACTTCTTAGGCGTCATCGTCCACGAGTTTGGCCACTACACGGGCCTCGGCCACACCGTGGTGAACGGGCAGAACGTTGCCCTGGGTGACAGCTCAGGCCCCAGTCCCAACAACACCTACGGCAACGCCCCGGTCGACCAAACCGAAACGATGTATCCCTTCGCGTTGGTCGGCGGCGGCTTCGTCACCCCGCACCGCGATGATATCGCCTACCTCTCATTCATCTACCCGGCCGCCGACTACTTCGCGACCACGGGCACCATTCAAGGCCGCATTCTCGATCCAGGTGGCAATCCGATTCGGGGCGTGAACGTCATCGCCCGCAACGTAGACAATCCGTTCGAGGACGCGGTCTCCGCCATTTCGGGTGATCGCGGCATCATCGACAGCCCGTCGAACGGTGACTACACCCTCAACGGTCTGACGCCCGGGGCCAGCTACACGATTCACGTCGACCAGATCGAGCAAGGGGGCTTCAGCACGCCGCCCATTCAGCTGCCGGGGCCCGAAGAGTTCTACAACGGAGCTAACGAGTCGAACAACACCACCACGCCCGATGATCCCGCAGAAGCAACACCGGTGACCGTGCAAGCGGGCGAGACGGTGGCCGGTATTGACATCGTCTTTAACGGACTGGCACCGGGCGAGCTGGACCTCGGTGACGATGATACGGTCGAAATCTTCCCGAGCTTCCCGATCACGTTCTGTGGTGAGACCTACAACAGCGTGTTCGTTAACTCCAACGGCAGCGTCACCTTCGGCGCCGGCAGCACGGACCTCTCCGAAAGCGTGGCTGACCATCTCGCCGGCCCGCCGCGGATCGCCGGCGTATGGGACGACCTCAACCCCACCGCGGGCGGGGTCATCCGTTTCGATGAAACGAGCGACTCGATCACCATCAGCTTTCAGGGTGTACCGGAGTTCATCTCCACCGGCGCCAACAGCTTCGACATCACGATCTTCGCGTCGAACGATCGCCGGGGCGACGACGATGATGATGATGATGACGATCGGCCAAGTCGTCCAGCGGGCAACAAGTTCAACATTGCCATCGGGGACATCTCGGCCGTCGACGGTCTGACCGGCTACAGCTGTGGCGGCGCCATCACCGCCGGCAACGAACCCGAGACCGACCTGAGTGACGTCCGTCGTCGTCGTCGCATCAATACGCGCGACAAGGAGGCCATCTACGAGATCTTCACCTTCGGTGAGACCAACGACCTCGCGGGTCGTACCCTGCGCTTCAACGGCACCACTGCGTTCGAAGACGACAACGAGCCGAACGACACCGTTGCCGACGCCACGCCGATCGCTGCCCCCTTCAACTCGGCCGAGCAGTTCACGGCGATCGATCCGACCGGCGCCGACGTCGACTTCTACGCGTTCGACGCCGACGAGGGCGCAACCTTGGTCGCCGAGGTCACCAACGGGCAGCTCGACACCGTCTTGGGGCTGTACCGCATCACGCGCACCCCCATCCCCGGCCGGGGTGACGACGATGATGACGATGATGACGACGATGACCGCCCGCGCTTCGAGGTCAGCGCCGAGCTGATCGCCTCCGACGACGATGGGGGCGTCGGTCTCCTGTCGCGGATCGTCTTCCCCATCTCGGAGAGTGGCGAGTATGCGGTCGCCGTCTCAACGTTCCCTGACACCGACTTCACCGGCGACGGCGGCAGCGGCGGCCGGTACGTGCTCGACGTCCAGTCGGTCGACGGCGTCCTGCTCGACCTGGGCGACGACGCCTCCGTCGAGGTCTCGCTCGACTTCTCGTTCCCCTTCCAGGGCGAGTCGTTCGGCTCGGTCTTCGTGAACTCCAATGGCAACCTGACGTTCGGCTCGGGAGATACCGATTTTTCGGAGAGCGTGCTCGAGCTCCTCAATGAGCAGCCGCGTATCGCGCCGTTGTGGGACGATCTGTCGCCGAACCAGGGGGGGCTGGTCATCGCGGACAGCGGGTCGGACTCGCTATCGGTGACCTTCCAGAACGTGCCGGAGTTCCTCGCTTCAACGACGAATACTTTTACCGTGACCCTCTCGTCGTCGGGCGCGATTAACGTAACGTACGGCGCTATCGCCGCGACCGATGGTATCGCGGGCGTCACGCCCGGCAACGGCGCCTCCGATCCGGGCTCGACCGATCTTTCGGCGGCCCCCACGTTATCAGCCATCGGGACCACCTACGAGTTGTTCGATTCAGACAATCCGAACGACCTCAGCGGCGTCATCCTCGACTACGAACCGTAGTCGACCCCTTGCTGCCTGCGCGGTCCGCTCCACCCGATCGCGCAGGCGCTTCGGTTTCCGACGGAGAACCCGATTCCCCTCGTACGCACGCCTGTTGATGAGGTCGTGGCAGGCCCACCGACTGACGGTGCGCTCGTGAATTCCCAACTGCTCGGCGATCACTGCTCTCGTCGCTCGAAAGGACGAAAGATGCTGACGGCAGCTTGCAGACCGCGAGTTACGGGGCCTCGTCGATGGTGAGCTCCAAGAACACCGGCGTCGGATCCTCTCGGTAGAGGATGAACCGAGCACCGCCCACGTAGGCGCGGGCGAGGCCGGTTATGGATTGGGCCAGCGGGCCGTTTTGCCAGGCGACCTGCGTTTCGCGGGTATCGACGATGTAGTCCCTACCGTGCTCGTCGGCGATGACGACCCAACGACGATTCGTGCTTTGTCGAGGATAAGAGCCGACCACGGTATCGCCTCGCTCCAGTCGTAGACCGTCGTCCAGCGGGTCTCGACGCACGGCCCGAAGGAGAATGCCGTCGACGCCGTACACGTCGTTTTGCAGCCCGAAAAAGCCCCACCCTGAACTTCCGGGAAAACTGTAGGTCCCGATCTCCGGCTCGACGAGCTGACCGAACGTCGGTCGCAACGGATCGAGGTCCACCACGCTCTGGGTGCCGGCGATGATGTAGGCCAAGCCACCACCGGCATAGGCCATCCTCGTCACCTGGTTTCGCACTTCGCTGCAGGTCCCGTTGGTGAGGTCGAAGCGGCCCAGTCGGGCCGTCGACTGCAAGAAGATGTAGTACCACCCGTCGTTGTAAAAGATGGGGCTGTATCGCCGGCCGGGTACGGTGCACAGCGCTCGCTGAACGAAGCTTCCGGTCTCGGCGTGAACCAGCGACGGGGTCCCGGCTCCGATGATGGTGCGGGTCCCGCTGTCGTCGCCGACCATGAACACGATGCTGTTGCCGTACGCCTGCAGGTTTTCGGGAAGCGGCCGCTCCGCCGTGACCTGGAGGGTCTGCACGTCGACGGTGAGCGCCATGGAGCTCCCGCCGATGGCGTAGAACTCCGTACGGGCGGCGTTGAACACCAGGCCATCGGCGACGAGGGACGTCGACGGCGGCAACGGCACTGTCCGTCGACTCATGACGCTGAGCCCATCGGGCACGGTCGTCGTGACGCCGCCAGGAAAGTGAACGGTGACCGCGCCGGGCTGGACGCCGTCGGGGACGTCGACCAATACCTCCGAATCGCTCACCGGGGCGACCACCGGCGCGCGAACCCCGCCCGCGAACTCGACCTCGACGGCCTCCGCCAGATTGAGGCCGGCGATCGCGAGCCGATCTCCAACCTCGGCGAGGGTCGGGAACATCCGACTGGCGGCGGGAATCAGCGCTTCGACGACGAGAGGGTCGGCGGACATCACGCTCCCGGCCGCGGATTCGACCACCACGGCCCCGGTGGTCGCGGTCGGAGGAACGGTGACCCGGATCAGGGTGTCGGTTACCAGGTCCGCGGGGGCGACCGCGCCGCCGCCGAACCGAACGTCAGCCGGGCCTCGACCGAAGCCGGAGCCGACGATCTCTAGGCGGCCCCCCGGAGGAAGCACCGATGGAATCAGGGCGTCGATCCGGGGCCCGGACAAGACGAAGAACGTGGCCAACGTGTCGGCGGCGCCGACGGGGGTGGTGATGGTGATCGGACCCGAGAGCGCCTGGTCGGGCACGATGAAACACACGGCCTCGAGGCCGGTAGGGGGGACGATGCCATCGTCGCAGGCCACGGTTTGGGCGAGGGCATCGTTGATCCGGACCGTCAACGGGGGTTCGAAGCTTCGCCCGAACACCGCCACCGTCGCCCCCGGCGCGGCCGCCGTCGGTTCAAACTGCAGGGGCTCCGGAAGTCGCCGCACGGTAAAGGTGGCCGTCGAGGTCACCACTCGGCCGAGATTGAACACCGTGAGGGGGCCCGATTTGGCGCCCTCGGGCACGACCACCGATATCTGGTGGGCCGTCACGTCGCCGGCGGCAGGGGTCGCGACGGTCCCGTCGCCAAAGGCGACGCGGGTGAAAGGACCGGGGATGAAGTGACGGCCGAAGACCTCGACCGGCTCGCCGACCTGCGCTGCGGCGGGTTGAAACCCGGTGACCTCGGGGGCGGGGCCGATCGGTGAGGCGTCGGTGCAAAACGCGGGGTCATTGACCGACGACGGGACCACCGGACACAGGTCCACGTCGTCTCGAAACCCATCGGTATCGCTGTCGGCGCGTTTCGGATCGGTGATGACGCCGTCGACGCCGGGCGACTCTTCCTCGGCGTCGGTGAGGGTGTCGCCGTCGTCGTCGACGTCGAAGAGATCGTCGATGCCGTCGCCATCGGTATCGGCGCAGCGGGAAGGATCCTCGGGCGCGGTATCGACGCCGTTGTTGCAGCCGTCGTTGTCGCGGTCTTCATCGTCGTCGTCGGGTCGGCCGTCGGCGTCGAAGTCGTCGGTGGGCCGGGGAACCAGCCGAATCGGACCGAGGCCCAAGATCGCTTCCGGCAGGACCGCGACCCCGAATACCGATACCGTGACCGCGCCGGGGAGGGCGGCGACGACGGTGTACACCCCGACCGGGACGCCTTCGACGGTGTAGGTACCGTCGGCGCCGACGTCGGCGCCAATGGTGATCGAGACGCCCTGTTCACTGGTCAGCTCGATTCGGGCCATCGATGCATCCAGCGTCTCGGGGGTGAGCACCGTCCCGGCCACGTCGCGGGTCGGCAGCTCTCCGGGAACGAGGGTGATGGGGCGGGCGGTCTGAATCGTCGTCGGCCGGACGTCGATATCCAGCCGGCCTGGCGCGTACCCGCTGCGAAAGGCGACCAGGGTGAACTTGCCTTCGGGCAGCTGCGGGAACAGGTACTCGCCGAACTCGTTGGTGACCGACCGAAAGGCGGTCTGAGAGATCACGACGAGGGTACCGCCCGCACCGCCGGGACCCGGAGCGTCGCTCAAGCGGACTTCGCCCGCCAACCCGCCGTTATCTTGGAGCTCGAGATCGCGCAGGTTCTCGCTTTGACCGTCGAAGAGGATTTGAATGGGGCCGACGACCCGGATCCGATCGGCGTCGAAGGGCCGTGACTGCGTCAGCTGCAGCGGCCACTGACCGACGGGGACTCGTTCGATCGAAAACGTGCCGTTGTCGTCGGTCGATCGGTTCAGGCCCAGGGTTGGGATCGACACCGTGACGTCAGGGGCGCCGACGTTCTGTCCTGAAACCACATCGCGCACGACCACCCGTCCGCTTACAATGCCGCCCTCGCCCGGCGGCGGGACGTCGCTCGGGGAGCGAATGCAGGCGCTCAGTATCGATGCCGCCAACACCACCCCCGCGTGAACTGCCCTTCGGTAAAGGGCCCAGGACCCGACGGTGGGTCTTTCGAATGGAAGGCCGCGACGACGGTCCATGGTGGGCGAAGTGTAGGGCTTCGGTCCGGATATCCAAACCCTGGCCAAGCGTTGCGTGTACGTACAGGGTGCGGATCCAGGTTACGGATTGAGGTGACGACCAGGCGCTCACTCGATGGTCACCGCCGCCCCAGTTGCCACCGCGAACCGCGTTCCTCCACCCTGCGGTCCGCGGGCGATCAACGCCGCGCCGTCGAGCCCGGCCGCGACCAGGCTCTTGCGCACCCGTTTCACCGCGACGTCTCGACCCAGCGAGTGTTGGCGAGCGAGCATGACCACGCCTATCCCGCCTTCGGCGATCGGCGCCCGGACTTCGATGTCCCCGCCGCGGACCGCGGCCGAGGAAACCGGCGGTTCGGGGGCCCGGATCGACCGGCCGGCGGGCGCGTCTTTCAGGCTCGAATCGACGCCGAGGGTTCGCCACCGTTGCTCGGCCGACGTCGTCACCGGGTCTCGGTCGCGTTCGCCGAGGGCGCGGGGGGCACGGGCGAGGGCCGGGCCATCGCCGCCCCCACGTCGGGCAGGGCGTGGGCCGCGGGCAGGTACTTCGGGGCGGGGATCGCGGGCCGTCGTTGCTCGTAGGCGAAGCCGGCGGCGAGGACCGCGGCATCCTGACCAGCGGTCGCCATGAACGACAGGCCGACGGGCAGACCACGGGCCAATCCCATCGGCACCGACAGATGCGGGTAGCCGGCGATGGCCGCCATCCAGCCGGCGCCGATACTTCCCGGAAGGTGGTCGCCGTACACCGCATCGATCAAGAACGCGGGACCCCGCGACGGGGAGATCAAGAGTTGAACGTCGTGGGCCTTCAGCAGCCGATCGATACCGTCCTTCCGGGCGGCTTTCAGAACCCGATCCCGTGCCGAGATGTAGTCCGGATGAGATAGATCCGGCTCCTTTTCGCACATCTTCAGGATCTCCTGGCCGAACAGGGCCAGCTCCCGGGCTGCGGGTTGGGATTCGTTGAACGCGATGAGGTCGGCGAGGCTACGGACGGTGTTGGTCGTCGGCGTGTCGGCCAGGTAGGCGTTCAGGGTCGCCTTGAACTCGGCTTTGAGGAGCTTGAACTCGTCTTCACCGACGTTTTTGGGGCGCTTGTAATCCTCGATCTCGACCAGGGTGGCGCCGGCGTCCTTCAGGACCGCGAGCGCGGCCTCGAACAGGGCTTTGACATCGCCGCGGCTGCCGACCGCGGACTTGAGGACGCCGATCCGGACCCCTTCGAGGGCGTCGGTGCGAAGCTCGGCCGCGTAATCGGGGGCGTCGGGACGGTCGACCATCGCGCGGAGCATGAGCGCGGCGTCGGTGACGGTCCGGGTCATGGGGCCCGCGGTATCTTGAGTGGAAGAGATAGGCACGATCCGCTCCTGAGACACCAGCTTCACCGTCGGCTTGAAGCCGACGATTCCGTTCAGGCTCGCCGGACAGATGATCGATCCGTTGGTTTCGGTCCCCACCGCGGCCGCGGCGAGGGCGGCGGCGACCCCGGCCCCGCTGCCGGAGCTGGAGCCGCACGGCGACCGGCTCAGCATGTAGGGG
>JANQQN010000229.1 GCA_028289325.1 Myxococcota bacterium | reverse complement strand
CCGCTCGATGGCCACCGGCTTATCCTCCCGCTCGATACCGCGCGCGGCCCCGGCCACCGCCGCGTCAGCGAGCTCGGGGGTCACTTCGACGAAAGCATGGGTCTTTCGCAGCTGAATCCGGCGAATCTCATCGACCCCACCGCCCCCCGCGGAATCGACCACCAGCTGCGCGATCTGCGGCTCGTCGTAGCCGTCAGTGCTGCCCCGATTGATGAACAAGCGCGCGGTCTCCGCGGGGTGAGGCGCCGGCGCCGGCGTCTGACGGGGCGCGGCCGCCGCCGCTTCGGGCGCGTCGGGATTGTCTTCGGACCGACGGCGCCGCCTCCTGGGGGCCGGCGCGTCGTCCGACGGCGCGGCGCCGACGATCATCTCGTCTTCGTCGCGGTCCTTGCGCTTCTTTTTCTTGCGCTTCTTGGGTCGGTCGTCGTCGTCTTCGACCGGCGCGCTGCCTTTGAGCTCCACCGGCATCTTCGCGCGCTCCTCTTCGAGGGCCGCGAAGTGCTGCTTAAGAAGAAAGGCGATCACTTCCGTGCCCGCCTCGGTGGCCTTCAGGTGGTCGGCGAGCTTCAGGAACGACGTGATCTCGGTGTCGCGAGCCACCTGGAGGAGCTCGGCCGCGACGCGCTCCGCCATCAGCCGGTTGATCTCTTCGTAGTCGGGCAGGAGGCGCTCCTCGAACTCGATGTCGTAGTTCCGCTGAAGCTCGGTGTAGGTCATCTCGTCCCGGCCGCTGACCAGCGAGATCGCCGTCCCTTTCTTGCCCGCTCGTCCTGTCCGCCCCACCCGGTGCAGATACACCTCGGTAAAGTCGGGCAAAGAGTAGTTCACGACGTGGGACAGGTCGGAGATATCGATGCCTCGCGCCGCGATGTCGGTGGCCACGAGGTATTTGAGGTCTCCGGCCTTCATCCGCCGCATGACCTTCTCGCGATCCTTCTGAATCAGCTCCCCGGATAGGGCGAGGGCGTGGAGCCCCTGGCGTCGCAAGAACGCGGCCAGGATCGAGCAGTCATCGCGGGTATTGCAGAAGATGACCGCGTTCTCCGGACGTTCGACCTCGAGGATGTACAGGAGGTTTCGAGGCTTCGGGAGCCGATCGTCGTTCTTGTAGCTGACGTTCTTGATCCCCTCGACCGTCAGCTCGTCGCGGCTGATGTCGATGAGCGACGGGTCTTTCATGCACGCCAGCGCCGTCTTCCGAATCTGGTCAGGGAGGGTCGCCGAAAACAGGAGCGTCTGACGCTCGTCGGGGAGTTGACGCAGGATCTCGGTCACGTCTTCCCAAAACCCCATCGACAGCATTTCGTCGGCTTCGTCGAGGACGGCCATATGGGCGTGCACCAGGCGAAGGGTCCGGCGTCGAATGTGATCCAGCACCCGCCCCGGCGTCCCGACGACCACGTCGGTCCCCGCCTTCAGGCTCTTCAGCTGGGGGGCCATCGGCGCGCCACCGTAGATGGGCAGAACCCGAACTCCTTTCGGATCACCGAGCTCGGCGATCTCCTCGGCGACCTGTACCGCGAGCTCGCGGGTCGGACACAGGACCAGCGCCTGCGGATCCGTGGCCCCGTCCATGCGGACCTTCTCTACCAGCGGCAAGCCGAACGCGGTCGTCTTGCCGGTCCCAGTCTTGGCCTGCACCATGAAGTCGCCACCTTCGATGACCCGCTCGAACACCGCGGCCTGCACCGGGGTCGCGTACTCGTATCCCAGGGCCTGTACGCCGGCCTGAGCTTCGGGAGATAGGGGCATGTCGGCGAATCGCCGTCGTTCGGGCGGGGTGGTCGCTGCGCTCACGAGGGGGTCGGTATTGTTGAGGATCTCGGTTGAGTCAAGCCAAGACACCCCGGGTCTGACCGCGGGCCGGCCCCGGCCTCCGTAGGACCCATCGACCGAGCGTCGGACCGGCGGCCGAGGGCCGGGGATTGGGGAGGATCACGCGCCAGGACCGCGATCCTTTGGCGAATGCCGGGCCGCCGATCGGTCCCCTACGCCGACCGGGGGGCCATCGGAGCAAGCTTGCTTGCTCGGAGCGGGGGCCGGCCCGGGGGGCGCGGTCCGATGGGCCGCGGTTGACTGCCCCCCGCCGCCGGCCAACCATCTGCGCCATGTATCGGCGGATCGGAATCGGCCTCATGCTCCTGGCCGCGGTCGGCTGCAAAGGGGCGGAGCCCGCGGTGACCACCGTTCCCTATGCCGACGACTTCGAGCGCGATGCCCTCGGGGAAGCCTGGTTTCAAAGCGGCGGCCACTGGGTCATCGATCGGGGCGCGGTGTTCACCACCGGCGCCAACAACGCCCCGCTCTTTCTTCGAGCCGCGCTGCCCGCCGACGTGGTGGTCGAGATCGAGGTGACGAGCGAAACCTCGGCCGCCGACGCCAAGGTCGAGCTCATGACCGACGGCCGGACCCACCAATCGGGCTACGTGTTCATTTTGGGGGGCTGGAACAACACCCTGTCGGCGATCGCCCGCCTCGACGAACACGGCAAGGATCGCAAGACCAAGAAGCCGACAAACGCCAAAGCCAACACGACCTACCGCTGGCGGATCGAGAAGAAAGGCGGCGACATCGACTGGTACATCGACGGCCAACCGTACATGCGCTACCGCGACCCGAACCCCCTCGAAGGCCCCGGCAACGACCGGCTCGCGCTGTCGAACTGGCAGAGTCAGCTTCGCTACGACAACCTGAAGGTCTGGCCCTACGATCGCGCGCCTCCGCGGTAGCCCTGATGCCTCAGCTCGAAGAGATATTCGGGACCCCCGAGCAGCTGCTGGCCCGGGCCGTCGGCTACACGGCGATGATCGTTTCCGCCGTCGTCGCGTACTTCATCGCCAAGCAAGTCGTATTGCGAGCGGTGGAGTTCTTCGTGCGCAAGACGGCGGCGGGGTGGGACGACGTGATCGTCAAGCGAGGCGTGTTCAACGCCGTTGCTTGGCTGGCGCCGGCCCTGGTCGCATATTACTCCGCCTACACCTTCGCCACCGAGGCGCAAGACATTCTGCAGCGGCTGCTCCTCGCCTACATGCAGGTGGTGCTGATCTTGGTGCTGTTTCGGTTCCTCGACGCCGCATCCGACATCTACAACCAATCGAAGTACGCGCTCGACATCCCGATCAAAGGCTACATCCAGATCTTCAAGATCGTCGCCTCTTTGGTCGGGGGCATCGTCATTTTCGGCACGGTTGTCAATCGATCGCCGTGGGGCCTCATCAGCGGCCTCGGCGCGTTGACCGCGGTCCTGCTCATTCTCTTTCGCGACACGCTGCTTTCGTTCGTGGCGAGCATTCTGCTCAACACCAACGACATGGTTCGGATCGGCGACTGGATCACCTTCCCCAAGTACGACGCCGACGGCGACGTCATCGACATCGCGCTGCACACGGTCAAGATTCAGAACTTCGACAAGACCATCACCACCATCCCCACCCACCGGTTCATCGAAGACGCGTTCAAAAACTGGCGCGGCATGCGGCGTTCGGGTGGGCGCCGCATCAAGCGCGCGATCTACCTCGACATGACCAGCATCCGGTTCCTCGATCCCGAGCTGGAGGCCAAGCTGTCCAAGATCCGCCACCTGCGGAGCTACCTGGCCGACAAGAAAGCCGAGATCGCCGAGGCCAACGCGACGGTCGAAGCCGAGGCGTCCGAGCTCGACCGTCGACGACTCACCAACCTCGGAACGTTTCGGGCCTACGTTCGCGAATACCTGCGGGCCCACCCGGAGATCCACGAGCGCGGCATGACGTTCCTCGTCCGACAGCTAGCGCCCGGGCCCCACGGGGTGGGCCTCGAGCTTTACGTCTTCAGCAAGGAGCAAAGCTGGGCGCCGTACGAACAGATCCAGGCCGACATCATGGATCACCTGCTGGCGATCATTCCCATCTTTGACCTGAGGGTCTTTCAAAACCCCACGGGGAACGACTTCGCTCCTTTGGTGGAGCGGACCCCGCCCCAAAGCTCGTCGGTCAGCGCTTTCGAATCGCCAGGTCCCCCCGACCCGCTTTCATCGTGACCCGAAACGTCGCGTCGGGGTCGTTGGGAAATTCGTTCTTCAGACGCCCGCGGGCCGCCACCAGCCGCGCGCGGACCCTTGCCGACGCCGGCAGGTAGACCGCCGCGTCGCCACGGCCGGCCTTGATGGTCAGCTCTCCGTCCTTGGGGATACGGTCGTACGTCACCTCGACGTTGCCCTTGCCGAGGCTGAGACGTCCGCGGCCGACCAGCCCATCGAGGTTCATGTTGCCTTTGCCGAGGGCCACCCGCAGGTCCTGAATGCTCCCTGTGGTGCGGACGTCGCCCTTTCCGATCTTGAACGTGCTGTCGCCGAACGCGCCGCCCGCGGTGACATCGCCCTTACCGAGTTTGACCTGGACAGCGAGCCGACTCGGCACCACGACGACGAAGTCGACCTCGCACTTCGGGCGCTCTTTGCCGGATTCCCAGTCCCAGCCGCCCTCGCGCGGCTGACGATTCTCGAGGACGACCTCGTCGCCCTCCCGGGCCATCTCCAGCCGGCAGCCGTCGTCGAACGTCTTCTTGGTGGCGCGCACGGTGAGCGTGTTCGTATCCCGAGCAGACAGCTCGATCTGGCCGCGCCCGCTCTTGATCACCAGCCGCTCGAGGTTCTTTCCGTCGAAGGATCGCTCCTCGACCGGACCGATGGCCGCGACGAGGGCGAGGGTTCCGAAAGCTATCGTGGCAGTCATCCTTCGTCCCCGTTGCAGGTATCTTTCCAACGCCGCGGCTTGAGACTTCAGTGCCAAGTGCACGTCGTGGACTGCGCCTTGCCGCAGTGCATGACTTGCGTTGACAACCGTCGATGTTCGTAAAAAACCGACCGGAGTCGAGCCTAAGGCCATTGCGACCGCGTCGAGGCTCGGCGTATATCCTCGAAATCGTATTCCTAGCTCCTCTTCGGTGCTTGGCGCCGCCCGTCGCCCGTAACCTCGGCCGGTGGAGCTCACTATGAGCTTCGGACCGTTGCTTCCCCTCGCCATCGTGTTGATGGTGGGCATCATCGGCGGTGAACTGGCGGCGCGGGCGCGTATGCCCCGCGTGACCGGCTGGATCCTCACGGGGGTCATCCTGCGCGCCTTCTCCTTCGAGATCCTCGCCCCGGATCGGCTAGCGACGTTCAAGCCGTTATCGGACTTCGTCCTCGGCTACATCGCGTTCACCGTCGGCTCCCATCTGCATTTGCTCAGCCTCATCAACGCGCAACGCCGGCTGTTCCTGATCATGCTGACGGAACTGATGATCACCCCGGCGTTGGTGGTGGCAGCGATGGTCGGGTTGGGCGGACTATCGTTCGAGCACGGTCTGCTGTTCGCGGCCATCGCCGTGGCCGGGGCGCCGGGAACGACGGTGATCGTCATCCGAGAGGCCCGAGCTCGCGGCGTGTTCGTCAAGACGCTCATCGGCAGCGTCGCGCTGATCGACATGGTGGCGGTCTGCATCTTCGTCGTCGCGTCGGAAGTGGTCCTCGCCCACAACGTCGCGGGGCACGAGCTGGTGGCGAACGTCCTCGAGCGACTCGCTCGCGACGTTGGCTTCGCGACCGGGGTCGCGGGCGGTACGGCCATCGTGACCGTGGTGCTAACCCGAGCCGTGGTCGGCCCCCGCTTGCTCGGCACCAGCCTCATCGCGTCCATCCTCCTCGCCTGGGGGGCCGCGGAGTGGCTCGAGGTGTCCAGCATCCTGACCGTGACCCTCCTCGGGGCGGTCCTGGCCAACGTCATGCCCGATAAGGAACGCTCGGGTGAGGCGTACCTGAATACGTTCTCCAGCGTGCTGTTCACCGCGTTCTACACCCTCGCCGGCATGCGCCTGAACTTCAGCCAGGTCGTACCGATGGCCGGGCTCATCGCCCTGTTCTTCGGCGCACGGCTCATCGGCAAGAATCTATCCGCGTTCAGCGCCATGTCGTTGGCCCGAGCGCCTCGCCGCGTCCGTAACTACCTGGGCATGGCTCTGCTGCCTCACGGCGGCGTGGCCATCGGCCTCATCGTGCTCGTCCAGAACACGCCCCAGATGGCCGCGTGGGCGGACAGCATTTTGGCCGTGGGCCTATCCGCGCTCGCGATCAACCAGTTCTTGGGGCCCTCGGCGACGCGGTGGGCCCTCGGGCGCGCCGGGGAGACCGGCCGCGATCGCCCTCGCCTGTTCGACTTCATCCGGGAGCAAGACATCATCGTCGACCTTCAGGCCCGCAGCCAGGAGGAGGCGATGCGCAAGCTCGTCGACCACCTGTTCCGCACCCACGACGTGAAGTCCGACAAGCAGACGTTCCTCGACGGAATCCTGGCCCGAGAGAACATCGAGATGTGGCACCTCGGCCATGGCCTCATGATGCCCCACGGTCGGGTGAAGATGGGCGCCGAGTTCGCCGGCGTGGTGGGGCTATCGAAAGACGGCTTTCAGTGGGACTCCCCCGACGGCCGGCCCGTACACGCGATCGTGGTCCTCGCCACCCCCGAAGACCACCGCGACCGTCACCTCGAGGTCCTCGCGTCTTTCGCGCGCGCGATCTCTTCGGAGCGAAACATCCGCGACCAGCTGTACCACGCGACCACCGCGGCCCACGCCTACGAGATCCTGCACGCCGAAGAGTCCGAGGACTTCAACTACTTCTTCGAAGACACGTTGGCCGAGCAAGAGGGCGCGCCCTCGCGGCTGAGAGTGAGCCCGCAGACTACTTGATGCGGAACCCGTCCATCTCGTTGTTGAAGATCCACGCCACCATTTCCCCCGGCTCGAAGCGGTCGGTCATGAACGAGTGGGTGGTCGCCGCGGCCGAACCCACCTCCCGCAGGTCCGAACGACTCTGCATCATTTGACGGATCCGCTCTCGCCACCGGTCGACGTTGGCCGGCCGAAGGTCGACCCAGCCGCGTCGGGCCCAGGCGTCGACGTCGGGGGCCTGGATCGGGACCACCTTCTTGTGTCCTTCGATCTCCGGCACGTTGATCCTCGGCCCCCGAACCAGCGTCCGCCCGTCGGGCATCAACACCGGGATGCCGATCGACGGCGCGGCGCGGCCGACGTCCGACGGCTCCAGCGCGTTGACCAACCGGCGAGCGACGTCTTCGTCGGGGGCCTGGTCTCTCAGCACCGCATCCACCGCCCCGTACACGTGTTTGATCAGCGCCGCTTCGAACAGGAGTTTCGACAGCTCCGGCGGCCCCAGCCGCCCCAGCGCGATCGACGGGATGCACCCGGCGGCGGTCGAACGCTCTTCTTCCACCTGAAGGTCGCGAAGGGCGACCCCCCGCACCAGCCCCGCTTTGTACGTCGGATCCATCACCGAGCCGTCGAGGGCGGAGATGACATCGCGGCCGGTGTTCGCGCCCCGGATCTCTTGCACGATGGTGCGAGCGATCTCCTCCGGGGTGATGTACTCCATCTGCCCGAAAGCGGTGATCGCCGAGAACTCTCCCCGGGTGAAGACGCCGTTCTCGCCGGTGTCGACGACGGGGACGGTCAAGCTCCCTGCCCGATCGTAGTTGTCGTCGTCGTCGCAGAGATTGAGGTCGCCTCCGCCCTTCAGCTCCACGGGCTTAGGAACGTACAGGCTCCGGTTGCCGTGCTTGTCTTCGACCTCTCGCACGGCGACGGCGCGGTACCCGATCATGGCCCCCGGCTTGACCTCCTTGACGATCGGCGCGCCCGGCGTGCGGGCGAGCAGGAACAGCAGTCCGGTGTGCCCGAAGGCGACCTCGTTCTTGGCCAGGATCTTCTTCGACGGTCGGTCCTCGGAGTGGGTATACGGCACGTTCATGCCCATGCCCCCGGTCCCGGTGGTGCCGACTTTGAGGTACACCGCCGTCCCGTACTCCGCCGTCGCTCGGTGAACGAAGCGAACGTGTTGGATCAGTTGGGGGAGAGACTGGGACAATAGAAACGTTTCCAGATCTCGAATGCCCTCCGCATCGTACCCGTCGGACCCGATCCACTCCCGGACTCGAGCCGCGCCGTCGAAGATGTCCTGGTATGAAATCCCGGTTGCGGTGTTGACCGCGTCCACGACGACCTGAGGTTGGTAGTCCCGAAGGAGGGTCACGAGGTGATTCTCTTCGTAGGCGCGTTCAAAGTCGCCGTAGACGGTGTCGAGCAAGTATCGGCGATGCTGGTCGTTCTCCAGCAGGGTCCGGCGGGGCAGGTTCGCGAGTTCGGTGGGAACGAAGACATTGCCCCACACGGGAACGAAAGAGATCGACTTGCCGAACTCGCTTTCGTGGCGCTCGCAGGCGTCGCGGGCCTCTTCCTCCAGCAGCGACGCGATCAGGAGGCGATGCGGCTTCAGCATCCTGACGATGTGGCGTACGACCTGGGTACCCACGAGGCCGGCGCCCCCGAGAATCAGGTAGTCCGTGTACATGAGCCACAGCTACCACGCCCCCGCGACCGCCGTCAGGCCGGGATCAGAACGCCGAGCTCGACCAGCGTATGCGCCACCGCCAATGCTTGCGCTTCGTCCTTGACCGTCGCCGCGCGCAGCGCGTCACGGGGAGGGTCGCCACGGCCGAGGCGACTTACGAACGCCCACAGTGATGCGGTCAGTTTGAGATGCCCGACGACGACGTCGAAGTCTTCCGCTCGCTCGAGTGGACGGGCGAACACCGGCATCAGTCGGTCTCGTAGCTCCGAAGCGCTGTGGTGGGCGCGCACCCAGGCCGCCAGCTTGGGCAACAGGATGGTGTCGGTCACCCGGTCGCCGGCGGGGATCGCCGGCCCGGGGGCGAACGCGAAGCGAGCCCACGACCAAGAGAGAACGGCCTCCAGCTGAGCTTCCGCCTCGTGGGCTCTCGCTCGAGTGAGAGCGGCCAAGAGGGTGGGACTGCCCACGTCGGAAATCGGGAGGTCTTCGCCGACCACGACCGCGAAAGCCCGCGCGGCCATCCCCTCCGGGAGGTGAGGGTCGGCCAGAAGCCGAGACCATGCCGCCAGGGGCGCGCTGGACCCGGTCGCGTCGACCATCCGCCCTTCAACGAGGTCGAAGCTCACCCGTTCGGGAAAGTCGGGCTCGTGGCGCAGGAACGTGAGCTTTCCCGTCGACCCCGCTCGAGCGCGTTCCCCGATCACCTGCAGGGGGGTGGTGGTATCGGTGAGCGTCCCCTGCAGCGGCGCGCTCGCGTCCAAGGGTCCGGTCATCCCCAGCCCGTCGCTGAGCTGACGCGCGACGCGAAACACGGGCAGAAATCGTCGTCCGTCGACCGACAGCGACAGTCCCTTCCGCGCTGTGCCCAGCTCGCGAATCAGCCGCAGTCCCTCCTCCAGTCGACGAGGGCCGACCACCGTGGGAGGGACCTCCAGCCACAGCTCGACCTCCCGCCGGCGTCCGGCGTGGATCTCCATCGTCGGCATTCGGTCTAGCGATGCCCCTACCGGCTCCGTCGGCTCGTGCTCATCGAAGGTCGACCAACCGTCAGCGCGGGTTTCGTCGGCCACCGCCGGTGCCGCCAGCGGCGCCTGCACTGGGGTCACCCGAACCGACGATGGCCGCGAGGTCGGCGCCGCCCGCTGCCCGGCGCGACGCACCGACGAGGGCAGGGGAGGCGAAGCGTTCGTGCGCGGCGTCGAAGACGGCGGCCGCGTCGGCCCGGCGCCGGTCGCCGACCCTGCACCTCGGGGC
>JANQQN010000220.1 GCA_028289325.1 Myxococcota bacterium | reverse complement strand
CAAAGCAAGCGCAATTGTCGAACTCCCGGTGTTGGGCGGACTTCATCACGAGTATCGAATAGCTGCGTGACATCAGCATCGACGTGGACGACCGAAGTAGCCAAGACGGCATCTAGTCGAAGATCGTCGGGGAGCTGATATTTCCTTGCAGTCCGAAGAGCCAGGCGGCTCCGCCTTGGGTCGACAATTCTAGCATCGCTGTCAGCGACAGCCCCACATCAACCGGACTCTCCGGTTTCGATCCAAACGGTGCTCGCAACCCGATTCCGGTGATGAATCGAAAGTCTAGTTCCGGGTCGCGGTTGCTCAACGGAAGCACGCCGACAAGAAGCTGCGGGTTAAGGATTAGCCAGGGCCGGTTCCGACGATAATCCCACACCTCGAACTGAGCGATCAGCCCACCGTCGATCGTAATCTCCTGCGGCTTGCGAGCTTCCGAGGACTTCGTGTCGCCACCGGGGGCCGCTGGAACTCGATACACTGTTGCCGCCAGGACGCCCACGCTACCTCGAATCCCATGGCCTCCCGGCCAGAGCGCATCGGCGAGGGGCGACGCGCGCCTCATCTTCTGAATAAACTTCGATGTTCGCGCCGTGACTCGACTGGCTGGCGCGTGCTGATATCGATCCGGTTCTTCGTAGCCAACCTCTACGTTATACGCCTCCGCACGCTTGACTAGCCCCTGCATAAGTGGCGACCACCCCCGCACCGGGACGATGACCTCGACCGCATTGGCTCGCGAACGAACCTCATCGAAGTTGTAGAAGTCGTAGCCGAAGTAGACGGTCCCGGCTTTGACGGACTGCGACGCGCCTTTCTTCCTCAGGTAAACTACAAGCACCTGCGGGCCGATACTCCGGAGAAGCCAATCGTTTACTTGTTGCTGGCGAAGATGCGTACCAGGCGCGATCGCCGCCGACGGAATGACCAGCCCCAGGCGACACTTCGCGAAACCCGACGGCGTAGCGGGCACCGCGTAGGAATCCCGTCCATCGACTCTCTTGTCGTCGCGATACGGACAGTCCAGAAACACCTGACTAGCGAGGTCTAGGGGAACCCGATACTCGATTGCCTGCGGCAACTCAAAGTCCCTGAAGCCAAGACTGAGGGTTCCAGCTTTGGCCACGAGACTCTGCAGCTCGGGCCGCAATATCACATCCCGGGCATCCGCCCTACCCGCGACTCGAAGCTTGGCTGCCTTCGCAGCGAACGGATGACGAGGCCGCATACAGAGCTGATTCTCCAGATCTAGCACCAACGGCCGGCCCGGCTCCGCTCGGGTGAGCGCCGACTGAGTGGGCTTCGGATCGAACTGGCAACGGCCGACCTCGTCGGGGTGCAAAGTGCTGACGCGCCACGCTGATGCCGGCCGCATGTTAGTCAACCGAAGAATATTGTCACGTTCGGCCGCAAGCTTACCTTTAGGGCCGGGCCGGATCGGGTCCAAAGCGAAGGGGGCACTACGAATAGGCTTAGTCTGCGTCCTCACTCCGATGGGAAGGCTTACCTGTGGTGCCTCCGACAACGCGATCTTGAGTACACTGCCATCCAGCTTTGTGTTGTCGGGGCGGCGCAGCTCGATGGACAACGGCGCAGCTGGCAGCTTGTCAGGATTCGTGGAGAACCGAAGACGGTAAAGCCCCGCGACCAGGTTCACGGGGTGCAGGTCTAGGCCGGAAACGAAAGCTGAGGAGTCGGCGGTCGCCTTCGGCGACAGCCGGGCCGGCCAGCATCCCGATTCGCTCGATGCAACCGAGATCAAGGTGTCGGTCTGCTGGTGACCACCGGGGGCGCGCGTGAGCTGCCGCATTTCGTATACACAGTCGGACCGTAGACGAGCCTCGATTGTCATCCGTGTCACTGTGTCGGCCACGACTGAACTCGCAAACGACCGACCCGACTTCGGGATCTCGAATTTCACGATTCGCTTTGTATTGAGCGCGCTGCTCACCGCGGGGAGCAATGCGATCTGAGCCGAACCTTCCGTCTTCCAGATGCGCCCACAGAAACGTTTCCGATCGGCTCCAATCGTACACCCTAAAGTATCCCGATCGTCGAGATGGAGAGCCACCTGCTGTGGTAACTCGACCTGGAAGGCACCGACGGTGCCCAAGACTTGAGTCGTTTGAAACGCTTCCGGCACCACCCAAACACTTGTGCCGCTCTTCCATTTCGGTGGAGTCGTCGGGTCGAATCGCTTTCCATCCAAGTACACCGTCTTGTTCGGCGGCAGGCCCCGTGGACGTACCTCGATTGGCTCTGTCGCTTGGCCTAGGGAATCAATCCCGTCGATGTCGTAGGTGCACCGGCGTCCTTCGCAATTATCCAACCATGGATCGTCAGCTGCGCTGACCCAGCAACCAGTGACGCCAGTAGGACACAAAGCGAGCGTTTTTCGGTGCTCGACGGCTGCGTCGCTACCGAGGGTAACGTGAAGGCGCAACCACGGCTTCGGGTCTCCCATCATCATTTCAAACCGAACCGAGACGATATCACTCTTGTGAAGCGTCGGTGGCCAAACGTCCGCCTTGCGGGGAGCGGTACCAGTACAGTCCTCGCCCCGATCGACCACCCGAATCGCCTTTATAGACTTTACCTTAATACTCCGGACGGCATCATTACCCTCGCAGATACGCAGCCCTGACGGCGCGACAATCTTGCCGTCAGCCCGAGGAACGAAGATCTCAGGGGTGGCCGCCTCGGTCGAGGTCCGCGAAACGCTTCGAAAATTAACTACGTCGCCGTCGTCGATGAATGTGGCTCCGGATAGTGGAACTAGGTCCTCGGGCGTCGCCGTCAGAGACGCCGTTCGATCGTACCCCTCGGGGACCGACAGATATAGCGACTCTTTGTTCGACTGCATATCCAGCGGATCGAACTCGACCGGTGTACCGTTACTCAGGATGCTCCAGTCGGCGAACTGCAGCGCTGACCCAGTGACCTTCAGGATATTTCCGCGCAACGACACACTGCTCGCGAAGGTCGGCGCGATCCAAGCTTGATAAATTAGACACGGCCGTCCGGCCGCTTCGACCGCGAGCGTAAAAGCTCGCGGCTCCCGAACGGGCTCTGCGAGATCCAAGGCGAAGCGGTCGGGACTCGGGTCGAGTCGAACACTCGTACTCGCACGCCCTTCAGGGGGCGAACAAACGGTCCAGCCCGGCGGCAGCTTGTACACGTGGTCAGGCTTTTGCGCAAAGACGAAGGGAGGCTGGACCACCGGCGACGGCTGGGCAGCCTGCGATAGAACTAAGAGTCCAACGACATAAAAGCTCATCTTGGTTACCTCGAGCGCCTAGGGGCACAGTCCGTCTTCGCTGGTGGTGTCGTTATCGATGTCTGGTTCCGGATCGAGGCACGCGCGCTGAGGGTCGAAATACAGCGCAACCCCGACGGACAATGTCCCAGGGCAAATGGTGCGAACGACGCACCGATTTATCGAACACAGGCAGACGGAGCCCGATGGGCACTCGCTCGACGCGTCTGAAGTCAGGCCGCAGATCGGCTCGCTCCGTTGATCGATGCAGATAGCGTCTTCCCCAGTGGCGCCGAACGGAACCAACAGCCCGGGTGCAAGAGTCGACGTCACGCAAGTGTCGCCCCCATCTCGACCGTCGAGGATAAAGCGGCGGTTTGACAAGGTACATGATGAAGAGTCCCGAACCACGCAGCGGCCGAGTTCGCACGCACACTGGGTGTTCGGCGGGCACGTTCGACCGTCCACAAAGGCCGCAACAGTTCCACACAGATCGCGCGGATCATTCGGACACTGCTGATCGCGAGCCACGCGGCTGCTGCCATCGGCTACGCACCGTCCGGCGTCGGGCCAGCCATCGAGCGCCCGTCGGTACTGGTCGGGACATGTCGGATCGAGGAACGCGCAACGATTCTCGCCACACAGACAGACTTGGTCTTGGCCACACTCTATACGACCCGGCGTCCCCTCCGGCACGCCACAGCGCGGCCGAACCTCCGGACAGACCGATTGCTCCGGAGTTAGCGGGGCGAGCGTACGATCGGGCGGGACACAGCGTCCTCCTTGCTCAAGGCCGTCGAAGCCGTATCGGTAGCCTATCTCGGTATCGTTGCCCGAGCCGCATTCGGGGGCAGCGCGCGCACAACGCCGATATCCTCGGTCACAAAGGCACACCTCCGCGGGCCCGCACTTAGCGTTGTCTGTACCGCAGAGGTCCTGCAGTGGTTCCGGGCAAGAAACGCCGTTCTCCTCGAGGATCCGCGTCTCCCCCAACGAAGCGCGCACCGGCTCGTCGTCGAATGTGTACCGAAAGGCAGCGTCTTCACTGGCGGCGGAGGGAATCATCGCCTCGTTTAAACCATCGCCCGAAAGCGTCGCACATCGCTGATCGCCGCAGATGCAAACCTCGTTTTTCTGGTCGCATCGGGCCTCTTCGCCCACACCACATTCCACTGGATCGGGCGGGCAGCCGATGAGGCCAACCGCCACGACCGACACAGTGATGATAAACTCCGTATGTCTGGCCATCACGAACAGACTACCATCCACCGGCTTGACCGTTCCTAGTCCTCGAGAAGCAGGGACGCCGCTTCTCTTTCCGCGGGCAAGCCGCCCACTCATTCTCGCGGAGCCGGCAGATAGAGAGCCGCCCTCCCATTCCTGTCTGGAAGTATCGGGAATTATCAACCACTCTTCCGGGCGTTCAGCACGATGCGGGGTGGCGCCCATGGTCAGCCCTACCAAATATTCCGTCCGACTACCGAAGGTGCGGACACCGAGGACGCAATGAGCGCATCTACGTTCGGTGCACATGTGCAGCGTCGAATAGACAGCCGGCTTCGAGTTCATTTGGTTTGACTCACGCCTTGGCAGAGGTCGAATCGCCCTTAAGCCAACCGGACTGGCCGCTTCGATCCTCCACCGACCAGGTGGGTGGATCGTCAAAGATGGGATGGTCGCCATCGATCCGGCCGATGCGTATCAGGTGGCCAACGAATCGGTCGTGGACGCGGTAGGCAACGTTGCGAAAATCTGCGGTTCGGGGTGTGCGGGCCGGGATGAAGCCCAGGCTAGCGTCTGGGGCCTGGACATAGAGGCCGTCGATCGTGACCAGGTGGAAGTGGACGTGAAGATTCATGGATGCGCCGAAACGCTGCGTGAACGAGATGGCGCCCGTCTCGTACTCGCCCGGAGGATCGTCGCCGTAGAAGGAAATCTCCTCGATGAAGATCTTCAGGGCCTTGTTCTCGAGTTCCCGGTCGAGGGCGACTATAGGTCGAAGCTCGAACGGCAGAGAAAGTACCCACTGTCTCCCGCCAGGGAGAGGGCCGCTGCGGTAACGACACCCGCGTCCGAGGGGAGAAGCAGCCGCTTCTGCCCCCACAGCGGCCGACATCTTTATGTTGTCTATCGGTCTACCAAGAATCCACGTTGGGCTGGGGGAGTGGCAGTTAAAGTACAATGAACGAGAAGCTAAGTGCAGCGCTGATAGGCGCCGTCGCGGCTGTTACCATAGTCTTTGTACGAGACTTCCTTCTGAAGATATGGCTCGATAGCCGAGAGGCGAAGAGGAATTCCCTCGAAGTATTTCGGCGGTACGCCGACCCGCTGTCGACTGCTGCAGTTGACGTGCTGTGGCGACTCGATGAAATACTTCACAAACCGGGTCGGGGAGCATATCTCCTTCTTTCTAACCCCGAAACATCTTTTAATACCTACAAACGACTATCTACTACCTATCGACTCGCGGCACTTTTCGGATGGATTCGAGCCTTCAAAAGAGAGTTGTCCTTCCTCGGTGGCCGAGATGATGAGCAGATCCGAGGCATTAAAGATGCCGTCGCCAACCTAGAAGCGGGCTTAGCTGATGGAGAGCACATCGAGGCTACGCGTCTCGAAGCGCTTCTTGACCTCTGGAAAAACAGCTTCAACGGGTCACCCGGTGGCAAGGAAGCTCTACAGATCAAGCTCGAACGTGTGCTCAGATCCCATGTCCACGAACCCGGTCAACTGGCTGCGGCGCTAACGGATGAGCAACAGCTCTCTCTGTGCAAGGAGCTAGCCGAAGCCATAGCTGCTGTATATGAAAAATCGCCGCCAAACGATCGCGTCATCAGGGAGACGCAGGCTCGCGCTGTTCAAGTTCTCTCACTTCGTGAGAGTTGGCTCTACCGAGATTGGCAGTCCGCTATTGGCGACACAATGCTCCGCGAAACTGCAATGGAAGGCCGTCTGTTCGAAGTGATTGGTTTCGGAGATTTTGAGGAAATTGCGGACGACAGTGAACTGCCGAATCGGTGGATCAATAGAATTAGTGCCATAACCGACGACTTGGACGTGACACAACCACCTCAGTTCGATGCTCGCCTGCAGCAACTCCGGAACACGATAGTCGCGTCGTCACGGTTGATCATTGCACTTGCTGAAGAGGATCCGCGCCGTCGTATACCTTTGCAATCAAACTTGCGGTTGGCGCGTGACGTCGTAAGGCGATATGCCTGATGGCACACTAGGACTAACGCGATTACCTCGCCCTTCGTCGTCGTCCCATCGACACCCCCAGACGATCATATGACCTCGTCCTGTCCGAACATTGGATCGGTCCACGACGATCTCTCGACTGGCCCAGGTGGGCACGGGAGATCGAAAGCGACTACGCTGGCCGCGCGCTTTACTGCGTCACTATCAAACGTGTCTACAAGGTGTGGCTCGCCATAACGCCGAACGTACCGCTATTACTGAAGAATTCGCCTTGTCCGTGTTGTCGAGTTGGCGGAGTCTTCTCGGGTGATTCGCGCCCTCTTCGCGCTGCTCGGCGCACTCGTCGCGGGCTTCCATGGCTGCGTGCATCTCGCGGTCGAGAACGCCGCGCTGCGACAGCAGCTCGCTGTATTCAGGCAGAAGCGACCCGCCCATCGCTTTCGGCGGGCGACCGTCTCTTCTGGGTCCTTCTTCATCGCGTTTGGCCGAACTGGCGTAATGCCCTCGTCATCGTACAGGCAGACACGGTCGTCCGATGGCATCGCCAGGGCTTCCGTATCTTCTGGGCGTGGAAGTCTCGAAAACGCTCGCCGGGCCGTCCTCGAGTTGATCTCGAAATCCGTCAATTGATCCGGAGGATGGCCAACGACAACGGTTGGGGCGCACCGCGCATACATGGCGAGCTCCAGAAGTTGGGATTCGACATTTCCGAGCGAACTGTCTCTCGCTACATGCCTCGGCGCGCCGGAACGCCTGACCAAGTCGACCGCTGGAAGACCTTCCTGCGGAACCACCGAGAGGGCATCGCGGCGATGGATTTCTTCTCGGTTCCGACGATTACGTTCAACGTCCTATACGTTCTGGTCGTGATTGATCACGCCCGGCGGCGAATCATCCATTTCAACGTGACGAGGACACCAGGTTCGACATGGGTCGCGCAACAACTGCGCAACGCCTTCCCATTCGATCGGGCACCGAGGTACCTGATCTACGATCACGACGCCAAGTTCTCCGTGGCCATCGATCGGCTGGTCGAGTCCTTCGGTACGAAGCCGACTCGGACCGGCGTCCGAAGTCCCTGGCAGAACGGAATCTGTGAGCGATGGGGCGGCTCGCTCAGGCGAGAACTGTTGGACCATGTCGTCCCCTTCGGTGAAGACCACCTCCGCAAGCTTCTCCGGTCGTACATTGAATATCATCATGAGGACCGGACGCACCTAGGATTGAACAAGGATTGTCCGCTCCCAAGAGCCATCGAACAGCGACCGGGAGACGGTGCGGAGGTCGTCGCTCTACCTCGCATCGGCGGTCTTCACCATCGCTACGAATGGCGGAAAGCAGCGTGAATGGGATAATGTCGACCCACAGGGGGACGACCTGTGAACCCGCAAACGGCAACACCCGTGGCGACACCCGAGGGGTCAAAGGCACCGAGCGGCTTTCCCGCCGTTTCTCAACATCTCGAAATGTCAGGGAGTTTTGAGAGCGGGAAACGGGACTCGAACCCGCGACTTCAACCTTGGGAAGGTTGCACTCTACCAACTGAGTTATTCCCGCGTCGTCACCCATTGACTTAGCACCGCCCAAAGCCTGAGTCAACGCGCCCGCGCTGGGCTGGAATAGGTCTCCCAGAGACCGGGGCGGCCTTGGGTCAACCGTTCTCGTGACCGCCCCACGCGGGCCCGCGCGTCCGCGGGCGCGGACGTCAGCCGTGGCTTTCGTCGCTGGGACGGGTGATGAGGGGGGCGAGCCAGAACAGGGTACCGACAAGTGCGTAGGCGGCAGCCCAGGGCCACGCGGGGGCCAGCGTCGCGACCGCGTCGCTCGGCGTGAACGTGTAGGCGTGAATCAGGCCGGTGGCGGCGAGGCCGGCGGCGACGAACATCCACGCGGCCGCGCGGCGGAATCGCTGCTCGATGAGCTCCACCGTCGCCGCCGACAGAAACATGGCGATGAGGATGAACCCCTGCTCCAGAGCGAAGGCGCCGTGGATCCAGGTGTCGGATTGTTGAAACTTCGCGATCAGATCGCCGGAGAAGGGGGGCCCGCCTGGCGTGCCGACCCCCGCCGCGCGAAGTCCGTTCTTGGCCATCAATGTGCCCCACGCGGCGACGCCGGGTAGGACGCCGAGGACGGCGGCCGGCGCGTGGGAGGTCGGGGTGACCTGAAACGCTTGGGCGGTGATCACGATCCCGATCCACAGCACGATGGCCAGCGCGGCGTCGACGGGGACCGCCCACGCGACCAGAGTGACCGTGCCCGTCAAAAGGATGGCCGCGCAGAACCCGGCGTTCATGAGCGAATAGCCCGCTCGGGCGCCGAGGGCCTTCCAGCCCGGGTGGCCGATATAGATGGTCGTCGGAAAACAAGAGCCGAACATCGCGGCGGCGATGGTGCCCGCGCCGTTCATGGCCAAGGACGGCCCGGTGGGGTAGGCGTCGCCTGCCGCATCTGCGGACTCGATGTTCTGAAGCGAACCGATCACATTAAACAGCCCCATGGGCACGATGATCGCGATGTACGCGAGCTCGAGCTCGGTGAACCCCTGCGCGAGCGCTCCGATGACCGGTACCGGCGGGAAGAAGCCCGCAAAAGGAGGCGCTTCGGCGGAGGCGGGCGCGATGCCCGTCAGCCACGCCAAGGCCGTGCCCAACACTACGGCTACCAGCCCTCCGGGGAGGTTTCCTTTAAAACGAACACGACCAAAATAAACGAGAAGTACGACACCGAACGTAGTCAGCCCCACGAGCGGCCGAGCGAAGGCCCGGAAAAAGAAGCCGAGGGAAATGAACCCCAGCGCGATCCCCGACAGGGTCGACAACAACGCCGCCCGGGGCGTGATCTGGCGAACCCGCTCGGCGACGACGGCCCCCAAGACCTCGATGATCCCCGAGCCCAAACACGCGATCAGCCCCGCTCGCCACGCCACGTACGCGGGGTCTCGCAAGCCCGCTTGCTCGGCCGCCAGCTTTACGGGCAGCATGACCAAGAAGACGTACGCGAACAGCGACACCGTGTTGATCCCATACGGCAACGCACACACGTCGTCGCGACCGGTCCGCTCCATCAGTCGCCGAGCTTGGTGCGCGTAATACAAGTTGCCGACCACGAGCGACATCGCCGCCCCCGGCAGGACTCGGCCGTTCACCAGCTCGGGCGGGAATCCGAGCACGAATCGGCACAACGAATCGATCAGCAAGAGCTGGACGAGGTTGTCGAGCGCGAGACCAAAGAAGCCATCGATATCGCCCCGTACGAACCAGCGGGCACGGCCTGAAGTGGAGGTCAGGTCAGACATGAGGCCGTCCTAGCACGAATGTTCGCGACGAGCGTCGAGCGCGCTCGCCTATCCCGAGTTGGCAGTCGCGTCGACAACTCGCGTGGGGTGGTCGCGGTCGAAAACAAGAGACCGACCGAACGCGCCGGCCTTCACCCGCAGCGTGTTCACTTGCGCCGGCTCGACGTCGAACAGCAACCGACAGGTGATGGCCAAGCCGTGCACTCGCTTGACGTCCAGCATTTCGAAGTAGATCCACATCCGCTGCCCGTCGGGTTCCCAGCCGGCAAGCTTCAGCGTCGCCCAGCCACGCTGCGTGCGAACTTTGAATCGATGCCCCAGATAGTCGACGAGGCGAGCCCGGAAGGTCTCTTCGGCCGCCGCCGGGTCCTCGACGTTGCGGACCTTGGCCGCCTTCGCCAATGCCGCGGCTTCGACCGATACACTCACTTCCAGGTGACCGGTCTTCGCATTGAGGACCGCCTCCCCGCGCGCAAAGTGGTGTGGATGAGCCTCGGCTGACGGCGGCCCCACCACCAGCGTCGCCGCCAGTGCAACCGCCCACGCCCCCCCTGAACGCCACGCACCGCCGAAGCGACCTGGAGTCGGCGCGCGGGGCCCAAGCCGTCCAAGCCTGGCGACCGGAGTCTGATCCCCCCGCGCAGACCCCGAAGCGAAGACCGCATCGAGCTCCCTTTCGGCCTCGTATCCCCTCCGATTCATCGAGGCCCCCGGCTCTTGCGCCGGCGTCGTTCCTTCTCGTCCTTTTCGGCTTGCTCGGCCGCCTCCTTGACTTTCTGCATGGGACTCTTTGTCTTCGCTTCTTTGAAGAGTCGAAACTTCGACTTCACCGGGCGGCGAGGGAATCTATTGTTTTCGACATCCGCGTCCGCGGTCTCGAGATACGGGTCGACGAGCAGACTCTTGATCGGGCGCTTGGCCATCAAGAGCTTCGAGGTCTTCCTTGGATTCTTTGCCCAGATCTCGGGAGGAATGCGCATCAGCTCCTTCTTACCGTTGTCGTACTCGATCTGGAGAATCACCGGCATCACCAGACCACCTTTGTTGTGGAAGTCGACGACATAGAACGATCGTTGTGTCCCCAGAAGGCCACGCTCTTTCTCATCCAGCGTCTTCAGGTACTTCTTGAACGCCTCTCGGTCTTCGGGGGTGACGTCGAGCTCGTCGTAGGCGTTATAGAAGTCTTTTAGTCCCTCGATCCTCTGAACGAGCCGAGTGACGCCCCGGTTGCGGATGTCGGTCATGTTGTCGGGCTCCGCGGCCCGTTTACGCTTGGCCCGCGGCTTGTCGATGTCCGGGTTTCGGGTCTCCAGCTCGTACTCCCTGACCTCACCGATTGCAATATCGACGTGGTCGATCGAGTAGAACCACCCTCGCCAGAACCAGTCGAGATCCACGCCCGAGGCGTCTTCCATGATGCGAAAGAAATCGGCGGGCATCGGCCGCTTGAACCGCCACTGGCGAGCGTACTCCCGAAACGCGTAGTCGAATAGTTCGCGGCCGAGGATCGTTTCTCGCAGAATATTCATCGCCGTCGCCGCCTTCGCGTACGCGTTGTTGCCGAACTGTTTGAGAGACTCGGAGTTGGTCATGATCGGCATCTGGTCTCGGCTGGTCATGAAGGGCACGATATCTTCCGGGTAACCGCGGCGAGATGGATAGTCCTCTTCCCACTCTTGCTCGGCGAGGAACTGCAGAAACGTGTTGATACCTTCGTCCATCCACGTCCACTGCCGCTCGTCGGTATTCACGATCATCGGGAAGTAGTTGTGACCGACCTCGTGAATGATCACCGAGATCAGCGCATACTTGGAAAAGCGCCGTGACCACCCAGTTGTCTTTCCGAAGTAGGTACCGTCTTTGTCGGGCCGAGGGCCATTGAAACAGATCATCGGATACTCCATCCCCCCGACGGGCCCGTTGACGGAGATCGCGACCGGGTACGGATAGTCGAATGTGTATCGCGAATAGATGTCCATCGTATGCACGATGGCGCGAGTACTGTAGCGACTCCATAGCGGCTCCGCCTCGTTCGGGTAGAACGACATGGCGAGCACCGACCGGTCTCCGCTCTTGTGGGTCATCGCATCCCAGATGAACTTGCGAGAGCTGGCGAACGCGAAATCGCGTACGTTCTTCGCTTTGAACACCCACGTCTTCTTCGCTCTCGACTTCTTCTTTTCGTTCGCTTTCGCTTCCTTCGGGGTCACGATGAAGACGGGAGCCGCCGATTTCCTGGCGCGGTCGAGTCGAGCCCGTTGGGCGGCGGTCAACACCTCCTCCGGATTCTGAAGGACGCCCGTCGCGGCCACCACGTGGTCTGCGGGCGCGGTGATGCGGACCTCGAAGTCGCCAAACTCCAACGTGAACTCGCCTCGACCGAGAAACTGCTTGTGGTGCCAGCCGTGAACGTCGGTGTAGGCCACCATCCGCGGGTACCAGTGGGCGATCTCGTAGATGTAGTTGCCGTCTTTCTTGAAGTACTCGTAACCCGTGCGAGCCCGAATCACCGTCGCGTCGTTGATGCGGTACCGCCACTCGATGACCAGCTCGCTGGTCTTCCCGGGCTCCAGCGGTGCGTCGAGCTCGACCCGCATCATCGTCTTGACCACGGTGTAATCGAGCTTGCGCCCGCGTTGGTCGGTCACCTTGGTTAAGGTGATCGTTCCGTCGAACTTCTCGACCTCGAGCTGTCGTGCGAGGTCCCGAAAGTTGAGTTTCGACATCTTTGGGCTCGGCGCGGCCAGCGCCCCGTCGCTGTCACGAGCGAAGATGTTGTTATCGAGTTGAAGCCACAGATAAGTAAGCGTGTGGGGCGATCGATTGTGATACCGGATTCGTCCGCGGCCTTCGATGCCCTGCTTGCGATCGTCGAGCTCGACCTCGATCCGGTAGTCGGCCCTTTGCTGCCAATACTTGGGCCCTGGATGGCCCGATCCAAGTCGAACCTCGTCGGGGGTGGGCAGTATCTCTTCGAGCTGGCGAAAGGCGTCGACGGGATTCGGGCGAGCGAGGGCAGGAACTGGGACCGCCAACACCGACGACAGGAGAAGGAGGCGCCGAAACAGCATCCGCCGACACATCCCGTCGAGTGTGAGCGGAGTCAACAACGCGGTTGCCTTCACGTTATCCGCGAAGCCGCGACCGGGCGTTCAGCCCAGCAGAGGCGAATGGCGATGAACGGGAAACGACTTCGCCGCGGCCCGTCTCTCCCCAGAGACGAACCGCGACGAAGCCCACCCACCATCCGCGGATCGGGATCCCCACCCCGACCCGTCAGAAGTCATGCCGCCCATCTCGGGTGGCCAAAAAGAAAAAAAAGTAAACGGACGCTCCGGACCGAAAGCGGCAAAACGCCGAAAACTGGTCTCACCGTCCTCGTGCCTTTGTATAAGCAACCCGGATGCCATCCGTTGCCATGCGGTTTTGTGGCCTGATCGCTCATGGCGAGCGAACCCGTCCCCACCGCCCGAGACGAACGCGCAGCATCGGCGTGCGGCGCTTGCAGAGGTTGCCGTTCGCCGGTGTTGACATGAGGCCGAGGAGAGCCGACTCCCCGCGGCAATGGCGGAAGAGGCCGAGCTCCGTCGAACCCAAGTGAACCTCGGAGGACTCCTCGAGGTTCTCGGTAAGCACCTCTATTCGACGCCCGCCGTCGCATTGCGGGAGCTGGTGCAGAACGCCCACGACTCGTGCATCCGACGCAGACTCGAGTCTCCGAGCGACTTCGTAGCCAAGATCACGGTTCGGTGCGAACCGTCTCGAAGCGTGCTCATCGTCGAGGACACCGGTGCTGGCCTGACCTACGAGGAGATCGAACGGTATCTGGCCACCGTCGGGTCCGGGTACACCCGAGACCTTCGCGAGAGTCACGCCGCGGCGGGCCTGATCGGTCAGTTCGGCCTGGGCTTTCTGACCGCGTACATCATCAGTGACCGGGTCGACCTATTCACAACGTCATACCAGTCCCCCGACGAATGTTGGCACTTCAGCAGCCACTCGGGGGAGCGCTATACCGTCCGCCCTGCGGCAGCGCGCGCCGTCGCCACCCGCGTCGAGCTGACCCTCAGCCCGAAGTTTCGGGCGCTGACCGACGAACAGATGACGGGAACTCTGCTGGGTCGGTTCTGCGCCCTCCTCCGCCTGCCGGTGTTCCTCGGGGAGCGCTCATCGCCGCTGAACGACGCCCTGGTGCCGTGGCGAGTGCAAGACGACGTCCCCGAGATCCGCCGACGTCGAGTGGAGATCGCCTTCGCCCAGCGCTTCGAATCGACGTTCGAGCCCCTGGTTTGCTTCCCGCTATCGGGGCGCACGGAGCCCCACGATCCCCCTTCGCTCGCCCCCGCCGGCCGCGGACTGCTGTGGATCCAGGACGGCGCAACATACGGTACATCGGATAACCGCAACGTCTCGGTCTACGTTCGAGGGATGCTGGTCAGCGATGACGTCAGAGAGCTCATGCCCACGTGGGCAGGTTTCGCGGGCGCGGTCATCGAAAGTGACGCGCTCAAGCCCACCGCCAGCCGAGAAGACCTCCAAAAGGATCAGACCTTCGACGCCATTGCCGCGCAGGTCCGACAAGCGCTCATCGATGGCCTCTACGACGTCGCCCAGCGGCAGCCCGAGACCTGGCGAACGATCCTTCTTCGGCACAACGAAGCCCTCCTCGGCGCCGCCCTGTCCGACGACCGGCTCTTCGACCTTCTGCGCGAAGACCTCAAGATCCCCACCAGCGAAGGCGACCTCACCCTCCCGGTCATCGCGAAGCGATGCCAGGGCAAACTCCACGTCTCGGTGGCGACCCGCGGCAGTCCCGAGGAGACCCTCTTTCGCGCTCTCGGCGTGCCCGTCATCTCCGGAAACCGATACGGCGCACTGCCATTCGCGCAACGCTACGCAGCGCAGAGCGGCTTGCCGCTGGTGCAGATGGGCACCGAGGCCGGCGACCAAAGCCTGTTTCCGCCCGCAGACCTGCCGCGCGAGACGCGGCGCCGGCTCGAGGCGCTGCTCCTCGAAGACCGACAGGCGTTAGTGCCGAGCCGATTTCGCCCTCCCGACCTGCCGTTGCTGCTGATTCCGGACCGAGAGGTCGAGCTCAAGGAGCGCCTGGAGGCCGATGAAGCCGACCGGCGAATCAGTCGGGGCGCCTTGGGATTGGCGAGGCTGTATACGAACAAGGTCGACAATGCGGTGCGAGCGCGGCTCTATCTGAACCTGGATTCTCCGGTGGTCGATCGACTCGTCGAAGCGGACGGCCCGGCGCAGACCGCAGGCGCCCAGCTGCTCAAGGCGTTCGGGGCGATGATGGCGAGCCACCGAGACACCGCGAACGACAACGATCTTTCGAACGCGCTGTCGGCCGTCAGTCGCGCGCTCGAGACCCTGCTGGACCTGGCCGACGGAGGGCGATGACGTGGACATTTGGGCATGGGTGGAGGACTTCAGCGAGCAGCTCGCCAAGCAGGGCCAGCAGCGCCTGGCGTACGACCTGCTGCATCTGCCGAGCCTGGTCGTCGACAATCGCCACGACGAAGTCGACCGCCTGGTGCCCAGCCTGCTCGCCGCGGCGAGAGACATGGAACATCGGTGGCTCGAGGTCTACATTCGCCACTGGAACCTGCAGAGCCGAGTTTTGAAGCGCTACGAGGTCCGCGGTTTGCTGCCGGAGGCTATCGACCTGCTCGACTTCGCCAACCGCGACGACACCAAGTCTTGCCCGCAGAGCATCTGCGTCGTCCAAGACCTTGCCAACTGCTATGCCGACACCGACGGGCCCGCCTACGGACAGGAACGGCTCGACGTGGCCGCGGAGACCCTCGCTCGCATCGATCCGTCCTGGCCGTGCTTTCGGTGCATCTCTGGCGAATACGCGTCGGCGCTCCTGGATCTCGATCGACCTCGAGAGGCCTTGGACTTCTGCCACCGGCAGCTGGCGGCCATCGGGCCCACCGGCAACCCGTACGACTTTCGAGACTCCAAGGTCGAAGCGCTGATCGCGCTCGGTAAGCTCGAAGAAGCCCTGGCGTTCAACACCGACGCCGAAAACCCCGGCGGCGGCGACTCGTGGCTGGTTCACAAGACGATCGATCAAGCGCGGCTCTTGACCCGGCTCGAACGCCACGAAGAAGCGAAAGCGATCTTGCCTGCTTTCGATGCCGTGGCTGACACCCCGGCGTACTTCACCGACTGGGCGGATGCCATGAAACACCTCGTCGACGCGTCGGCGGCCCCCAACGACTGGGAGCTCGACCTTCAGCTGCGAGTGATGGCTCTTCGCCTGGAGGACAACGGCGCGCTGCGCGACGCGTGGCGACTGCAGCGCCTGCGGACGGAGCTGGCGCTCGCCCGCAGCCGGCCGTGGGTCGCCCGCCACGCGGTCGAAGCGATGCGTAGAATCACCGCCGAGCTCGAGCGCCCGCTCGATGCGGAGGCCTTGACGGACGAGATCGACCAAACCGTCGCCGCCGCCGAACGGGAGGCTACGGTCGAGGTGCGCGAGACGCCTGACGCCAACCTCGAAGCGTCCGGCGAGCCCGACGTCGACTACGAGCGCCTTCGCCGCGCGCTCGACCGCTGGCCGGACGACGAACGCCTGTGGCTGGGCTGGAGTCGCGCGGCCGGCGTTTTGGGGCGGGCGTCGGAGATCATCGAGCGAGGGCGAGCGT
>JANQQN010000201.1 GCA_028289325.1 Myxococcota bacterium | reverse complement strand
AGGCCGAGCTTCGCGCTCGGCGCCCACACGGATGCGGTGACGTTTTCTTCGAAGCGAACGTTGTCCACATCGGAAGGACGGAATGTTGCGTGGACGAAGCTCATCCCACCGCGAAGGAACACGGTGAACCAGTCGCCCCCAAACTCGAGGCCGAGGTGTCCATTGGCGTAGGTATAGCTGACCTCCTCCGGCGCCCCGTCGACGTCGACGCCAGAAACGAGGCGTATGGCCTCCTTCGCGCTGCCGGTGAAGAAGTGGCCGCCCTCGAGGGTCAACGTAGGCACGATCCAGTAGTCGAACGGAACGTAGGTGGCACCGGCGCGGATGCCGGCCGAAGCCAGGTTGTAACTGCCGCCTACGTGAGCGCGAAGCCACGACAACGGACGGGCCACGAGCCCGAGGTTCGCCCCATCCGGCACGCCCGCGTCCAGCACGACACCGAGCCACGGGCGCCGGTCCTCCTCGACCGGCTCGAACCCGTCCTCGATCGCGGCTTCGGGAGGTGCGCCGGACATGTCGCGCGGCGACTCGGCGAGCGATACCTGGGACGTCAGGACGAGGGTCAACGCGAGACTCGATGCCGGCAGCAAGCGCAGCGTCCCGCGACGGCATCGATGGCTAAGGTCAAGTCTGGTCATCTGGTCTCCTTCGCCACGCGAGCGGCAGGCGGTGGGAGAGCAGGCGACGTGCCAGTCGGAAATCTAGGCGAAGATATTGAGGATTTCGACTCTTGAGCAACGGTTTGCGCGCAAGGCCGCCGGCGATGCCGACGGCCTCACGCCCGGGCCTAGGGATCACGCAAGGTCGAACAACAGCACTTCGGCGTCCCGCTCACCTTCGAGCTTCACCGCATCGGTGCCACTGATCGCCGCCGCGTCGCCCTGCTCGAGGCGCTCGCCGTTCACGCGAATGCGCCCCTTGGCCACCTGGACCCACGCGTGGCGGGTCGGCGAAAGCGCGTGGGTGACCGTATCGCCGGAAGACAGCAGAGTACCGAACAGCTTGGCGTCCTGGTTGATCCGCAGCGAGCCGTCGGTCCCCTCGGGCGAAACGAGCAATCGCAGCTTGCCCTGCTTCTCCTCGGCGGGAAACAGCTTCTGCTCGTAGCTGGGCTCGATACCCGCCTTGCCCGGCTCGATCCAGATTTGCAGGAAGTGCACCGAGTCATCCTTCGACGCGTTGTACTCGCTGTGCACCACGCCGGTCCCCGCCGACATGCGCTGGACTTCGCCGGGCCGGATCACCGAGCCGTTGCCCATCGAGTCTCGGTGCTCGAGCCCACCATCGAGCACCACCGAGATGATCTCCATGTCTCGGTGGGGGTGCGCACCGAACCCGGCCCCCGGCGCAACGCGGTCTTCGTTGATCACGCGAAGGCGGCGAAAACCCATATGCCCGGGGTCGTAGTAGTTGGCGAACGAAAAGCTGTGGCGGCTCTTCAGCCAACCGTGGTCCGCATAGCCTCGATCGTTTGCGCGTCGAATCGTCAACATTCCATACCTCCGTGGGTCACTCGCCCCCGCCGTGAGCAGCCCGAGCCCGAGGGCCCCGAGCGCCTGGCGACGAGTCAGTGCCGCAAAATCCGTCATGGCTCTAGGTATAGCCAGCGGCGTGCCAATCCGGTTGGACGGCGATTGCACGGCGATTTCGGCGCTATCGAGGAGATCATTCGGGGAACGGCGGGCAGCGAAGCGCTGAAACGATAGGTGGGCTATCAGAACGATAGCCCACGTCGAGAAGGCCCATGGCGGCCCCCGGCGGGGGGTCGACCTCCGTCCGGCGAGGCCGACCCTGTCGGATCACTTGACCGGCTCGAGCCGCCAGATCTCGTCGTTGTACTCCCGCATCGTGCGGTCGGTCGAAAACTTGCCCGAGCTGGCCGCGTTCAGGACCGACATCCGCGCCCAGCGGTCGCGGTCCATGAACGCCGCGGCGGCCTGGACCTGGGTGTCCACGTAAGCCCTAAAGTCGGCGGTGACCATCCAGTGATCGCCCCAGTCGGTGATCGAGCCGATGACTTCGTCGAAGATGCCGGGCTCCAAATGATTGAAGTGACCACCTTGAACGAGATCGATCACCCGCTTGAGATCCGGGTCGCCGTTGACCACATCCCACGGGTTGTAGTGGCCGCGACGGCTGGCCACCTCGTCCGCGGTCATCCCGAACAGGAAGAAGTTTTCGTCGCCGACTTCCTCCCGAATCTCGATGTTGGCGCCGTCCAGGGTGCCGATGGTGATGGCCCCGTTCATCATGAACTTCATATTGCCGGTGCCGGAGGCCTCCTTGCCTGCGGTCGAGACCTGCTCGGACAGATCGGTGCCGGGGCAGATGGTCTCCATCTTCGACACGCTGTAGTCAGGCAGGAACACCAGCTTCAGCCGGTCGCCGACCTCCGGATCCTGGTTGACGACCTCCGCCACCGCGTTCGCAAACTTGATGACCTTCTTGGCCATCGAGTAGCCCGGCGCCGCCTTGCCGCCCAGGATCACTGCGCGGTCGACCCAATTGTCGACATCCCCTCGCTTGATTCGGTCGTAGAGGTGGACCGCGTGGAGGATCACCAACAGCTGGCGCTTGTACTCATGGATGCGCTTGACCTGGACGTCGAAGAACGCGTCGAGCGAGAGCTTGACGTCGCAATCGGCGGCCACCAGCTCCGCCAGCCGCTCCTTGTTGTGGCGCTTGACGGCCATCCAGCGGTCGCGAAAACCCGGGTCGTCGGCGTAGGTCTTCAGCTGCGCCAGCTGCGGCAGATGGGTCACCCAGTGGTCACCGATCGTCGAGCTGATGAGCGTCGAAAGCTTCGGGTTGCAGTGCTTCAGCCACCGTCGCTGGGTCACCCCGTTGGTCTTGTTGTTGAACTTCTGAGGCCACAACTCGAAGAAGTCCTTGAGGAGCCCGGCCTTCAGCAGCCGAGTATGCAGCTCGGCGACCCCGTTGACGCTGTAGCTGCCGACGATCGCGAGGTGGGCCATTCGGACCTGCGGGTCTGGACCGTCCTCGATGATCGACAGACGAGCATGCCGCTGATGGTCTCCTGGCCACCGGTACTGAACCTGCCGCATGAAGCGGGCGTTGATCTCGTAGATGATGTCCAAGATGCGGGGCAGGAGGTTGCCCATCAGGTGAGTCGGCCACCGCTCGAGCGCTTCCGGGAGCAAGGTGTGGTTCGTGTAGGCCATCGTCTGGGTGACGATGGTCCACGCCTCGTCCCAGCCGAGGCCGTTTTCGTCCATCAGCAGCCGCATGAGCTCCGGCACCGCAATGGTGGGGTGGGTGTCGTTGAGCTGAAAGCAGTTGCGGCGGGCGAAATCCGAGAAGTTGCGACCGTTCTGGTCGATCCACCGGCGAAGAACGTCTTGGAGGGACGCCGAGGCCAAGAAGTACTGCTGGCGTAGCCGCAGCTCCTTGCCGTTTTCGGACTTGTCGTTCGGATACAGGACCAGGGAGATGTTTTCGGCGTCGTTCTTCGACGCCACCGCCTCCGCATACTCGCCGGCGTTGAACTCGGCGAGGTCGAACTCCTCGGTGGGCGCCGCCTTCCACAAACGAAGGGTGTTGACGACGTCGTTGCCGTAACCGGGAATCGGCAGATCGTACGGGATCGCCAACACGTCGCGGGTATCGACCCAGCGCGCGTTCTGCCCCCCGTTGCCGTTGCTCACGAACTGGGTGCGGCCGTGGAATTTGATCCGACGGGTGGACTCGGGGCGCGGCAGCTCCCAGGGATTACCGAACGCGAGCCAGTGGTCGGGGGCTTCGATCTGGTATCCGTTAGAGATCTCCTGGCGGAAAATGCCGTACTCGTACCGAATGCCGTAGCCCATCACCGGCAGGTTGAGGGTGGCGCAGGAGTCCAAGAAACACGCGGCCAGCCGGCCGAGGCCCCCGTTGCCGAGGCCCGCGTCCCGCTCCTGCTCCTGGAGCTCTTCCCAGCGCAGATTGAGCTTCATCAACGCGGCCCTGACCTCATCTTCCAGCTTGAGGTTCGCGATGGCGTTATGGGTCGCGCGACCCATCAGATACTCCATCGAGAGGTAATAGGCGCGCCGCGTACCGTCGCGTCGGTGGGCGTGGCGGGTCTGGCGCCACCGCTCGGTGATCCGGTCGCGGATCGCGTAGACCAGCGCCTGATAGCGATAAAAGCCGAAGCCGGCGTACTGGTCGCGCCCGAGATAGTTCAGCAGGTAGTGAAGCGTATCGCCGCCGACGCCTTCCGCGTTCATCGGCAAGGGCGGCAGCGCGTCGTGCTCGGCCTCGATAGGCGGCGCGGACGCCGGGGTGTCGGAACGTGAATCTAGCGTCACTCGGTACCTCTCGGGGTCGGAGCATGCGCAGACCTCCGGATCGAGGCAAGACCGAGGACCATCCGCTCCGCGGGCCCATTGATCGGTGATACATATTCCCCAGGATACGGGAGGGCGAGGTTGATGCTCGTCGTGTTGTGCGGACCGGCGTATTCGGGAAAATCTTCTCTTGCCGCCGCTCTGGCCGCGTTCGGCTGGACGATCGTCAGCCTCGACGAGATCCTGCGCGCCAACGGTCACGAGCCGGCGGGTGGCCTCCCCGTCGAGCGGTGGCACGAGGCGTTCGACGTGGCCACCGAGCGGGTGAAGCGCGCGCTGGCCACCGGGGCCACGGTCGTGGTCGACGACACCGCGTGTTATCGATTTCTGCGCGAGAGCTGGCGCGGCGTCGCCGCGTTATGCGCCGCGCCTAGCCGACTCGTCGTTCTGGTGGCGCCAGAGGCGCTCGTTCGGCGGCGCCGAGAAAACAACGTCACCGTGCCCCTCCGGCCGCACGTCGTCGACGAGGTCCTGGAACCGCATCTGGCGTCATTCGAATGGCCCGACGAATCGGAGCCCGCGCTGCGACTGGACGCCGACCGGCCGGCCGCAGACCTTGCGGCCGACGTGCGGACCTACATCCTGCAGGCGGATTGATCGCCTACTTGTTGCCCCACACCTGGGCGATGAACTGGTCGCGGCCCGACCCTCGACGGTACGAGTAGTAGCGGCGAGGGCTCTTCTTATAGAAGTCTTGGTGGTAGTCCTCAGCCACCCAGAAATCGCTCGCGTCCTGGACGGGCACGACGATCGGCGCCTTGAACCGACCGCTTTCGGCCAGCAGCTTCTTGGACGTCTCGGCCGCGACCCGCTGCTTGGCGTCGTGAACAAAAATAGCGGGTCGATACTGCTTGCCGCGGTCGACGAATTGACCGCCGCCGTCGGTGGGATCGATGTTGCGCCAAAAGACCTCGAGCAGCGCCGGGTAAGACACCACCTTCGGGTCATACACCACGCGCACCGACTCGGTGTGACCGGTACGGCCGTACGCGACCTGCTTGTACGACGGATGCTTCTCGGTGCCGCCGGTGTAGCCGGACGTCGTCGACTTGACGCCCTCGACCTTGTCGAACGGCGGCTCCATGCACCAAAAGCAGCCGCCCGCGAACGTCGCAACGGCCAGGCCGCGGCCGGGGGGCGGGGCGAGGCCGGTTCCGGAGAGGCCGCCGGTCGCCTCGGAGGCGGGGCGGCTGCCGGAGCCCGAAGACGCCTCGGAACTGGGCCCCGCGGATTGGCAGGCCCACGCCGCGAGGAAGGTCAGGGCCGTGAGTCGGGTCGCGTAGTGTAGGTCGTTCATTCGTCTGTCTCGCCTCTCGTCAGCCGGCCCCATAGACGTCGGGGTCAGCAAAAGCAGCCCCTCGGCCTCATAGAAACCCTATCATCGGCGGATGACCGAAGGGCGGGGGCACCAAGGGAAGTACGAACAGACATCGCGGGTGCTACGTCGGGTTCAGTCGAACACACCATGAACGAAGGCGTCGCCTCCCGGCTCGACATAGAGCCATAGCCGGCGACCATCGGCGACCTCGGCCACCGTATAGTCTCGGTCCACCGGCCGCGACGTCCACCACTCCGCCTCGAGCCGTTCGCTGCCGGTCATCGCGACCAGATGATGCCGGCGCCCCCGCCACACCAAAACGCCCTCGTCGAGCCCGGTCGACTTCAGCACCGATGCCGGCTCGGGGGGTTCGAACAGCGCTAGCGGCCGGGGTGGCAGCGGTGGCAAGGGCTCGTCTTCCTGGCGTCGGGGCAACGGCTTGGGCCACGGCCGTTCAGCACGCACGAGCGTTTCCAGAGCGTCTTTCTTCGGTTCGTCGCCCGCCGGAGGCGCCGTACGCTCCCCGGTGACCGATAGCGAGTCGTCGACGGCAGGCAGCGCGTACAGGATCCGCTCCGCCCGCTGGAGGGCGGGGACCGCCGGGGCGGGGGATGACCGGGCCTTCGGCTTGATGGTCACCGGTTCTGCGAGCGCCCGCTCGATATCGAACGCGGCCAGGGACCACGCCGCCTCGGGACGATGGGTGTCCTCGAGGCGAGGCGAGAAGACCGACTGCGGCCCGAGCGCCGCCTGCAAACGACCGATGAGCTCACCGACGTCTTCGACCTTACGCGCGTACGCGTTAAACAGGTCGAGCTGTGCGCCCCGGTCGCGAGAAGGGGTCTCCGCTTCCGCCTCGACGGCCCACACCGCGCCCGGAAGCCGGCCGTCGAGCTTCTCGCGGGCGACGGCGAGCATCGTCTTCGCCTTCTTGGTCGGCCGGGCCAGACCGAGCACCACCGTCGTCTGACGCCGAGACGTCTTCGCCTTGGGCTGGTGGGGATCGATGGCCTCCGTCAATCCGGGCTCGATGGTGAAATGAAGCCGGACCTCGGTGGTCGCCAGCTGCCGAGCGTCGAGCCGCGCCTCGAGGCGCGAGAACAGCCGGCGCAGTATGAACAAGACCGGCTCCAGGTCTTCGGTCGCCCCGTCGAGCTCGAATGACTCGATCAGGCGCTCCGACGGCAGAAACGGACGTAATGGCCGGTCGTCGTCGCCGATGGCCCGGCGGGCGAGCAAGGCGCCCGCGTCGCCCAGGCGGCTCGCGACCTGCGCCGCCGGCAGCGAAGCCAGCCGGGCAACGTCCTGAACCCCCAGCAGCCGCAGCGACGACGCCGCGTCTTGGAGCTGGGCGCGGGTCCGGCCGTCGGGATCCTCGAGCTTGTCGGTCCACAGGAGCGCCTCGAGGGGGAGCCGCCCCAGCATCGTCGCCGTCTGGTGTTCGGGCACGACCACGAAATCAGGCCCTTTCGTCGGCTTCTTCGGCCGCTCTTTCTTCGCCGAGCCGCGCGCTCGCTGCCGGCGGCGCAGCGGCCTCGGCTTCGACTCGGCCGCCGCCCACCGCTGTCGGGCGAGATGTTGGGTGAACGTCCGAGTGGTGCTCGGATCCGGCCCGATGGCCACCGTGACCCGGTGGCCCGCCTTTCGAAACGTCTCGATGATCGCCTTGGCCACCGCCTCCTCGTCCGCCTCCCGGCCGAGGCGGTGAGCCAGAGCTCGGCGACCGCGGCCGATTTCGACCCACAGCAGATTCGGCGCCCCTACCTCGACATGAGGGCCGAAAGCCATGAGCAGCTCGGCCGCGGCGTGAAGGCGCTCGACCTCCCGGGCGACATTGCGGGACCGCACCTGGAGATCCGCCAGCCGCGCCTGCCCTTCGCTCTGGGTCATGTTGGGTTTGAGGCCCGCCTCGCGGGCCAGATCCGACAGTCCGATGAGGAAGAAACGACCTTTGGCTTCGGCCCGCACCGCACATGGCGTTCGCGCGAGGTGTTCCTCTTCGAACACGCACTCCACCGGAAGCGCATACAGGTGGACGGCGGCGACCCTATTAACCATACGCATGTTCAGTGTATGTGAGTGGGGGGGTGGTTGCCAAGTGCGGCCTTCGATAGACCGCCTCAGCGCCTAAGGGTGGGCGACCGACGCCCACCCCCATGGAACTCGGTCCAGGGTATCGTCTCGCCGCCATGATGGTCTCGTACAAGGGCTCGATCTTCCGACTGTTGTTTTGGCAGTGGCGGCGGGCGGTGCTCTTTTCCTCCGCGGCGGCGATCGTCGTCTTCGTTCACAACTACCTGGGCATCGATGCCTTGGCCCTGCCCGCGCTTCCGCTGGCCGTGGTCGGGGCGGCGATCGGTATCTTCGTTTCGTTTCGGACGAACAGCGCGTACGACCGGTGGTGGGAAGGCCGCAAGCTCTGGGGTCGCCTGATCAACACGTCCCGCCACTTCGGCACCCAGGTGATGAGTTACGTTCCCGCCGAGGGTGGGTCGGCGAGTCGACGCGCGCTCATCCGGCGCCACATCGCCTACGTTCACGTTCTTCGCTGCGCGCTGCGTCAGCAGGATCCCCTGCTCGATCCGGACGTCACGTCGTATCTATCCGACGACGAGCGAGAGGCGCTCGGGCCCCGCAGCAATATCAATCACGCCCTGCTCGTCAGCCAGAGCCAGGCTTTGACCCGAATGACCGACGAAGAAGTGATCGACGAGCGTCGGCTTCAATCGTTTGACGAGTCTTTGCGCCATCTGCTCGACATTCAGGGCGGCTGCGAGCGCATCAAGAAGACCCCGTTTCCCCGCGGCTATATGTATATCGCGGACCGACTGGTGCTCTACTATGCGTTCCTGTTCCCACTCGCGCTGGTCGGCCACCTCGGGTGGTTCACGGTCCCCATCAACCTGCTCGTGGTCATGTCGTTCGCCCTCATCGCCGAGGCGGGGCGGGTTCTGGAGGACCCATTCACGATGTTCTACAACGGGCTGCCGTTGACCGCGATGTCCAAGACCATCGAGCGGAACCTCCTCGAGGCTCTGGGTGACGAGGACCTGCCGGAGATCCCGGGCGTCGACGCCCTCGGCATTCTGATGTAACGCCGCACCGACCCATATACACTGTGCCCGTGAACGTTCGAGACCGCAGCGCGACCTTTCGCGCGCTCCACGTCCGAGGTGCCCCCCTCATCATGCCAAACCCGTGGGACATCGGGTCCGCCCGCATCTTGGAGGGGGTCGGCTTCAAGGCCCTGGCGACCACCAGCTCAGGATTTGCGCTGACCCTGGGACGGCAGGACTACCGGGTCACTCGCGACGAAGCGATAGCGCACGCGCGCGGGATCGCGGAGGCGGTGAGCGTGCCGGTCGCGGCCGACCTCGAGAACGGGTTCGGGCCCCGCCCCGAAGACGCCGCGCAGACCATTCGATGCGCGGCGGAGGTCGGGTTGGCCGGCGGCTCCATCGAAGACGCCACCGGCGACCCCGAGGCGCCCATCTTCGAGCTGCCGGCGGCCACCGAACGGGTAGCCGCCGCCGTGGAGGCCGCGCGAGGGTCGGGGACAGGCTTCGTGCTCACCGCCCGCGCCGAAGCGTACCTGCATCGTCAGGGCGACCTGGACCAGATCATCGAGCGCCTGAAGGCCTTCGAAGCGGCGGGGGCCGACGTCCTATACGCCCCTGGCCTACCGGACTTCGACGCCGTGCGCCGGGTGTGCAACGCGATCTCCAAGCCGGTCAACGTCCTTACCATCGGACCGCTGGCCCGCAGCGGTGCCGCGGAGATCGCGGCCGCCGGCGCGTCACGGATCTCGGTCGGGGGCCGGCTCGCGTTCGCGGCCTACGGCATGCTGACCGGCGCGGCGGCCATGCTCGAAAACGGGTCGTTCGAGGTCCTGGCCAAGCACCGAACCGGCGCCTCGACCATCGCTCGATTCCTGACCGACTGAAGCGGCCGGCACCGCCGAGCTTCGTCCTTTCCGAGCCACGACGATGCCGCTACAGGTCGACCTGACACCCGACACTGACGGTCTCGGACTCGTTGTTCTCCTCCCGGCATTCGTTGAGCGCCTCGTCGGCGTCGACGTCGACCACCGCGTCGAACCGAAAGTTGGTTCCGAGGTTCGAAACTTCGATCTCGACCTGCATCGTCGCCCCCGCCGCGAGCGCTTCGGTGGTCTGCACCGATCCTACCGGGCCTGAAGTCGACCGCAACGAAACCCCGACGCCGGGTCCGACGCCGAGGCAACCCTGATTGACGATCTCCGCTTCGACGACCAGCACCGGGCAGCGCTGAATGCGCTGACTGACCGCGGTGACCACCAGATCCGGCGCGCACAGGTCCGGCCGGTCGCCTTGGGCGTTACGCCGGTAGCTATTGAACGGCGCCTGGTCCGGCGTCGACCAGCTCGGGGGCTCTACGGCGGGGATACGTCCGTCGAGAGTGACGTTGGTGATGTGATACGCGTGTTGGTTCCAGATGGCCGGCGTTCCGACCCAGTTGTCGAGACGGTCCCGCCACACCTCGATGCCTGCGTCCCCACGCAGCGCGTCGTCGAGAAAGCTGGCCTCATTGCTGGTCGCGAAGACGATCTCCGCTTTGAAATCACCGTCGACGTCCGCGATCACCGGGTACTCGGTGCGGGTGCGAGACGAGTTGAGATCCCTGAACAGGATCTCGGTGTCGGTCATGTCGCCGTCGCAGCCCGGGCCCGGAGGGTCGAGCGCGCAGTCCGGCTCTACCCCCGGATAGATGCGAAGGAACTCTTCGTCGTTGTAAACGACCTCGGCCCGGCCATCACCGTCGAAGTCGAACACCGACGAGCCCGTCCGCTCCGACGAGTCGTCTTCCGTCTCCGCGGTCCACATCACTTCGAGCTCGCCGTCGGCGGTGTAGCGCATGACGACGTACTCGTTCTGTCCCGCCGTCCCGATGTCCGGCCGGCCGTCGCCGTCGAAGTCCGCGATGTTCGGCGCGCCCCCGAATCCGCCGCCGGGGATGGACCGCGAGGCCAGGGTCTCACTGCTCTGGCCGGAGAGCACGTAGACGGATCCCGACGCCACGAGGACGATCTCCGGGGTGCGGTCGCCGTCCATATCCGCGATCCCGCAGTATCCATCGGGCACCCCGTTGGGGGCCGAGAAGCGCACCGTGCCCCCGAACGTCCCGTCGGCGACGGTCCCCGTGAACGCATACACCGTCCGGCCGGCGATAAGCTCCGACCGACCGTCGCCGTCGAGATCCGCGACGCAAGAGATGGGGCCGATGCTCCCGATGCCTCGGCCTTCGGTGCCTTCAAAAAGCAGCTTGCCGTCGGCGTCGAAGACCACGGCCCCGAACACCACCTCCGCCCGACCGGCGCCGTCGAGGTTCGCGAGGGTCACCGAGCCGCTGTCGTTGGGGCCCTCGAAGGTATCCGAGGTCCACCGAGGCGTCCCCGTGGCGTCGAACGCCAGGACTTCCTTGTCGGGCCCGACCACGAAGATCTCTAGGCTGCCGTCGCCCTCGAGGTCGCCGACGGCGGGGTTCGCCGTGCTGTCGGTGCGGTAGTCCGCGACGTCGACCGTCCACACCTTGGCCCCCGTGTCCCCTCGGACCGCCCGCAGCACGCCGTCGTCAGTGAAGCGGCTATCACGGTAGGTATTGAAGATGATCTCGGGGACGCAGTCGCCGTCGAGGTCCGCAACCACCGGCACCGAGGTCACCTGGAAGTAGTCCGGCAGGTCGTCGGGGCCGGGCTCGACGTGGGGCCAGGTCACCTCACACAGCCCCTGCACGCAGACCTCGTTGCTCTGGCAGTCCGTCGCCGGATCGATGCAGGTTCGCGCGCGGCGCCGGCCCCAGGTAAACAGCGGCACTGGGTCGAACTCGCCGGGTGGCGGCGTGAACGTACAGGTAGGGTCGGACCGGTCGGGCACGCAGCGGCTGAGGGTCGGCTCGCAGGTCTGTCCGGCCGGACATCCGGTGTCGTCGGGCTTGGTCGCGCAGCCTACTCGGTCCGGCGCGCACTCGGCCCCGGGGACGACGCACTGTCCGGCCAGACACACTTCGGCGCCCGCACAGCAGGCGTCGCCACATGCGCGCGCCGCCGAGCAGCACGTCGCCCCGCCCACGCAGGTCTCGGTCGAAGCGCAACACTCAGTCCCGCACCGCGTCGTCGGACAGGCGAGCTGACACGCGCCGTCAACGCAGGCTTCACCGGCACCGCAGCACGTATCCCCACACCGCGCCTGTCCGCACGAAGCGACGGACACGCAACCCGTCGCGCCGCACACGTCGTCGGGTCCGCAGCACGTCTCGCCGCAGGTCACTCGACTGGCCGGACATCCGGAGACGCAGGCCCCTTGGTCACAGACGCCATCGGTACACTCGCCGTCCTCGATGCACGTCGAGGCGTCGGGGTTGGGGGCCCGGTCGTCTCCGCCGCTGTCGCTGCTGCTACACGCCACCAGCGCGACCAGGAAGGCGGTGACCACGACGCTCCGGACTCGGAGCGGATCAGATACGAACCGCAGGGTGCTCCACACGCGGTCACTATCGCACAAGTCATCGCTCGGGACGGAACCGATGAGCGGTGATCGCCGAAACCGCCGAACGGTTGTCGCGTTCTTGTGCAAGTGCCGCTCGAACACCGGCCAACGCACGCGAGAATGCCCAGGCGCGGCCGCGGACGGACGTCGGCCCCCACCGAGAGGGGGAGTCTTCACCCCGGAACGAGGCGCGAG
>JANQQN010000189.1 GCA_028289325.1 Myxococcota bacterium | reverse complement strand
GGTTGGGCTCCGCGCACGACGCGCGGCCGGTGGTGGCCCCGATGGCCCGAAAACTGGGATGGAGCCGCCCCGTCTTGGCGTGGACATGGGCCAGGAACGACTCGCCGTAGGTGGCCACGATCCGTTGGTGCCCCCGGTACTCGGCGACCCGGAGCGCCGCGGGGTGCGCGGTGGCCTGCAGCACCTCCCGCCGGACCCCCGGCACCACGACCCCCAGTTTCCGGAGCGCGTCGAGGACCTCCTCGTCGCTGTCGTAGTTGATCGTCGTCCCCCCGAACAGGTCACGGTCGGCGACGGGCCCAAATTCCACGTCCAACGCCTTGCGGGCCGTCGCCGAGCCCTCCTTCGCAGCCTCGATCCTGGACTTCCACGCGTCGGTGTCCAAGGGCGCGCCGTGCAGTTCGAGCATGGCGAAGCCCAAAGTCGCGGCCCCCTCGATCCCCGCCACCCGCATCAACCCTTCTCTGCCGAGCTGGGGCAGCTGTTTCGCGAGGACCTTCCACGTCGCTTCGACGTCGCGCAGGGCGTAATAGAGCTCGGCTTCCGACAGGTCGTCGATGGTCTGGATGCCGTAGAAGCCTTGGCGGATCGACTTGTCGAGCTCCATTCCCGCGTAGCGATCGGCCAGCTGCTTAAGGCCAAATCCCTGTAAGACGACGGATGACTTGCGTCCGGACAGCAGGAGCTTCTCATTCTGCAGAGTGTCGGCGATGCGAGCCCCGGTGAGGTCGAGGGCCGCTCCGTAGTGGCCGGCCAACATCTTGAGATCAAATGAGGCGTTGTGGAGGACCACGGTCCGGTCCGAGCGAAAGATCGGTTGGATGGCCGCAGCATCGACCGCATGGGCGTCGATGAGGCACTGCTCGGTGGCCGTGCCGACCTGGATCAATAGGAGGCGGTCAGAGTGGGGATCGAGGCCCGACGTCTCGGTATCGAGGGCCAGAAATGGCGCGTGGGAGACGGTCGCGAGAAATTCCGACACCCCTTGCGCATCACGGACGATCGGCGGTCCGGCCATCGCCGGACATCATCGTCGACGACGAACTCGGTCAAGACCCAAGGGGCTTTCAATACAGTTCACTCCCTGGCTAATGTCGCGAGCGTCGGGCATGTCACGAATCATCGGCATCGATCTGGGAACCACCAACTCCTGCGCAGCGGTGGTGGAGGGCCTCGACCAGAAGGTGAAGCTCATCCCGTACAAGGGCGGGGAGTACACCATCCCATCGATCTACGCCGTCGACGACAAGGGCAACGAGCTGGTCGGCCATGAGGCCAAGCGCCAGTGGCAGCTCAACCCCAAGAACACCATCTACGGCAGTAAACGCCTGATGGGCAAAAGCTACGATCCGGACACCGTCCGCCGGATCCACGATTACTTCTTCTACGAAGTCCACGAGGCGACGGGAACCGACGAGGTCATGGTCGGGATCGCCGACAAACGCCTGGCCTTGCCTCAGGTCGCATCCAAGATCCTGCAGAAGATTCAGGGGGTGGCCTCGGACTATCTACAGGCCCCCATCGACCGAGCGGTGGTGACCGTGCCCGCCTACTTCAACGACCGCCAGCGCCAGGCGGTCAAAGAAGCGGGCGCGATCGTAGGGCTGAACATCCTCCGGATCATCAACGAGCCGACCGCGGCCGCCCTCGCTTTTGGCGTCGGACGCGGGATGTCGACCGAGACCATCGCCATCTTCGACCTCGGCGGCGGCACCTTCGACATGTCGATCATCGAGATCCGGGATCGCGTCTTCGAAGTGATCGCCACCGGCGGCGACATCTTTTTGGGCGGCGTAGACTTCGACAATCGCCTCATCGACTGGGTCCTCGAGTCGTTCGAAACCCATCATCCGGGCGTCGACCTGCGCAGCGATCCGATCGCCATGCAGCGGATCAAAGACCTCGCCGAGCGGTCGAAGATCGATCTCACTCAGCGCAAAGAGTGCGCGTTCAACATCCCATTCATCACCATGACCCCCGACGGTCTGCCGCTGGACATCGACCTCAAGCTGACCCGAGAGATCCTCGAAGGCCGCACCGCCGACCTCGTCGGGCGCACCATCGACACCTGCCGCCGCGTGTGCGCGGACGCGGACATCGACCCCAAGTCGCTCGACCATGTCCTCCTCGTTGGGGGCATGACCCGCATGCCTGCCGTTCAGGCGGCGGTGACCGGGTTCTTCGGGCAGCCACCGTCGAAGCAGGTCAATCCGGACGAGGCGGTGGCCATCGGCGCCGCGATGTTCGCCTACTCTCTGGAGGACGATTCGAACCTTCGGGTCCAGCTCCTCGACGTCATCCCCATGGCCATCGGCATCGCCAATGCGTCCGGACAGCTGCACGAGATCTTCGAGCGCAACGAAGCGGTGCCGAACCTCAAACGCCTGACGTTCACCACTAGCGTCAACAATCAAAAAGACCTGCAGATGCGGATCTACCAGGGCGACGACGAGCACGTCGCGAGCAACAACGAGCTGCTCGGCGAGTTCACGTTCTCCGGTATCCGGCTCGCCGAGGCCGGCACCGTCAAGGTCGAGGTCGAGTTCAACCTCTCCCAAGACGGCATCCTGAGCATGTCCGCGCATGACAAGGACACCGGCGCAGAGATGGAGAAGTCGGTCGCGCTCGGGGTTCGCAAGTACGAGTGAGCGCGCCGCTCGGCGCTACCTCCACGCTCGTTCGACGCAGCGCTGGGCTTCGCGGTGAGCGGCGGCCCGCAGGTCATCGGTCTCGACGTCGACGACCCGACCGTCGGCGACCCGCCGGATCCCGTCGATGAACACGTCGCGGACGTCGGATCCGTGTAGAGCGTAGACCAACGCCGAATACGGGTCCTGCACGGGGCTGACGTGAAGGCCGTCGGCGCGGACCACGATCACGTCGGCCTTTTTGCCTCGCTCGAGGCTGCCGATCTCATCGGCGAGCCCGAGCGCCTGTGCGCCGCCGATCGTCGCCATCCTCACCACCGTCGCCGGCGGCAGCGCGGCCGGTCCAAACCGCGGCAGGTGGATCAGCGCCGCGAGCCGCATCTCGACGAACGGATCCAGGTTGTTGTTGCACGGGGCGCCATCGGCCGCGAGCCCGACGTTGATTCCTCGCTCGAGCAGCGCCGGAACCCGGGCGAAACCGGAAGCGAGTTTGAGATTGGAAGACGGGCAGTGCGCGACCGAAGTCCCGGTCTCCGCCAGCAGCGCCTCTTCCTCATCGCCGAGCCAGATGCAGTGGGCCAACACCACGTCGGGCCCGGTCATGCCGACGTGGTCGAGGTACGCTACGTTGCTGCGGCCGGTGATCGCTTTCACCGCAGCCAGCTCGTCGGGGTTCTCGGAGGCGTGGGTGTGAAGCCGAAGCCCGCGGGCTCGGGCCGCGGCCACGGTGTCCTTGAGGAGCGGCTCGGAGCACGACAGCACGAAGCGAGGCGCCATCGCGTATCGCAGCCGGCCCTCCGCCTGCCCGTGCCACCGATCCGCGAGGGCGAGGCTCTCATCGAGGGCGACGTCGGCGGTGTCCCGCAGCGCCGGGGGGACCTCGGCCCCCGTATCCATCATCGCCTTGCCGATCGTCGCGCGCAGCCCGAGTTGACGGCAGGCCTCGAAGATCGCGTCCGTGTGGCGGACGGTCCCCATGTCGAGGATGGCCGTGGTTCCGGACCTGAGCAGCTCCGCGCCGCCCAGCAGCGCCGATACCCGCAGCGATTCGGGATCGAGGGCCGCCTCCAGGGGCCAGATCCGATCCTGTAGCCACGCCAGCAGGGCCCGGCCGTCGGCCAGACCGCGAAACAGGGTCTGACACAGGTGGGTGTGGGGCATCACCAGCCCGGGCATCACGATGCAGCCGGTGCAGTCGATGGTCTCGTCGACGGTCGCACAGTCCGTTTCCCCCACCGCAACGATCCGGTCACCCTCGATGACCAGGGTCCCAGGGCCCGCAGTGGCGGCGGGGTCCATGGTGACCAAGGTCCCGCCGACAAATCTGACCCTCGAGGTATCCATGGCCATCGTTGCCCGTATCTGGTTTCGGGGGGCATCGCCAAGGACCGAACGGTGTTCGGTTGGCGAAAGCCGCTAAGCAGAGGCAGGATCCGCACGATGAACAGTCTAGAAGCCCTAAAAAAGTTCACCATTGTCGTCGCCGACACCGGCGACATCGACGCGATCGGCACCTACCAGCCCCGCGACGCCACCACCAACCCCTCGCTGCTCCTCAAAGCCGCCCAGCAGGCGCAATACGCGCACCTGGTCGACGCCGCCCAGACCGATGCGCAGAAGATCGCCGGTGACGAGGCGAAGCGCACCCAGGCGTTCATGGACAACCTCTTCGTGGGCTTCGGCAAGGAGATCCTCAAGATCATCCCCGGCCGCGTCTCCACCGAGGTCGACGCCCGCCTGTCGTTCGACACCCAGGCCACCGTCGCCAAGGCCCGAGATCTCATCCGCCTGTACGAAGCGGCGGGCATCGACCGCGACCGCATCTTGATCAAGATCGGCTCCACCTGGGAAGGCATTCAGGCCGCCGCCGCCCTGGAGAAAGAGAACATCCACTGCAATCTGACCCTCTTGTTCTCTTTCGCCCAGGCCGTGGCCTGCGCGGAGGCCGGCGTGACCCTCATCTCGCCGTTCGTGGGCCGGATCTACGACTGGCACAAGAAAGACCGCGGCGTAGACGACATCCCTATCGCAGAGGATCCCGGCGTCGCGTCGGTCGAGGCCATCTACGCCTACTACAAGAAGTTCGACTTCAAGACGGAGGTCATGGGCGCGAGCTTCCGCAAGGCGGGCCAGGTGACTCAGCTCGCGGGCTGCGACCTGCTCACCATCAGCCCCGATATTCTCGAAACCCTCAAGAGCAGCGAGGCGCCGATCGAGGAGCGCTTGACCGTCGACAAGGCCAAAGCGAGCGACGTGAAGCGGATCGAGATGAACGAAAAGATCTACCGCTGGCTCCACAACGGTGACCCCATGGCCGTCGACAAGCTCGCCGACGGGATCCGCCGCTTCGACGCTGACGCGCGAAAGCTCGAGGCCTGGGCCCAATCACGGGTCGCCCGGTAACCAGCCGCCCGAAGGCTGTGGCCGTAGGTCGCCGCGCTCAGAATCTTCGCCACGAATGGTCTTAGGGCTCTGGGGCCGGGGCTCGACGCGAGCGGCGCGTGGGTTACCGGCTCGCGGCCGCGTCGAGCTTGGCCAGCCACGGCTCGATGGCCCGAAAGTAGGCGCGGCGGTCGGCACGGGCCACCCGCTTCGTTCGGGGCGCGACGTGTTTGCGCGGATTGATGTAGCGGCCGTTCTTCTTGAGCCGGAAGTCGAGATGGGGGCCCGTTGATCGGCCCGTGGACCCCACTCTGCCGATCATCGTGGACTGGCCGACCCGTTGGCCTTTTCGGACCAGGATGCGCGACAGGTGAAGGTATAGGCTCTCGTAGCCGCCCGAGTGGCGAATGCGGACCATGTTGCCGTTCGGGCCCTTGCGCCGAGCGAAGGTCACTCGGCCCGACGCCACCGCCTGCACCGGGGTGCCGGTCGGCGCCGCGTAGTCGACGCCACCGTGAAAGTGACGCCGGCCAAGGATCGGGTGGCGGCGATAGCCGAACGGTGAACTGACGCGAGTGAACTTCAGCGGGGAGCGAAGGAACGCGCGCTGGGCTGCTTTGCCCTTCTCGTCGTAGTAGCCCTTCGTCTTCGTGCCCTTGAACCAGAATAGACGTTTGGTGCCTACCGGGCTGCGCAGGGCGCCGTCATACTCCGCCGCGTAGACCCGGCCGTACCGAACCAGCTGCCCCTCGTCGTTCGAGAACTTCTCCACGAACAACCGAAACCGGTCGCCTTTTCGGGTGTCGTGAAAGAAGTCGATGTCGAACTTGAACGCGTCGGCGAGGTCCATGGCCAGCGCCGGCGACTCGCCCGCGTTGATGAACGCGTCCCATAGCGACGTCTCGATCACCCCGTCGACCTGAACGATCTCTCGGGTGAGCGGAATGTCGACGCGAACCGCGTCGAGGCGGTCGTCTTCGGTCCGCCGTACTCGGTAGACTTCATCGACGGCGGCCCGAAGCTCGAAGGCCCGCACCTGGCCACGGTGGTCGACCTCGACCCGGTATCGCTGACCGGGTTGCGCGTAGCGAAAGTCGAACTTACCTCGCAGCGCGCGAACCAGATCCGCTTGCGCGGCCTCCGTCACCCCCGCCGCGCTGAGGATCTCGGCCACCCGTTGCCGGGGCTTGAGCGCGCCCTCCCGGCGAACCAGATCGGGCACCGGGACCCGATACGTCAGATCCGAGGGCGCCGCCCGCGTGGTGAGGAGCGCCGCGAAGTGAGTGGGCACCGGCGCCGACGGCTCTACGATGGCCGGCGCCTCCGCCTCGGGGGCCGCGTCATCGGGCGCGGGGGCCGCGTCATCGGGCGCGGGGGCCGCGTCATCGGGCGCGGGGGCGGTCGTGGGCGCCGGCGGGGTCGGCTCGGACGAGGTCTCGGCGGTGAGCGGCGGCATCGGTTGCACCGCGCTCCGACCGCTGACCGCGCTCACCGCGGCCGGCGCGTTGCCCATGAGCGGCCCTACGGCACGACCCGCCTCCAGCGCACCCGCGCCCGCCACCAGGCCGATGATGAATGTGTGACGGCGCCCCAGGCGCGCGGCCCACCCTCGGCCGGGGCTCGGATTCGGATTGCTCTTCTGGTCCTCGCCCACACTCATGCTCAGCTACAGTGAACCAAGAAAAAGCGATGTGCCACTTTAAGGATCTTGTCAGGGTCGTTCACACAGCATCCGGCGGGTCGGATTATCGTCTGCGCACACGCTATTGGCGGGGCAATCTGCGGTCAGGGTAATTCGGAGTCGGTACGGGATCGCGAGGTCGAAGTCGTCGCGATCCAGATCGGACATCCGGAAGTAGTGCGGACCGCGGTCGGTCTCCTCTCGAAACACCACGAAGCACTCCTGGTCGGGTTGGCCGATGGTGCCGAGAACCTCACCTGACACCACGTTGATCTGGTTTTCGACGTCGGGGAACTGGCACTGGTCGGGATCCGGCATTCCGTCCACCAGCCCTCGACACCGCTGCCCGTAGCCACCGTAGCCCCGTCGTTCGCCGAAAAAGAACGCCTCCAGCTCCACCGGTGTCGGCGCGTTGACCTGCAGCTCGAAGCGAATCAGCCAGTCGCCGTTGCTGAACATCGAGGGGTCTTCGGTGCCGGGGATGTCGTATCGAATCCAATCTTCGTCGTTGGCGTGGGAAATATAGCCTTCCACCCAATCGAACTCGATGGTCTGGCCGGTGGTGGAGGTGAGCAGGGGCGCCACCAGCGCGTCCTGTCGGCCCCGAAGGCTGTACTGCTCGTTCGGGTCCGGTTCATCCTCAACGTTCACCGTGAGCTGATAACTGACCGCCTGGTCCGCATCGTCATCGGCGAAGTCGCGCACCAACACGTAATACGTACCGTCGGCGAAGACCGGGTGGGCGGTGGCCAGGTTGGCCACCTTCGCCATTCCGTCGGGCTGGAGCCGAAATGCCCGGCAGTCCTCGGGTCCCTCGCGGTCCAAACACACGGGCTCGACCGTGACCCCGTCGGGCGTGACCTGGTCCACCGCAAGGACCTCGAACGACAGGTCCACTGGCGATACGCCGGCCATCGTGGCCTCCACAGTGATGAGCTTCACGCTTCCGTTCGCACCGGTCACGTTGAACGCGTAATAATCGAGGTCCGCGTTGGCGGCGATGTAACCGGTGACCGGCGTGCCAGGCGTCAACTGGGTTGCGGTGGCGACCGTCTCGTTGGGCGCGACTTGGTCTTGGGCGTCGGGCTCCGCGAGCAGCCGAACCTGAATCGAGTACACGCGATCGAGATCCGCGTCGGCGCCATCATCGTCCTCGATCACCAGGAGATACGTACCCGCCGCCTGGCCGACCGCACGAACCTGCGCCGGCCACGGCCCCGAGCTCGGCTCGGTCGACGACGCGATGCCCGTCACGCCGGTGGGATCGAACAGCGTCCACGTCAGGCGAACCGACGACGTCCCGGTCGCGGTGACCTGGATCTCAACCAGTTGATTGGCACCGATGGTCACCGAGAACCAGTCGCGATCGCCGACCGTCCCGATCGTTCCCCCGAGCGCGACGCCGGGGGTCAACGCCACCGCTTGGCTCACGTCGTCGTTGGGCTCGTTGTCGTCGCTTTGGCTGAGGAGCTGGACCACGACCTGGTACGGATTGCGGTCGTCGCCGTCATCGTCGCCGACGTCACTGACCCGTACGGTGTAGGTGCCGGTCTTGGGGGCCACGATCTGAAAGTCCAGGAACTGCGGAAAACCGTCGTCCCCGCTGGCCGAGTCGAGAGCCACGTTGTCGGGATCGAGCAGGGCCGCCCGCAGGGCCACGACCGAGATGTTGGTCTCCCTCGACACCACGAGGCTGATGACCTGCCCCTCCTGCGCCGAGAAGGTGAACCAGTCAACGTCGGGCGCGCCGAGGTCTTCGTTGATGACCTCGCTGGTCGCGACCCCGGGCGTCAAAGCGCAGGGCATCATCTCGGTGCAAAGATCGGCCACCGTGCCCCCGGCATCGACGACGCCCGCATCGGGGCCGGAGCTCGACGACTCCGAACAAGCAGACAACAGAATCAACAGCGGCAGACCGCGCGACAGATTCATCCGGTAACTCCTAAGCTCGTCGTGGCCGGCCCGCCTCACGGAGGGGAGCCGGTCGTACAGTCGACCTCGGGATCGAACGCCGTCGGCGCGACGAAGGCCTCAGGCGGCAGCTCGACCTCGGAAAACGGTGGACTGCGGAAATCGGGAAACCGATAGCGTTGCTCGACGCACGCGACCCGGAACACCCCTCGGTCCGTGGGGTCATCGAAAGGCGCCTGCCCGATGTACAGCAAAACACGATTGTTGCCGTCGCCCTCGGTCTCCACCAGGGTTACGTTTTCGACCCGAAACGTGTAGCACGCCTGGCCGGCCTGCATCGCCAGCGCCGCCGGTGAGTCCGGCGGCACCGCCTCCAGGCGCTGCTCGACGACCTCGTAGCGATACGCGACGCCGGAGCGGTTGGCCGCGTCGTTGACCACCGGATCCGAGTGACCCCGCAGCTCGTCGCCGTTGCGGGCGCCGTCGAAGTCCAGATCCGCCAGCGTGTCGTCGGAGACGGGGTTGGTCCCGTAACGAAGCTCGATGGTGTCGGGGAATCCGTCGGCATCGGTGTCCACGAAGTTGCGGCTGGTCCCGACGAACCGCTCTTCGCAGTCGAGCAGGCCATCGCCGTCGCTGTCCAAGCGATCGACGGGCAGCGCGCAGTCGGCGTCACTGGGGTCGAGCGGATCGAAGCCCGATGCCGCCAGCCGAACCTCGAGAAAGTCATGAAACCCGTCGCCGTCAGAATCCGCGGACATCACGTCGGATCCCACTCGGTTTTCGGTCTCGTCGTCGAGCCCGTCGCCATCCGAGTCACCCGTGGCCCGACCCACACGGTCGTCGGCGTTGATGAAGGTCAGCGTGGGCCGGGTGTTCACGTTGCTCACGAGCATGTTCTTGAGCGTGAAGACCCGACGGATCGACGTGAAGTCGATCCGGAGGAAGTTGATCTCTTCTCCGTTTCGAAACGACGTGAAGGTTCCGTCACCGGCGTCGGACATCCCGGACAGAAGCCCTTCCGCCTCCTGTTCGACCCCCACCCACACGCACCCGACCTGCTGCGCACACGCTTGCGCGGTCGGCAGAACCTCGCAATCGGCCTGGCCGCCCTCCAGCCCGCTGTCGGTACAGCGAAAGCCGGTGGCCACCGCCCCCAAGACCAACGCCGTGTGCAGTCGGATCTCCGCCGGCCGGTACACCCGCTGCAGCTCGAGAATCTCGTCGACCCGCTCCAGGATCGACGATCGGGTGTTGGTCGGCGGATTGACCGGATTCGGAAGACCGTCGGACAAGAACACGATGACGTACTTCGACCGAGACAACTCGACCTCGTCGGCGTCCATCATGTCTCGCGACAACACCCGCACGACGTTGGCGAGCGCGCCTTCGTAGTCGGTGGTCTCCCCGGCCCGACCCAGATTCACGATCGCGGTGTCGATCTCTGCCCGGTCGCGCGTGAACCCGTCTTCGCCGGTCAGCGGGTCTTGGGTCAGCACATTGGTCGCGCCGGCGAACTGGATGATGCCGAACGACACCCCGGGATCATCGATGAACGCGTCCACGACCTCCCGGACGGCGGTCAGCCTCCGCCCACCGGGATCCGTCACGTTCATCGACTGACTCGAGTCGACGACGAACAGAACTTTGACCGGAAACGCCAAGGTCGTGGGGTCCTCGGTGCAGAACTGGCCCCGGATCGCGAGCTTGTTGTCGGCGGGCCCTTCGCCCAGGCCCTCGACCCGCGACAGCGACCGATCCGTGCACCCCGCAAGGAGCGTGACGACGGCGGCCGCCGCCCTAACCTTCGCGCGCGGCATGATCGGCGACCTCACGGGGTCCCCGGCGGCGTCAGCCCCACGCAGTGCTGGTCGCGGTCCAGCTCGTCGGGGGCGAAAAAGTCGCTCGGGGACAGGCGAACGATCCCATCCGGCGGGTCTTTGAAGTCCGGCGCGACGTACCGAGCGCGAACGCACGCGACCTTGTACTGTCCGAAGTCGTTGGGATCATCGAACGGCGCTTCGGCCATGTAGACCAACAGCTCGTTGCGACCGAAGCTGTCCTCGACCCCCTCCCGGGCGAACGGGGTGTCGAGCTGGATGTTCTTGACCTGAAAGTTGTAGCACCGGCCCCCGTCGGCGGCGGGTTCCACCTCCTCGGTTCGGTACCGGTACGCGATCGCCGGCCGCGCGGCGCCGTCGCCGAAGCTGACGTTGGTATTGAATCGAATCTCATCGCCGTTGCGGACGCCGTCGAGATCTGCGTCGGCGAGAGCATCGGATTGGGCAGGGTCCGTATTGGCGATCACCTCGAGGCCATCGGGCACCCCGTCGGCGTCGGTATCGAACAGCTCGGTGGAGGTCCGTAAAAGGACCTCTTCGCAGCGCCGCAGACCGTCGGCGTCGATGTCCGCCCGGTCACCGGCCGTCTCGCAGCCGGTATCGGCGACGGTGGGGTTGAGCCCATTGCGGCGGAACAGCCACTCGAGCGCGTCGCCGTACCCGTCTCCGTCGGTATCCGGGCTGCCGCGGTCCATCCGGTTCTCGAGCTCGAGGTCGTCGTGCAGCCCGTCACCGTCGGAGTCGAGCAGCAGCGCCCCGTTCGTTCCCGGGCGCAGGTTCGGATTGGTCACGATCAGGTTCTTGATCGCGTTTTCTCGTTTGATGTTGGTGAGGTCGAAGCCAAGGAAGTCGATCTCCTCGGCCTGAGAAAAGTCTCTGAACACCCCGTCGCCGAGATCCGCCATTCCGGTGAGGAGGGGCCGAGCCCGGTCCGGGCAGACGAAGTTGACGTCGCCGATGCTGAAGCAACCGGTAGTGGGGTCGAGCGCGCTGACGAGCTCGGGGTCGAACAGAAAGGCGGTATGCATGCGCAGCTCGCCCACCTGGAAGTTGGTCGCGAGATCCACGATGTCCTGCACCGCGCCGAAGATTTGGTACGGCTGGTTGTAGTCTTCGCCGCCGGCCAGAAACGGCAGCTGGTCGTCGCTCTGCCGGATCGCGTCCGGGTTGTTGCAGAAGAAGATGTGGCGATCATCGCGCTCGCAGACCCCGTTCGCGATGCTTTGATTGCTGCAGCAGGTCGGGAAGGGGTCACCGTCCGACAAGAACAGCAATACATACTTCGTCCGGGCCAGCTGCGCGGGCGCCGACTGCAGCATGTCTTGCTGGAGCAACGACAGCGACGCCGATAGGGCCCCTTGATAATCGGTCACCGAGTCGGCCACCCGCAGCTCCTGCACCGCGGTTTGAAGGATCGCCGGATCCCGGGTGAACGCGTTGGACAGGTCGACGCCGAACGGGTCACCGGCGGTGATACGCGCATTCGGATCCGTGAGCACGGCATCGGACTCGTTGAACCGGATCACCGCGAACGACACGCTGGGGTTCGCGCGCAGCCGAAGGATCGCTTCCTCGACCGCCAACGCGCGCCGGTTCTGATCGTCGACGAACTGCATGCTCCCGGAGCCGTCGATGATGAACAGAATTTTGACGGGGAAGTCCGTGGCCTCCGGCGGGTCGGTACACACCTCGCCTTCGACCTCGAGGAGGTTGTCGACCAGGGTGACCTCGATGTCGTCGACGGGCTGAAGGCGGGTGTCCGTGCACCCGGCCATGGCCAGGGTGCAAGCGGTGATCAGCGCGCTCCTCCGGCCGGTGATCAGCGCTGCGCTCCGCCGGCCAGCGACCAGCGCCGTGCTCCAGGTATACGTCCTGTCCGTCCTGTCCATTCGCGAACTCTCCGAGCTCCCCGAACGACAAGCGCGCGCCCGGGTCAAAGACCGCAGACGCGCGCGTCGAGTTGGAAGCGCGCCGATGCCAAGCCTCGCACCAGCATCGACCGGCATCAAGCCGATTGCCGACCGCTTAACCGCGACGGCGCGCTTGGATTCACCGACCGTCAGGCGCGCCGGCGGCGCAGCGCGAATCCCCCCAGCGCCAGCAGAGCGAGGCCGTACAGGCTCAGGTCACCGCGGGTACTGGTGCAGCCGGTGCTGCCGCCTTCACCCTCTTCGACCTCCAGAGAGAAGGTGTAAGAGGAGGTCCGGTTCGGGAAGTTCTTCGGGTCGTCGAACACCAGCTCCGCGGACACCTGGAACTCGTAGGTTCCCACCATGTCAGGGGTGAACTCGGCCCGCTTGCCGCTCAGGTACACGTACTCGTACGGACGGGAGAGGCTCACCGATCCGCGCGAGTTGTTGATGCGCGCGTTGCTCCCCGACGGGCTGCGGACGATGGTCCACGTGTAGCGGATGGCGGCGTTCTCCCGGTTCGCGAACAGGTGCAGATGGCTGGGGACCCCGACCTGACCGAAATCGACGGGCAGGGAGCGAACTTGGAACGGCGCCTCGGGGTCGATGCAGTGGCTGCGCCCGGTCGGGTTGAGGCCCGCGGTGGGCCCCGAGTTGGGAAGCAGGAAGTAGCAGAACCCGTCGCGGTCGCACAGGTCGCCCTCGCCGTCCCGGTCGCTGTCGAGCTGGGCGACGTTGTCGGCGTCGGCGCAGTTGTCGCGAAGGTTAGGGATCCCATCGCCGTCGCGGTCGGCATCACACTCGTCGCCGATCCCATCGCCGTCGGTGTCGGTCTGGTCGTTGAACACGTCGAGGCAGTTGTCGAACTCGTCGGGCGTGCCGTCGACGTCAGCGTCGAGCCGGCAGCTCTGGTCGTTGATCTCTTCCTGGCCCGGATTCGAGATCCGCGGGCAGTTGTCGGTCGCGTCGGTCACGCCGTCGTTGTCGTCGTCGTCGTCGCACGCGTCACCGAAGGCGTCGCCGTCGTTGTTGTTCTGCTGCGGGTCGGCGATCAGCAGGCAGACGTCATCGGCGTTCAGGATGCCGTCGCCATCGCTGTCCGCGTCGCACGCGTCGCCCACCCCGTCGCCGTCGGTGTCGAGCTGGGTCGCGTTCGCGGCCGACAAGCAGGTGTCGCACGCGTCGCCCACGCCGTCGCCATCGCTGTCCAGCTGGTCGCTGTTCGGCACGAATGCGCAGTTGTCGAAGTCGTCTTCCCACCCGTCGTTGTCGTAGTCGTCGGCGAACTGGTAGGTCTGACCGATGTCGGTGTTGTTGATGAGGATGGCGCCGCCGCCACAGCCGCAGCCGCCGCCACCGGTCTCGTTGGGCGTACCACAGAGGCCGCCCGCGCACTCACCACCGGAGTCACCCGGGGTCTGCGCTTGCGCATTCGACGGAGCGATCGCCAAGACCGCGGCCGCCACCAAAGATCCGAACAGTGATGCCGTGAGCTTCCGCATGCGAAGATTGGTTAACAACAAGCGTGCCAGCGCCAACATCGAGCGCAGACGTGATCTGCGCCCCGGATAGGGGGCCCATGCCCCCACCTTTCGCCCCCCTCGGGGGCCCACCCCCCCAGCTCGAAGTGGGCCAGACACGGAATCATTACCGAGGTTTAGAGCCCACCTCGGTTTGACTTGGCCACGTAAGGACGATAGCCCTCTGCCGTGAGCCGGATGAACGTTCGCCGTCGCCTCGGCCGGACTTCCCTCTGCGCCGTGACCGTCATGCTGGGTGTCCTCGCCGCCGACTTTTCGGCGGCCGATGGATCACCGCAAGACAACCGACAACGCAGCCGTCGACGTCGGACGCAGAGGGCCCCGACCCCGCCGCCTCCGCCCCCCGCGGCGCCCGCGCCATCGACCGGTCGATTTCGCGGCCCGACCCGTATCGACTTCGATGACCGACTCATTCAGGGCCAGACAAACCAGAGCGGCGCGGTTTATCTGTTCGATCGCAAAGAAACCGGGATTACGAGCATGGTTCGACGCCGTAAATCGTTTCGACACCTGACCATCGAAACCATCTACGACCGCTGATCCGCATGTCCGACTCTATCCTTCAAGTTTTCGTCTTTCGAGACGGCGCCTACGTAGGCAACGAGGTCTTCGCCGACGGCGAGGTCACCCTCGGCCGCAGCCACGAAGCCGACCTGATCCTCGAAGACCAGGAGATCGCGCCTTCGCAGGCCGTTCTCACCTTCGATGGCCATCAGGCGACCCTGCTCGACCTGACGCAAGGCGACGGGACCAAGGTCAATCGGACCACCATCCGACACTCGTACGTGACGCCCCGCGACGAGATTCACCTGGGTCCTTTCACCCTCAAGCTGAAATTCGTGAGCAAGAACGGGTCATCTCGCGGCGCGCGAGCGAGCTCGCTGCCGTCGACGGCGCCCGGCCCGTCCTCAGCCCGGACGCCGGAACCCGGCTTCGGCGCGCATCGAGGCGTCGGCGGGCCGACCATGGGCGGGCAGAGCGCGGGATTGGGAACCGCCCGACCGCCCCACGATGATCTGTCCGGTCTCGTCGGATTCCGGGAGGCCCCTTCGCTCGGAGAGCCCCGCACCGAGATCCTGGCCGCTCACGCGCCCGCGGGTCATGCGCCACAGGCCAAGATCCCCACCGACCTCGTTCGGCCCCGAGATCCGGACAACTCCGCGCGCACCTTAGCCATTCAGGAGGCCATCGCAAGCGAGGTCGGCGCGGCGCCGATCGCCGGCTTCGATCCCCCCGCGGCGACCCCTGCCGCCAGTACGGCCGGCTTCTCGTCGCTGGGAACATCGGACGTCGTCGCCCAGTCGCTCGACGGAAGCGACGTCCCGGCCTTCAATCCCAGCAACATCGAAGCCGCTTCGTTCGAGGTCATGCTCGACTCGGCGTTCATGACCGCCGAGCCGGAGACCGCGGCGCTGGCGCCCACGGTATCCGAACGTCCCGCGGACCCCGCGCCCTTCGCCCCCCCTGCGCCGAGTGCGCTGCCTAGCTTTCCCGCGGCGGCGCCGAGCCCATCCGCACCGGCCCGCCACGACGGCCACAAGACGACGCCGGCGACGCCGACCGGCCGCCCATCGGTTCCGGCCGTGCCCCCGCCTACGGAGACCGACTCGCCGCCGCGCTCGGCCCGCCCCGATCTCAGCCCCGCTGAGAGCGCCGTCGGCGCGCCGATAGCCCGCCTGAAGGGGACCGACCCGCGCCCCGAGCCCGCGCTTCGAATCCCGAGCGCCGAACCGTTGCCGGTCGACGACGACCTCGATGACGAGGAGCGCGATGCCGACGAGCGTCCGGGGTTCAGCCTCGTCGCCCAGATGACCTCGGCCCCCGAGACGGACCGCACCGAACACCTCACCGCGGTGGAGGTGGTTTCTTACCGCGAGCAAGACGTTCGAACCGCGCACGTCCTGGCCAACGCCAACGATCAATACGTCCTCGGTCGGCGCCTCGAAGGCCGCTCGATCCCCGATGGCGGCGAGCGAGGGCTGAAGCTGATCCGGGTCACCGGACCCGGATCCGCCGAGCTGGAGTTCTCCGCCGGGGCGAAGGGTCAGATCCGAAAGCAGGGCCGATCCGCGAGCCTCGACGGGCTCAAGAAGCCGGAACACGCGTCCGGCCGTTTGGGTAACCGTTTCCGCGTGGCCCTCAAGGCCGGGATGGACGCCCAAGTTGCGGTGGGCGGAACCATGTTCCACGTCCGGTTCGTGCGTCCTCCGCGCACGATTCCCAACGTCCGCACCCGTCGCCCGGATCCGTTCTTTGTCCGTGCGTTCGGGGGCGCGATCATCGGCCACCTCGTTCTCGGCATGCTCCTGGTCGTGCTCGGTCCGAAGACGACGTTCAACAGCACCGGCGGCGAGGCGTACGCGCAGATCACCGAACAGGCGCCCCGAGACGTCGAGATCAAGCCGGAGCCACCGCCCCCTCCACCGCCCGAGCCCGAACCGCAGCCGGAGCCCCCGCGGGCTGAACCGCCGCCTAAGAAGCGCAAAGCTCGACGCCGCCCCAAGCGTACGCGACGCCCTCGCCGAACTCGGCGCGACGCCCCGGAGGGGGTGCAGCGGGGGGCGAGCGAACGTCCGGTGAAAACCGCGGGCGTGCTCGGCGCGATGGGCAAGCTCAATATTCGAGCCCCCGGTCGCCGAAGCATGGTGCAGGCAGTGTCCAACATTGATGCGGTCAAAGCGCCGGGAGGCTCCAACTTCCGGGTCGGCGCGCTGGTCGGCAAAACGCCGACGTCCGACGTTCAGGTCGGGGGCGGAGGCGGCGGCAAGCTTCTGACCCGGGGCAGCGCATCGCTGCTCAAGCGGGGCCTTGGCCGGCTCTCCGGGCGCCGCAACGGCACGGTGCGAGGCGCGGTCCGAAAGGTAAGCGCACGGCGGGTGGTGGCCCAGGGCAGCATCTCGCGAGAGGCGATCGCCCGCGTCATCAACCAGAACCTCGGTCAGGTTCAGTACTGCTATGAGCGGGCGTTGCTGAAGAAGCCCGGTCTCAAAGGCAAGCTGGTCTTGGAGTGGCAGATCTCGACCTCGGGGCGGGTGAGTAGAGTGCGCCAGAAGATGTCGAGTATTCCGAGCGCCGACGTCTCTTCATGCATCATCCGTAAGCTCAAGACATGGCGTTTTCCGAAACCCAAAGGCGGGGTCGTGGTCGTGTCTTATCCGTTCATCTTCAGCTCCGTAGGGTTCTGAAGTAGCCTCCCGCCCATGCGCTGGTTACCGCTGGCTTTCGCCTCCGTGGGCGCGCTTTGCGCGCCACAGGTGGCGACCGCCCAAGACGACGGATCTCCTGAACGGCAGGCGATTCAGCGTCGCAAGTACGACATGAACCACGAGATCCGGCTCGCCGTGGGAAGCTTGCCCCTCGACGCGTATCAAAAAGGTTGGAGCGTCAGCCTCGGCTACACCACCCACCTCAGCGAGTACCTCTCGTGGGAGATCATTCAAGTCACAGGCGCTCTGCTGACCTCCACCGATCTGCGAGACGAGCTGATCAACTTCTTCGCTATCCCCGAGGAAGACTTCGCCGCCCCTCGCTTCTTGGTCACGACCGGTCTGGAGCTCGCGCCGCTGTACGGCAAGCAGACTTTCCTCAACGGCGAGGTCGGACACCAGCAGCTGCTCATCGGCGCGTACGCCGGGGTCGCGTTCGGTGATCGCGGCGATTTCGCCGCCACCTTGGAGGATTTTCGACCGATCATCGGCCTCGGACTCGGCTACCGAGTGTTCGTATCGCGCCAGCTATCGATGCGGCTCGACGTGCGTGATTTCGCGTCGTTCCGGCGGGCGATACGAAGCAACGAGTCTTTCGAGGTCGAGAACATTCTCTTCATCACCCTGTCGGCCAGCTTCGGCTTCGGAGGGGACGGCGCATGAAGTTCCACACCCTATGGCTTTCGCTGCTGTGCACCGCCGGCTTCGTCGTAACGCCCGCCGTCGCCGTCGCGCAAAGCGACGAGGTCAACGCGGGCCGAGTGGTCGCGGTTCAAGACCGCCCCTATCGCCTCGTTCACGAGTTCTCGGCCAGCGTCGGCGTGCTGCCGATCGACGCGTTCTACACCGGACTGTCGATCGGGGGTGCGTACACCCTGCACTTCAACGACATCATCGCGTGGGAGACCCTGTCGTTTCACTACTCCGGCAACGTCGACTCCGGACTGGAAAGCGAGCTTGCGGATCGCTGGAGCGTCTTGCCCGACGGCGAGCCCGAGCTCCAGTACCTGGCGGGAACGGGCTTGGTAATCACGCCGTTGTTCGGCAAGTTCACTTTCTTCAACGACTCGATCGTCCACGTCTCGACCTACCTGAATGTCGGCGGGGGCCTGGCCAAGTTCGACGACGGTTTCCGACCTCAGGGTACGATCGGCCCCGGCCTGCGCCTCTTTTTTGGACAGGTAGTTTCGACCCGGCTGGACCTCCGGAACGTGATCGCCGCCGACGACCAGGACGGGGTCGACTACTTGCTCCACATCACGCTGTCCGTGTCCTTCAATTTCGGTAACCGGGAGGACGAGCGCAAGGACGACGTCAGGGATTCGCGAACCGGGTTCGAGGCCCTCGACGAGCTGTATCCGTTGAGCGACCCGAAGCGGGGCGTAGATCCCGACAAGGAGAAAGGGCCATGAGCGCGATCCAGCCGAGCCCGAACCCCATCCCGCTCCGCCGTCGCGCCGCCTCGGCCACGGCCGACGCGCTCGGTCGATGGCGCTTCGGGGCATGGGTCGCCATCGCGGCCGCGGGCGCGGTTCTTCCCGGGGCCGCCACCGCCGACCCTCAGCGGGAGCCGGCCCCCGCCGGACGCACCGCCCAGCCGTCGAACGCTCAGCGCACGCCGTCGGCCCG
>JANQQN010000165.1 GCA_028289325.1 Myxococcota bacterium | reverse complement strand
TTCTATCCGATGCTGCGAATAGTCTCGACGTGGTCACGATTGAAGATGCAACCCTCGACGACATCCCTCGGATGACTGAGCTTCTGGCTGTTCTATTTGAGCAGGAAGAAGACTTCGTGCCCAATCCTGAAAAGCAGCGAGGCGGCCTTCGGATGCTCCTGAACCAGCCGGCTTCCGGTCGCGTCTTCGTCGCTCGAAGCGATGGAGACATCGTAGGCATGGTCGCTTTGTTGTTCACGGTGAGCACTGTGGAGGGCGGGCGTGTTGCGTGGCTCGAAGATGTGGTTGTGGCGCCCGAGCTGCGGGGCGCAGGCGTTGGCTCGAAGCTCGTCCGGCATGTATTGGCGTTCGCTAGACAGAACGGCGTCAAACGGATCAACCTGCTGACCGATCAAGTGAACACCGGCGCCCAGCGATTTTACAAGCAGCTGGGGTTTCAACGTTCGGAGATGGCGCTCTATCGTTGGCACAGCAACAGACATGCTGAACGGTCTTGATGTGCGCTCTATCGACGTCAGGTGGCGTACCGCGCTCATCGAGATAGAAGGTCGGACCAATTAGATCTGAGCCCGTGTCGCGCGCGCCCAGTCTCGCGGCGAGGTTCCGAACTTTCGACGAAACTCCCGACTGAACTGCGACGAGTTGTGATAGCGGACGGTGCGCGCAGCATCGCCGACGCCTTCCCCTTTCGCGATGAGCACTGAGGCTCTATGGCCTCGGCGTCTGTGTGTCAGGCGGATACATGGCGCTGGTGGCGACGACCGACAAGCGCTTGAAGGCCATCGCCACGGTCTCCGGCATGATGGGCAACAAGGCGAGCTACTTCGAGACCATGGACCGCGAGACGGTCACTGGGTTGATCGCGATGCAGAACGCTGGACGGCAGCGAGCGTACGAGACCGGCGAGGTCGAGTACGTCGATGCACTTGGATTCGAGGCGGAAGTGGCTGCGATCGCAGAAGGCGCCACCCCGAGCGAGGGCTACGACTACTATATGACCGAGCGAGCGGGAGCCGTCACCTACCCGAACTATACCCATCTATCGCCGGCATTCATGTTGGAAGCGCCGATGCTGGCCGATGCCACGAGCTATGCGCCGTATATCTACACGCCCTACCTGGGGATCGTCGGGACGGAGCGAGATCACGCCATGTTTCTCAGTTACGACCGCACCGCGACTCCCATCCGACGAACCGGCCAGCGCCATCGAGTGCAACGGCTCCTGCTCGAAGCCGCGGTCCCTAGCCATCGGCTTAGGGTTGGTCGAGCTGAATCCCGAATGAACACCCGGTCTTTGACCAGGTGCAGGAACCCCCAGTCCATATGCTCATCCAGGTGGGCAAAGTGCCATGGGCCGTGGCCCGGCCTGAGCGAACGAAGGCGCGTGCCGCTGACAACGTGTCCACCTGCGACAGCGTAGGCAGCGCCAGCCCCTCGAGCACCGCACGGTTGATAGACTCGGACCATGAAAAGCTTGAGTTGGACGCTCATCGCGCTTGCGTGTGCGGTGGCAACCGCATGCGCCGACGATGTGCCGGATGGGCTCGATGACCTGGCGGTAGCGATAGATGACGGCGGCGAGTCGCTGGACGGTGACATGTTGGCTCCATCCGGCGACGCGAGCTCGACCGATGGTGCCGTTGCGGATGCCTCGGTATCGACGGACACTGGGGCGCTCGACGCTGCATCCGCGGACGCCGGTCCGGACGCGGCGGTCACCGGCGCTAATGACGCCGGGTCGACGGACACCCTCGCCACGGACGCCGAGATCGTCGATGTCGGCGATATCAGCCCGACGGACGCCACGGTCGCAGACGCCGGTGGCGAGGATACAGGCGATGCCGCAGTGATGGACGCCATGGTTGCAGACGCCAGCACCGAAGACGGCGGCTCGCTGGATGCGAGTGCCCCCGACTCCGGGCTGCATGCTTGCGCGCCGACCCCCGGCGGCCCCCTCGTAGGGTACGTGCCGATCGCCGGAGAGCATGACGTGGTCTTGCGGCGCCCAGACATCCAAGTTCATCCGCCCGGATGCGACCAGGAAACCATACGTTGGAACGAGCCGAGCCTCGCTTCCTTCACCTCGTTGGACGGAGTGAACCGCATGCGCTACTCCCTCGCCGGTACATCCGGAGAATGGACCCTCGAATCGCCCGACCGAACGGAGACCATGCTCTCCTTCTTTCTCTCGGGGCCATGCGCCGCGCAGAGCGGCGGAACGCTGTCGGGCGCAGGACGGCTGGACATCGATTTGGTCACCGGGCAGGTCACCGTCAACCTCCAGTGTCTCGATGGCTGGGTCGACGTTTGCAGTGCTTCGTCCGTCGACCACTTCGCATACGGTGTAGGAACACTGGCTTGCGATCAGGAAGCGCCGGACGCGGGAGTGACCGACGCTGGTGACTACTGCCTGTACCCGACGATGCGACCGCCTCAAGGCGGATACAGTGTAACGACCATGGACGAGGTCTGCTTCACTGCACCGTTTCCCGACTGCAATCAGGGCTGCTCAAGTACCGAAACCCTTCGGGACGCCCTAACGATCGATTCGGCACACCCCGGTGGGACGGTCACCACCGGCTTCGACGCCTGGCCTGACTGGCGCGTCGACAGCGTCAGTACGGACGGCACCGAAACTCGATTCAGCGTCTCTTCTCCAGCCTGCGACTCGGCGACGGGCTTCACGAGCTACGGCTTGCTGACCGTCGACACTGCATCTGGCGAGATGGAGGGCGAGCTGACGTGCACCCAAAACACGCCCAACGGATGCCCTACGAATACGGTCACCTATCGGGCCTCGGTTCAGGGAGCCTTCATCGCCAATCTCGACAGCTTCGGCTGCTGGCAGGGGGCGGTGAACTTCTGCTCCCTGGGGTGCGGAGAGCTGTTCGACTGCGGAGCCCCCTGCCTACAGCGCTAACACGAGCATTGGGAAGATCGGCACGATTGCCGAGCAGCTCGTCGTCCATCACGAGACGGTGCGCGCGCAACTCGGGCGCTGGTGGTCTCGGCTTTCGCTCGTTAAGTCAACAACGACTCGCGACCCTTGACTCGCCGTCCGACGTCTTCAGGAACCCAGCTCTTCGATGGCGTCGGGCAGGTTGTCCTTCGAAATGGGATCACCTTGCTTGTCGACCCAGGTCACGACTTTGGTGCTGCCCTTGCGCAGCACTACGCGAAAGGCCGTCATGTTCCTGGCGAACGCGTCGTATCGTTGGGCCGCGCTGATCCGAAGCCCCGAATGGGCGGCTTCGACCTTCTTCCGGATGGCTTCGGGCACGCCGCGCCGACCACCGAGGTATCGGATCGTCAGATACCCATCGCCCTTCGGCCTATACGCGGCGCGGTGGGCCTTCTTGTCATGCCTGAACCATCCGACGAAGACCGTGACGGCGACGCCTCTTGAATTGTTCCACGAGTTCCGCCGCCACGAGGTCCGTGCTCTTCCATAGCGTTTCTGGTGAGTCGTGAGGACGGCGGAGGGGACCTGGTCTGCCCCGACAGCCTTCGATTGGAAGTTGGTGGCGGCGCGCGCCGCCGGGACGGTCAACCCGAGGGCCACGACAACCGCCGTGAAGCTCAGGATCAGCCTCACAAACCCTAGGGGTCCGCGCCGTCGTCCGTATCTCGAGCGGGCGCCGTCGAGCCCGCCAGCACTGGTTTCTATCGGTTGATGAGAGCTAATAACGCCGATGTGGCTAAGCATGCCCGTCAGACGATCACGCTGAACGCGCCTATTCAGTAAAAAAGGCTCCATACGCGTTCGGGTACCGCGCTCATCCACCAACGATCGCCGTCGATGGCGGCGACATCAGGCGTTGGAGGAGTGAAAGTAGACCCTGGCCGAGCGGCCTGAATCGCGGCTTACCAAGCGATCGAAACCCCAGACGAAGTAGGGCCCACGGTGCCCGGTGCATCGCTTCCGGCTAACTCGGGCCAAAGCAGCAGCACGACGGTGGTGATCGCCGCCGCGCCGGCAACGGCGTAGGCAACGTTGGCCCCGGTGGCCAGGCTTTCGGCGTCATCGCCCTGTTGAGCCCGCGCCGATGGCCGGAGGTTGGCGTTCGAGTTGACCGAGTCGGCTTCACTCTGTGCGGCGACGCCAAGTCCAATGCCGACCCCGCCCGCGACAACAGCGGCGGCGGCGCTCGTCCAGATCGCCCACGAAGGCACACTCGGCTCGGCTTGCTTCGACACAGTGGTGACCGCGAGCGATTCCGACGGCGTCGGTCCAGGGAGCGAACCGGTCTTGACCAGTTCGATGATGACATCACGCGGTGTCGCCTCCAGGACAGCGGCGACCGCTTCCGTGGTCTGGTAACCGTCGAGCTCGGCGACCACTTTCCGCTCGCCGGCCCAAACCCTCGTCACCATCGGCGTGACGCCCTCCGCCTTCTTGCCATCGATGATCACGCTGGCGCCCGATGGAACGGACTTGATGGTCATTGGGACGAGACAGCGAGTCAGGAGGCGCTCGACCCGGGAACGCGCGAGCTTCTCAGTCCGACAGCCTTCACACTTGGCAAAGAAATCTTCGTAGGCTTGATGGGCCACCCGGCAGTTGTTGGGCTTCTGCTCCTGAGCGACCGCAATATTGTACAGAAACTTTGGGTCGGGATACGCCAGATAGGCGGCCTGAAGCTCGACCAGACCCGTATCCAGGTCCCCCGAATTGATGGCTCGAAAAGCAGCTTTCTGGCGCTCTTCGGCTTTCTTCTTATCACCCTTGATGACCGTCTGCGCGTGCGCAGACGACCATGGCGCCGAAAAACCTGCCGCGAGCGAGGTGGCGATGACCACTCGCGACGCCCAAAACTTCATTCGGACCATCGTCATGAACAACCTCATTTTTGGGCCCTTCGTCGAGCCACGCTCGGGTCTGTGACCTTTCGTCAAGAGCGTCGCCGAACCGGCAGATTCCGGTGTACACTGCCTGTCGCGGGCGCGAAAGTACCGTGAACCCACCTCAGGGTCGGAGACGAGGGAATATGAGCAGCACCGGCAACGGGCCCGACCGCCTCCCTAATCTCGATCCTCTGCTCGGCAAGGAAATCGACGGCCGCTACGCCATAGTCGAGCTGATTGGTTCCGGGGGCATGGGTCGGGTCTACCGCGCTCATCAGAAAAGCGCGGGCCGCGACGTCGCCATCAAGGTCTTGGCGGAGCGCATCAACCGCGACCAAGCCGTGGTCGAGCGCTTCTCACAGGAAGCCCAGATCATCTCGCGGCTGCGGCATCCCAATACGATTCGGCTGTTCGACGTCGGCCAGCTCCCGGACGGCCGACTCTACCTGGTCACCGAGCTACTCTCTGGCGTGTCGTTGCGTAGCGTGCTCAAGAAGGGCCCCGTCGACTCCGAACGAGCGATGCGCATTGCGTCTCAGATTTGCGACGCCCTCAGCGAGGCCCACGCGAAAGGCATCGTTCATCGCGACCTCAAACCGGCAAATCTGATGCTGGAGACCGTGGGCGACCAGGAGCTCGTGAAGGTATTAGATTTCGGCATCGCCAAACTCGCGGGAGAAGGCGAAACGACACAATCCGGCCTAATCCTTGGAACGCCCACGTACATGTCTCCCGAGCAGGCTCTCGGTCGCCCGGTCGACTTCCGCTCCGACATCTACAGCCTGGGCATCATCTTGTATTACTGCCTCGCCGGAAGACCTCCGTTCTCCCCCGACACGCCGCACGCCGTCGTCTACCACCATATCCACGTACCGCCTCCTGCGTTCTCGGATCTCCCGAAACCCATCGCCGTACCAGGACGCCTCGAGGACCTCATCACCGAGATGCTGGCCAAGGATCCGGACCTTCGACCAGCGGACACTCGGGAGGTGCAACGTCGATTGCGGTCGATCATGGCGCGGCAGGTCGGGGAAACGACCCGCCAGTTCGAGGCCGGCAGCGACCGAACGGGCGCCTACCCCGACCGTACCGAGGCATCGATGGCTCCGCTGGCTGCCGACGCTCACGCCGGCAGGGTCGATCGCCGACTAGGTCTGGGAGCGAGTATACTCATCATGGTGATCACGGTCGTCGCATTCGGGGTCGTGGGGCGGGCGTTTCTATGGCCCTCGCCGATCGAGCCGCCGATGGCTCGCCCACCAGCGACGCCCGAAGCTCCGGCCATCCGCCCGATGTCCACGCCCGACCCACCTGAAATCTCGGAAACCGTCGGCCTTGTTCGTGACGTGGCGGGCGTGGTTACGTCGTCGCCGGCAACCGCGCAGGCATCCG
>JANQQN010000157.1 GCA_028289325.1 Myxococcota bacterium | reverse complement strand
CTAGGGGGTGTCTTCAAAATGAAGGCTAAGTTGCCGGAATTAGATCGAAAACGGCCCCTCTCTTTTAATGGGATCCGATCTGTGATCTACCCTTATCAGTGACGCGTCGGCGATTCGATCTAAGCAACGACCAGTGGCGACGTTTGGAGCCGTTGCTGCCGCCCCAACGGCCTGTTCAGCCCGGTCGGCCGCCGCATAGTCACCGAAAGATGCTGAATGGCATGCTCTGGGTCTTGAGAACGGGCGCGCCATGGCGAGACCTGCCGACCGTTTATGGGCCCTGGAAGTCGGTGCACACGCGCTTTCTGAGATGGAGTAAGGCTGGAGTTCTTCAAAAGGTGCTTGAGCAGCTGGCCGTGGATTCGGACGATGAGTTCACCATGATCGACGGCTCCCTCGTCCGCGTTCATCAGGACGCCGTGGGTGGAAAAAAAACGGAACCGAATGCGTAGGCGCATCCCGGGGCGGGGCGACGACCAAGATCATGGTCCTCGTCGATGCGCTCGGCAATCCACTGCGCATCATGCTTGGTGAAGGTCGAGGTCACGACATGCGCTACGCGCCCGAGCTTGTCATGGGCGTCACCAGCACGACGGTCATCGGGGACAAGGGCTTCGACGTCGACCACTTCGTGGAACAGCTGGTCGAACAGGGGTGCAGCGTGGTCATTCCTGCCCGGTCAAACCGGCGAGCACCGCGTGACCATGATCCTGCGATCTACAAAGATCGGTATCTCGTAGAGATCTTCTTCCAACGCATTAAGCGCTACCGACGCGTCGCTACGCGTTACGAGAAGCTCGCGGCATGCTTCGCCGGAATGATCCTACTGGCAAGCATCCTCGTCTGGCTGGCATAGCCATTTTGAAGACACCCCCTAGGCCAACCACATCGTGCTGCAGCTCTTCATTCCGTTTCCAACAACCACAATCCAAACGCGCAATTCGAGTTGCACCAGATAGCTCGGAGCGAGCTAGATCATTTGGTGCACCTCCCCCATGACCGCAACCGCGGTTAAGCCATTGAGACCATAGGGGAAATGAATGGGTGGCCGACGGGGCTTGAACCCGCGACCTATGGAGCCACAGTCCATCGCTCTACCAACTGAGCTACGGCCACCGCAAACGTCAGGGGACCCTACAACACTACACGTCACACCCGCATCTGGCCCTCCCCTGTGGGCACAGATGCGGCCGGTCAACCACCGGAAGGACGGCTCTCCTACTCTGGCACCGGCGAGGTTGTCAACCGCGTCGTGGTGTGAAGCCCCATAACATCCGGCCACCACGGCCGAGGCGACGCGCGCGATGTGACGGCCTGCATAGCTTTGACTCGCGCGGGCGCCGGGCGCAACAAATCACTTGAGGCCCCACGAATATGTCGACCCTCCGCCGAGGCTCATTGGGTTTAGCGATCGTATCCGCGGTCGCGATTTCCTGCGGCGACGACGGTCCCGCGGTGGACTTCTTCGCTGAAGATCCCGAGCTGGCGCAAGCGGTGGACGACCAGCTGGTCGTCTTTGCCGTCGACGCCGTGCCGAGCGCGCTGGTTGCCGAGGCCGGCCGCGCCCGCATCACGATCGTCGGCGAAGGCCACTATCAGCAGGAACACCACGACCTTCTCGAACGACTGATCGAGCCCCTGCAGGAAAGTGGCTATCGGATCTTCGCCGCCGAGCAGCACCACGCTGAAGGTTGGCTCGCCCAAGAGTACATCGAAGGCGGGTCCCCCCCGCTGTCGCCGGTGGTCACAGCGCTGTACCGCTCGCGACTGGACCGCCTCGCGGATGCGAGCCGGGGTCGCCCCGACGCGGAGCGCCTTCGGGTCGTCTTCTTTGACGTCAATCACCAGGTGGAAGCGTTCCGGGTCTCGCTACAGAGGTTGGGCACCCGCCTGGGAACCCCGGAGGTATTCGCCGCGGTTCTGCGCGCCGAGCCCGACTCTGCGGCGTACGTGTCTGCCCTCGAGTCGCTGAACGATCGGATCACCGATCCCAACCGCGGCTGGCGCGAACAGTGGGGCGATGCATGGTTCGACCGGGTCAAAGAGATCGTCGAAGTCGAGCAGCAGAGCACTCGCTTTCGCACGACCCGAAGCTCCGCGATTCGAGAAGCCACCATGGTCGCTAACCTTCGCCGCGCGATCGAATCGGCGGGCGACGGCAAGGTCTTCGTCGATGCCGGCCGCGCCCACGCTCGCTACAATGCGTTCGGAGATCCGAACAACGCCACCGAACGCCTGGCGGAAGACTACCGGGACCAGATGTTCGTCGTCGGGGCCTACGCGTTGAGCGGAACCGGTCTGACCAACTTCTACGAACGACGGACCTTCGAGATCAGCCACGACGCCACGGGTCCGGGGAACCTGTTACGGATCATCGGCGAACGCGCCGAGGCGTCGATGGCTTTCCTTCCGTTGGATCACGCGGTGTTTCGGCGCCCGGTGGTCATGGGGGAAGATGGCGCGCAGTACACGGTCCGGCCGGCGGACTTTCATGACGCCATCCTGACCCACCCGCGGGTCACCGTGCTGCAGGGCCTGACCCCTTAGCGTAGCCGGGCCGACCGGCCCTCGGTCGCGCCCTTCCCCGCCGGCGCGGAGTGCTTGGTCACTGGCGGTCCAGCGCGCCCGGAGGGACTCGAACCCCCGACCGTCGGCTTAGAAGGCCGCTGCTCTGTCCAGCTGAGCTACGGGCGCCGTGCAGCCAAGAGGCGACCACCGCGCCCTTGGATGCCTGTGGTGGGTTCGGGGCGAAAGGATTCGAACCTTCGACCCCCTGCTCCCAAAGCAGGTGCGCTAGCCAGACTGCGCTACGCCCCGAGGCGGCGCACTGTGCGGCACTAGGTCGGGATGAGCAAGCCCGAAGTGCGATTTGCGCCTGAAAGCCGCCTCTTGTGGCCTCCTGAGAGGCGTAGGCAGCGGCACCGTAGCGGGTTTGTCAGCAATGCCCAAACCCAACACCAGCGACGATGAAGAAGGGCCCAGTCCGAACGATCGCGCCCTTTCCAGCCGACCTCCTGGGCGGCCGCTACTCCTCCTCGCTGTCGACGCGAATGCTTATTGGGTCGATGACCAACATGCCCTTGACGGGCACCAGCTGCGGTTTCGAGAACGGATTGGGGCCCGACGTCGAGTCGTCGTCGACTGGGCTCGTGGCGATCTCGCTCGAAACGCTGGCGATCGCTACACTTCCCACCAAGCCCCCGACAGCGGACGGTTCGGGCTCCTCCTGCCATCGCGGCGTATACAACATCTCCACGGCGAAATAGACACCGTCGTCGGCCGTGGTTCGGGCGTCGAACTTGTAGATGAGCGGCATGCGACCGCTGTCATCGCCGCCATCTTCGATATCCGTCGACGTTCCGGAGGACTTCCCGGAAGCCTGTCCTTTCTTCACCAGGTTGCCGTTTTGATCGCGTTCCTCCGTGGTCACCGTGACCTTGCCGGCTTTGTCTGTCTTGGTCGTCGTTTCCTTGGTGTGACCGGTCTGTTGGTCGTAGGTCACGACGCTCTTCGTGGAGCTGCCGTCGGTGCGCTGTTCGGCATAGCTCTCTTCCACCAGATCCCCGTCGGGGTTCCGGGTCTCGGTCTCGGTGTATGCATTGCCGCCCGCATCCATCCAGTGACGGAAAGTTGTCTTGTTGGGGCCTGGCGTGGGCGGCGCCGGCTGGGTGCTGGTCGCTCGCCACGCCGAGGGATCGTTGACGCCCATCGCCAAAGCGCCCCCGACTTGATTGGCCCAAGAGAGAGCGTCGCCAAATCCATCCCACGGCATGCCTCCCGGAGCATCCGCGCCGATATCGAAGCCGCTCGGATTTCCGAGACCTGGTCCGCAGGTGCCGGGCGTCTCGCTGAGAAAACCGCGGGCGATGGCGAACATACCGAAGTCCGTCCCCGGAGCTTCGGTGCCAAAGCCGGGGATCTGATCCCATACGCGCCCCCCGAGCGCGTCTTCGAGTAACGCGAGCTCGAACATGGACTCGGGCAGGACGAAGTCGAACCTCGCGCGCAAGACCTCCAGTGGTTGGTCCTTTGAAGAAACGGTGACCGCGATGTCGTCGAGCCAATACGAACGTTCAATAGTGTCTTGAGCGCCCATCGCCTTGAAGACGAGGGTGATCTCCTGCCCCATGAACGGCGATAAGTCGACGAAGGCCTGACCACCGGGCCTCTCGGGGAGAGGCCGAAGACTGCGTATCAACCGAGTGGTGCCCGAAGAAACGACGAAGACGTCCAAGCTGTCGCGGGCGATCGCCTCTCGTTCCTCGGCGCGCCAAACGACTTCCAGGCGAGCGTGATGCGCGTTGTCCGGGACAAGGAATCTTCGCGCGGCCCAAGTGCTTTCGCCGTCGCGGGCCACCAGGCGCATGCGGCCCGATTCGAGTTCCAGAGTAGCGTCGCCAGCGACGCTCCAAAGGCCGGTGGCTCGGCCGAAATCGCCGTCGGGCGTGAGATTCGCCTCGCTCTGGTCCGCAAGCTCGACAGCCGTCGATTCCGTGTCGGCGGCGAGTTGCTCCTCCTCGACCACGGCAAGATCGATCTCACGCTCTGCAGCGATCCGGGCCCGCGCGTCGTCGAGGGTCTCAGGCGCCAACGCTTCGGCTCGCTCCACCGCGGTGCCACTACAGGTGGACGGTGTAACTGTCGTAACGGTAGCGAGAACGATTGCGGCAGCGCGCATTGTAGAACCTCCGTTTCTTCTTGCTGTTAAGGTGGTGACGCTCACCGGATCCTCGTGACGACGATCGATGCTCGCGGCTCGGCCTCGTAAGAAGGCCTCCTCCATGAAGGCGATGGGCGGTGTTCAGGTGCCCCGAACAGCTGGCAGCCCCCACTCACTCGTCGACGGTCACCCTTAGGCCGTCGGCCGTGCTCACGAGCTCATGGCACTGCTCGAAGGCACCGGTCGGGGTGTAGCGCACGAGTCCGAAAGCGGGGTTGCCGCTGGCCAATCGAACCCGGGCCGGGTCAGGGTCGCGGGTCACGATGGCCTCCTGCGTTGGTCGACCTGAAGCATAGAAAATGCCTTGAGGCGCCATGGCCCGATGGCCCTCGCCTGTCGGCGACGGCGGTCGTAACAAGGACCGGTCGGCAGCGACGTGGTGGCGGTCTCCATTCCGCCCGGCGCCGCGCATCTGGGTGGATACATCGAAACCAGGACCCATCTGGTGAATTCATCACGGCGGAGTCGGCACGCGCCGGCCGGGGGTTGCGGACCATCCTCCTGCGTCCCCGGTCGGCGCACCTTGCGCTGGGGGCCTGGCGGCCGAAGGCCGCGGCCCTCGGCTTACGTGGACCCGACCAACCCGAAGTGGATCTGCAGGATCGGTAGGAGGGCCCTGAGGGCTCGACCCCGGTGGGAGATCTCATTCTTCTCGTCGGCATCGAGCTGGGCCATCGTGCGCCCGTCCGGAAGCTCGAACACGGGGTCGTAGCCAAAGCCCCCGGTTCCTTGGGGCGTGCGCCGAATGCGGCCCTCGCAATGGCCTTCGGTGAACACCGCCGGCGCACCGGGCCGGATGAACGCCATGGCGCAAACGAACCGCGCCGTTCGGGCTTCATCGGGCACGTCACGCAGCGCCGCGAGCAGCTTCTGAAACCGGTCGACGTCGGTGCCCTCGGCGTAGCGCGCGGACAACACGCCCGGTTCACCGTTGAGCGCATCGACGGCGAGACCCGAATCATCGGCCAGCGCGGGCACCCCCAGACGGTTCGCCGCCGCCTCCGCTTTGATGCGGGCGTTGTCGATGAAGGTCACGCCGTCCTCCACCGGCGAGGTCAGCGTCGGGTGGTCAGCCAACGTTTCGACGATCACCCCGGGGAGCGCGGCGCGAATTTCGACCGCTTTGCCGGGATTGGCGGTCGCGAGGACCAGACGATGGCCGGTCATCGGTCGCTCCCCGCGAGCGCGTCCCGCTGGTGCTGCATCAAGGTTTGAATGCCCTCCGCGCCGATGTCGAGGATTTCGGTCAGCTCAGGGCGCGTGAACGGGACCCCTTCCGCGGTGCCCTGAATCTCGACGATGCCGCCTCCGTCGACCATCACCAAGTTGAGGTCGGTGTCGGCTTTCTGATCTTCCGCGTAGTCGAGGTCGAGCCAAACCTCGCCATCCAACACCCCGAGCGAAACCGCCGCCACCTGGCGAGTGATCACGTCGCGCCCGATGATCCCTTGCTTCTGGAGGCGGCGGACGGCCAGCGCCATCGCGACCCAGGCCCCGGTGATCGACGCGGTCCGGGTCCCCCCATCGGCTTGAATCACGTCGCAGTCGAGGGTGATGCTCCGCTCGCCGAGCCGTTTGAGGTCGATCGCGGCGCGGAGGCTTCGCCCCAGCAGGCGCGAGATCTCGTGAGTGCGGCCGCCGACCCGACCCTGCCGGGCCTCTCGCTGGCTGCGACGATCGGTCGCTCGCGGCAGCATCTCGTACTCCCCGGTGACCCATCCCGTGCCTTGGTCTCGCATCCAGCCCGGGACCCGCTCCTCGACGGTGGCGTTACACAAGACCTTCGTGTCGCCGAAGCAGCACAGGACCGAGCCCTCCGCCCACTTGGTGTAATCCTGAATGATCTCAATAGGTCGAAGCTGACGAGGAGTCCGACCGTCGGGGCGCGCGCTCATGGGGCGCGGACGCTAACAAATGGGCTCCCAGCCGGCCACTACCGATGTTGTCGTCGAAGGAGGAACGACTCGATGCCCCGCGCGAGGTTTTGAGCGACCTGCTTTTGGCCTTCCTTGCTCGACAAGTACCGGGCTTGGGCCGCATTCGAGAGATACCCGAGCTCGACCAGGACCGCGGGCATCCGGGCGCCCTTGAGGACCGCGAAGGGTGCCTGACGCAGGCCACGGCTCGGCCGAAGCCCGTGGACGCGGCCCAGGTTGTCCTGAATTCGCCGGGCCAGCCGTGCGGAGCCTGCGTGGGCTTGGGTTTGGGCGAGATCGCCGAGGATCGCCGACAGGTCGCCGTGGCTCGCAGGCGCCTCGGGCCCGCCCCCGCCTTCCTCCCGCTCGATGAGCCGGGCCGTCGCTTCATCGGAGGCCTCGGCCGACAAGATGTAGCTCTCGATGCCCTGCCGCTCCGTCACCGGCGCCCAGTTGGCGTGGATGGAGACAAAGACCGCCGCCCCGCGCCGGTTGGCGATCGCAACCCGCCGCCCGTACGAAACGTTTTCGTCGACGGTCCGGGTCAGCACCACCCGCATGCCCTTCTTGCGCAGCTCGACCGCCGTCAGCTGGGCGATATCCAGCACCAGGTGCTTTTCGAGAATCCCGGTCGCGGACCGGGTCCCGCTTTCGTTGCCGCCATGGCCGGGGTCAAGCACAACCAGCGGGCGCCCGACGGCGCCGGCGGTGAACGCGACGGACAACGCCGTCGCCAAACCGAGGCTCATTATCGACATCGAATAGGGCTCCTCTCGATCCTTCGGCGCCTCACTTCAACCATGTATCGCCGATCTGGGCATCAACGGTCATCGGGACCCGTCGCACGAACTCCGCGCCGGCGGACATCATCTCCTGAACCACCACGTCGCGGGCCGCTTCGGCGTCGTCGCTCGCTGCTTCTACGACGAGCTCGTCGTGCACCATGTTCACGAGGTAGGCGTCGAGCTTTCGCTCGGCGAGGGCGGCCGTGATCCGGGCCATGGCCAGCTTCACGATGTCTGCGTTGGTTCCCTGGATGGGCATGTTCTTCGCGACCCGTGCCAGCGCGTTGTACGGGCGATTCTCGTTGCGCATGTCGTTGAACCAGAAGGTCCGGCCCCCTAAGGTGCGCGCAAATCCGTTGCGCACCGCCATTTGCGACGCGTCCTCGAGGTACCGCCGAATCTTGGGGAACACCTCGAAGTACCGGTCGAGCAGGCGCTCGGCCTCCGGTTCGTCGATACCCACCTGCTCCGCCAGGCCCCCGGCCCCCATGCCGTAGGCGAGTCCAAAGTTGATCGCCTTCGCCCGCGCCCGCAGATGCGGGTTCTCCTGTTTTGAGACGGTCTGGCCGAACATTCGGGCCGCGACAATGCTGTGGAGGTCGCCCCCGTCGAGCAGGGTGTGCAGGAACAGCGGGTCGCCGGACACCTGGGCCAGGATGCGCAGCTCCGCCCCCTGGTAGTCCGCGGTGATCAGCTTTCGGCCTTCGGGCGCACGAAAACACGACCGGAACTCGGAACCCGACGGAATGCTCT
>JANQQN010000152.1 GCA_028289325.1 Myxococcota bacterium | reverse complement strand
CGGCCGCCCCTCGGCCGTACGAAGGGTCACCGGACTCACCGGCGTCGTGGGCCCTCGAGTCGCCTCCGCCGGCGCCATGGCCTACCGATCCCGCGGGGGAGGCGCCCTCCTGGCCGCAGCTACCGCAGCCCCAAGACCTGCCCCCCCCACCGGTGTTCGAAAGCTCGGACGGGCCTCCGGATGGGGCCGGGTCGGACGATCTCGATGTTCACGGGGAAACTCGGCCGCCGCCGGTCGCTCCGTCGGTCGCCTCTCGTCGACCGGCCCGGGGGCTGGAGCTGCCTCCGTTCCCGCCCGCGCCACCCGCCTACGCCAAAAATCCTCCTCCGCGTCTGCCGCCATCGTCATCGCCGGCGCCGCCTCGACTGCCGCCGCCTCGACCGAAGGCCGAGGGTCGCTCCGCGTCCACCGAGTCACCCGACGTGTGGGACAGCGTGTCGACGCCCCCCCGCTTGCCGCCCCCGCGCCGACCTGAGCCGCGCACCGAAGCCGTGGATCCGGCGGACCAGATGACCACCCCTACCGGGCTGATCGAAGATCTGACCCTCGAGGATGACGGAGGGGAATCAAGCCGATGACCCTGACCGTTCATCCGCGTCCCAAGACGCCGAAGCTGCAACTGCTCGGACGGACCCTGGTGCTCCAGCTCCACATGGTCATCCGAACCCTGCGCATCCACGATCCGACCAACCGCGCGCTCCTGCTGGCCACCGAAAACCTCAAAGATACGATCAACACGCTGTGGGCGGCCCTCGATAAGACCGTTCGGCTGCAGTTCGTCGATGGGGTGGTGTATCTGAACGATGTCCGGATTCGCCTCGACGCGTCGGCGCAAGAGCAGGTCATGGCCCTGCAGCACGAGTTCGAAGAGCGAGGCCTCGGCGGACTGGCGTTCGCACGCCCGGTCGATTCGTCCGCGCTCAAAGACTTTCTGATCCGGTTTTCTCGCCCCGTCCGCACCGACGAGGATCGCCAGGCGCTCCGTACGGCCCTCGAGTCCTTTCGCGAGCTCGCGCTGCAGCTGCTGGATCCGTCGCACTACACGGACAGCCTCGAAGAAGAAGAGCTACTTCGGGTCGACAAGAAGACTTTCGCTCTGCAGACCTACGCCAAATCGATCGTCGCCGTTCGCGAGTTCGTCCGCGCGGTCAAGAGCGGGGCCGACCCCACCCAAAGCAAGCTGCAGGTTACACGCATCGTTCAAGATATGGTGGACATCGCGACCGAGCGAGTGAACTTCCTGCTCAAGCTGGCCGCGATCAAAACCGCCGACGAGTACGCCTACAATCACGCCGCGAACACCTGCGTGATGTCCATCGTCATCGGGCGGGCGCTCAGGGTCGACCGGCTGCGACTGGTCGACCTCGGACTGAGCGCACTGTTCGCCGATGCCGGCTTCGCGCTCTTGCCGCCGGAGATGACCGAGTCGGCGGCGACGTACAGCGAGGCCGAGCGGGCGGCGCTTCGCGACGCGATGATCCGCCAGATTCGCGCGATCGTCGGCGGGGGCCAAGTGACCGACGGCATGATGCGTCGGGTGATCGTCGCCTTCGAACACCACGTGCCGTACATCGATGAACAGACGGGAAAGGCGCGGCCGCTCCATCTCTTCTCCCGGATCGTGGCCGTGGCCGACGCCTTCGACGCGCTCACCACCCGCCGCCCATGGCGTGAAGGCTACACGGCCGACGAAGCCATTCGGCTGCTCATGGAGCGCGCCGGAGCGCAGTACGACCCGCTGATCGTCAAGGTGTTGATCAATCTACTGGGCTTGTATCCGCTCGGATGCCCGGTGCGGCTCGCGAGCGGGGAGACCGCCGTCGTCTACCATAACTCGAACGACCCGCGGCTCTTTGAACGGCCGTGGGTCAAGGTGGTCATGGACGCCCGCGGCCACCGGGTGAAGCGGACCATCGTCCGCAACCTCGCGAACGGCGACGGCCCGACCCATCGCATCCGGAGCGTCGTGCCTCCGAGTCAGCTCGGCGACGTAGATCCCGCGATGGTCGCGATCCTCTGACCCCGCTCAGTGGGGGCGCGGTTAGGCCGATGGCTTGAGCGGGAGGCGGAAGATGAAACGCGTCCCGGTCTTTGCCGTTTCGTAGCTGACTTCGCCGTGATGTTCGTCGGCGATCTGCTTGACCATCGCCAAGCCTAGGCCGGTCCCCCCGACTTTGCCCGAGGTGGCGAACGGCTCGAACAGACGGTCGGCGAGCTCGTCTGGAACGCCGCCCCCGGTGTCATCGAATTCGAAGGTCAGGTCGTCGCCGTCTTGGCGCACGCGGACATCGAACTGGCCACCGTCGGGCATCGCTTCTCGCGCGTTGCGAGCGATGTTGTGGAACACTCGGCGCATCTTCGTTTCGTCGAAGTACGCCACCCCGTTGTAGTCGGCGGCCACGGAGAGCTCGACCTTCGAGTCTTCGAACTCATGGGCGAGGTGGTCTTCCATCTCCGCGACGAATCGGTGCAGGTAAACTTTCCGGATGAGTACATTTCGTTCGCCGCGGGCGAACGCCAGCAGGTCTCCGGTCATGGCGGAGATGACGTCGATCTGCCGGTTGACCTGCTGGGCGTAGCGCTCGCGCACCTCGTGATCACCGGTTTCGGTCATCATCTCCGTGTAGCCGGCGATGAGTCCCATGGGGGTTCGGATGTCGTGGATGACGCCCGACAGCATGCGGCCGATGGTGGTGAGTCGCTCGGACTGCTCGCGCTCTTTGCGGCGGCGTTCAGCCGCGATCGCGCGGCCGGCCTGCGCAGCGACGACGGCGAGGGTGTTGACGTCGGGCTCCGCGAAGCCTCGCTTGTCGCGACGATTGATGAGCTCCAAGACGCCGATGTTGCCGGCGTACTTGGTCTTGATGGGAACCGCGACGACGGACTTGGCTTTGATGCGGCCTCGGTTCATGCCTTCGAGGTCGTTGAGGAAGATCGGCTCGCCGGTCTTCATGACGTTGCCCACGACGCTTTCTCCGACCTGCAGCGAGGTCCTGCGCAGCGAATTCGCGTAGGTGCCGCGGCTGGCGTAGACCTCGAGCTTCAGCCCGCGCTCGTCGAGCACGTGGATGGCCCCCGACTTCGCGTCCATCGTTTCCAGCGCTGTATCCAGAATGGTCTCCAGCATTTCCTGGAGCTCTTGCGACTGGGAGATGGCCCGCTCGGTCTCGAACAGGAGGCTCAGCTCGCGACGGGCTTGCTCGAGCGCCTCGGATCGCTCGATGGCTTCACGGTACAGACGGGCGACTTCGAGCGCGACGCCGATCTCCGACGCGATCGCTTCCAGCAGCCGTTCGTCGGTGGTGTTGAACGGTCCCTCGAGCTTGTTCAGGACCTGCACGACGCCCAGGATCGACGACGATTGAGGGTCGCGGACCGGCCACGCCAGGATGGATTCGGTTCGGTAGCCCGATTGGCGGTCGATCTCCGGATTGAATCGGTCGTCGGCGTAAGCGTCGAGAATATGCAGGGGCTCGCCGTTTTCGGCCACCCAGCCGGCGACGCCGGAGCCCGCCGAGAGCCGGATTTCTCGAAGCTCCTGGCCCTCCATCACCTTCGACCAGAGCTGGTCACTGCCGGGTTCGGCCAAGAACAGGGTCGTTCGGTCCGCCTCGAGCAACTCTGTCGTCCGCTGCACGATTTCGGCGAGCAAGGGGTCGAGCTCCAGATTCGAGCCGAGGACCCGACCGATCTGTTTCATCGCCTCTACCCGACGTTCGGAGCGCTCCAGCTCGTGGTGGAGGTCGGCCAGCTCGGCCTCGAGCTCCCGAATCCGACTTAGAAGACGCGTTGCGTCTTTCTCGGTCGCCCCTGGCTTGGGCTTCGGCCGGGGGTGGCCGTTGAGCTCGGCGCTGGCCGGCGAGGAGACCACCGCCTTGCTCGACGACGACGTCGACGACGTGCTGCCGCCCGTCGGTCGTGTCGGCGTGGTCCCCATACCCTGCACGTTAGGGTCAGTCGGCTATCCGTGCAAGCGGGGAGGGCCGTGCCCAGTAGCGTGACTCGGCGCACCAGCGCTCCGTCGACTCAGTGTGCGTCGTCCCAGGTTGACCCGACGTGAGCGGACGCATCCAGGGGGACCTTGAGCGGAAAGATGTTCTGCATCTCCCGCTGAACGACCCCCGCCACCGCATCGGCGTCGTTCTCGGGCGCTTCGACGAGCAGCTCATCATGGACCTGCAGCAGCATCCGGGCCCGTGGATGCTGTTCGGCGAGCACCGCCGCCACCCGGATCATCGCGAGCTTGATCAGGTCGGCGGCGCTGCCTTGGATCGGCGTGTTGACGGCCATGCGCTCGGCGGCCTTTCGTACGCCACGGTTTTTTGAGTTGATGTCCCGCAGCACTCGGCGCCGACCGAGGAGGGTGCGGACTTCTCCGGTCGCCTTCGCCTGCTCGGTGGTCTCGTCGACGTACGCCTGGACGCCCGGCTGCCGCTCGAAGTAGTCCTTCATGAACTGGCTTGCGGTCTTGCGCGTGATCTTCAGGTCTCGCATGAGCCGAGTGACACCCATCCCGTACAAGACGCCGAAGTTGACGGCCTTGGCCTGCGTTCGTTGCTCTCGCGTGATCTCCTCCGGTGGGACCTGAAACAGCACCGCCGCGGTTCGGGTGTGCACGTCGGCGCCGTCGCGGAAGGCGGCGGTGAGGACCTCGTCCTCGCAGAAGTGGGCGAGGATACGAAGCTCGACCTGGGAGTAGTCCACGGAAACGAGTCGCTGGCCCTCGGCGGCGACGAAGACCTTGCGCAGCTCTCGGCCCAGCTCGGTGCGGATAGGGATGTTCTGAAGGTTCGGATCCTTGGAGGAAAGGCGTCCGGTGGCCGCGGTCGCTTGGTTGAACTGGGTGTGCACGCGGCCGGTGGTCGGCGAGACCATCTTGGGCAACGCATCGACGTACGTGCTCTTCAGCTTCTCGACCTGTCGGTACTCGAGGATCTTACTGGGTAGAGGATGCGCTTCCGAGAGCGCCTCGAGTACGGATTGGTCGGTCGACGGCCCGGTCTTGGTGTTCTTGATGACCTTCAGCTTCAGCTCTTCGAAGAGAATCTTCTGCAGCTGTTTGGGCGAGCCGATGTTGAACTCTTTTCCCGCCGCTTGGTAGCAGTCGGCTTCGAGGGTCTTCAACTCGCGCTCGAAGCGTTCGCCCATCACCGCGAGCTGGTCGACATCGACGGTGATTCCCGCGAGCTCCATGTTCGCGAGGACGGGGATGAGAGGGAGCTCGACGTCCTTCATGACGTTGAATACGTCGGCTTCGCGCAAGGCGGATTTCATCGGCTCCGACGCCACGAACGCGACATCGGAACGCTCGGCGACGTGGGGGCCGGCGTCGGCGATCGGGACCTTGTCGAACGTTCGGCGTCGGCGATTGACGGTGGTGAGGGCCGTTCGGTCGATGGGGTCGTGGTCGAGATAGCGCTTCGCGACCGCGACCGCACCGTGTTGGGTCTCGTCAGGGAAGAGCAGGTAGCTGCCCAAGGTGGTGTCGAAGGAGAGGCCACGCAGGGTGACGCCGTGCCGAGCGAGCAAGCCGACCATGGTCTTCGACTCTGCGCTGACCTTGCGGATCTTGGGGTTCTCGAAAGCAGACCGGATGGCGGCCAATACTTGCGTCCACGTCAGTTGCGGGCCTTCCGCGTGGCCGACGGGGATATAGGTCGCCCGACCGGGAGCCGCCTGCACCGCGAGCCCGATCACTTCGGCGTCGATGGGGTGCCCGGTCGACAGCTCGACGGCGAAAGCGATCGTCGATGCGCGATCGAGCTCGGCGGCGACGCTGGCAAGTTCACTTTCGTCGGTGACCACGCGGTAGCCCGAGGTGTCGATGCCGACCCCGAAGCTCGTCGGCGTTTCTGGCTCCGCTCCCCCTGACTCGGGCGCTTCATCGTCCTCGTCGCCGAGCTTCGGTCCTGCCTTTCGAAACTCGTACTCGGCGTATAGGCGGCGCAGTTCGGCTTTGTCGGGTCCGTCGTAGCGCAGGTCTTCCGGCCCGCGGATATCGAGTTCCACGTCGACCCTGAGCGCCACCAGTCGAGCCGACAAACGGGCCTGGTCGGCCTGGGCCTTCAGATTTTGGCCCATCTTGCCTTTGATCTTGCCCGCAGCCGCCGCTTCGAGGACCCCGTCGAGATCGCCGTGGTCGCTCAGCAGGCGGGCGGCCTTTTTGGGCCCGACGCCTTCGACCCCCGGGATGTTGTCGGAGCTGTCGCCGGCGAGGGCGAGAGCATCGGCGACCCGGTTCGGCGGGACCCCCATCTTTTCCTCGACCTCGGCGGGGCCAAACCGGTTCCCGCGCATGGGCTCCCAGAGCGTGACGCGGTCCTCGACGAGCTGCATGAGATCCTTGTCACCGGTGATCAGCCGGACGTCTCGGCCGTCCTCGAGGGCCATCCGCGTCAAAGTGGCAATCACGTCGTCGGCCTCGACCCCCTCCACGACGAATCGCCGCAACTGAAAGGCGTCCACCACTCGGTGGATCTCCGGAATTTGCGCGGTCAAATCCTCGGGTGGCGGCGAGCGATTGCTCTTGTAGTCGGGGAAAATAGTATGGCGAAAGTTGTCGCGGCCGGTGTCAAAGACGATGGCCATATGGCTCGGTTGCTCCTCGCGCAGCAGCTTCTCGAGCATGTTGGAGAAACCATAGACGGCGTTGGTCGCATCGCCCGACGAAGTCGAAAGTGAGCGAACGGCGTAGAACGCACGGAAGATATAGCCGGAGCCATCGATGATATGAACGAGCGGTCGAGACATAGGCTGTGAGCCGCCGTAGCACACTGAGATCGGGGGCTGCAGCCCCCATCTTCGCGCGACGAACGGGGGCGCGACACACCAGCTATCGTGTGCGGTCCGAGACGGCTTCCTCCATCCTCCCCAACATAGGTTACGGCTTACTGCATTCGTAGTAGAATCCGACGCCTTGGGTAGTTCCGCTCCACAGCGCTTCGGCCCGTACGTCGTCATCGACCGCATCGGCGACGGCGGAATGGCCGAGATCTTCCTGGCCAAGATGCAGGGCTACTCGGGCTTCGAAAAGCTCGTTGCCCTGAAGAAGATTCACCCGCGCTACAGCCAGAACCAGACCTTCGCGCGGATGCTGATCCACGAGGCGAAGCTCGCGGCGACCCTGAACCACTTCAACGTGGTCCAGGTCCACGACCTCGGCGAGATCGATGGTCAGGTGTACATCGCGATGGAGTACGTGCACGGCAAAGACTTAGCCGCCGTGCTCTCGAATACCTACCGGCGTCGAGAGAGATTGCCGATCAACCTTGCCCTATGCGTAGCGACCGAGTTCATCACCGGCCTCGACTATGCGCACCGGATGCGGTCGGGCGAAGGCAAGGCGCTGGGCATCATCCACCGAGACATCTCTCCCCAGAACGTCCTGATCTCCCACGAGGGTGAGGTCAAGCTCACCGACTTCGGTATCGCTCGTGTTCTCTCGGAGAAGGAGGACGGCTTTCACCTGCCAGGCAACCTACACGGCAAGTTCGGTTACATGTCGCCCGAGCAGGTCAGAGGGCACGAGATCGACCAGCGCTCGGACATCTTCAGCAGCGGCGTGGTGCTGTGGGAGATGTTGACCGGCCGGCGACTGTTTCGGGGCAAGGAGCACAAAGAGACGATCAAGATGATCGTCTCGTTGGCGATTCCGCTGCCGTCTTCGATCAACCCGGAGGTGCCGCCTGCCGTCGACCAGATCTGCATGAAGGCGCTGGCCCGGGACCGAAACCAACGCTACCAGACCATCGGCGCGTTGCTCGGTGAGCTGTCTCGGGTGGCCGACGACCTGCCGGAACGGGCGGCGACCCGCGACCTTTCCGTGTACATGCGCCGTCAGTTCGGGCCTGGGATCCCGGGCTTCGGGATCGGGCGACCCGGCTACGGGCGCACGGACAGACCGTCACCACACGGTGGCGATAAAGACCTCCAAGTTTCGGATTTCCACATCAACTCCGGCGACCGCGCTCCTCTCGGTCAACTGCTAATGGAGCAAGGCAGCTTGTCATCGGAAGACCTGGAGATCGCGCTCGCCGAGCAGCGGGCGAGAGGTGGCCGGATCGGCGACCTGCTGGTGGCCTCAGGGACGGTCAACGAGGACGATCTGGTCACCGCCTTGTCCGCGCAAGCGAACGTTCCCAGCCTCTTCGAGGCGGATTTGTTGGGCCTGCCCGCGCCCGAGAAGCTGCTGCAGCGATTCCCGAGAGAAGCGGCGGAAGCGACGCTCATCCTACCCATTTCGATCAACGAGGAGCAGCGGTCCGTCGGGCTCGCGGTCAACGACCCTTACGACGAACGGGCGATCCTCGAGACCAAAGTCGTCCTGGGGGTGAACGACGTTGTTCCGTTCGTCGCGCCCCGGACCGCGATTCGCGCGGCGATCGGGACCTGGTACGAACCGGAGCCCGAGGACGAGGGCTTCGAGATCCTTTCCGAAGTCTCCGAGAGCCCGGTGTTCGAAGGGGCGGTCGAGGTGCTGGACGGCCGGCCGTTGGTGTTGATCGCGGATGGGGAACAGGACCTTGCCGAAGCGTTGGCGGAACGGGTGCGAGAGGAGGACTGCGAGGTGGTCGTCGCGACCGGGGGAAAACACGCTCGCGACGTCTGCCGGCAGGCTCGTCCAACGGTGGCGTTTTTCGATGCCGCCCTGCCGGGCATCGATGGCTACAACCTTCTGCTCGAGTTGCGCAGCCGCAACGAAGACGCCGCGGTATTCCTGACCTCATCCCGGGGTGAAGAGTTTCGGCAGGCCAAAGCGCTGGAGCTCGGCGCCGACGATTTCATCGTCAAGCCGTACAGCATCGAAGTCATGACTTCGAAGATCCGCCGTGAGATCCGGCGGCGTTCCGAGCAACAGAACGTCCGAGCGCCTACTGTTCGCTTCGATGGCGTTTCGGGGTCTCTCAAAGACATGACCGCCCTGGACATCGTCCAAGGGCTGGAGCTCGGCCGTAAGACGGCCCACGTCGTGTTGCAGTACGAGGATGGGCGCAACGGCGAGCTTCGCGTCGACCAGGGCCATGTCCGAGGCGCGGTGATGGGCGACGAAGTGTCGGGGGAAGTCGCGTTCTACGCGCTGACCGGCCACGGGGAGGGGTTGTTCCGAATCGAGTACCGCACGTCTTCGGTGCCCAACAACATCGTCAAGCCGAACACCTATCTGATGATCGAGGCGATGCGCCGGCTCGATGAGCGCCAGCCTCCCGCTGCGACCGCCGACCCTGGGGGCTCGGCCGCGTCGCTGGGTCGGGCCGTGGCAGCGATGCCGCCCTCCGCGCGGGTGCCTCGTTCGAGCATGCCGGCGCCGGCACCGCGCCCGGGCGGGACCACGCCCCGGCCTCGTCTGTCAGCCTCGCTTCCAGCCGGGGACGTGATGCCGCGTGCAAACGCGCCCGCGCCCGCGCCCGCTCCGCGAGCGACGGTTCCGCGCCCGGGAGCGGGTACGCCTCGCCCGACCGTATCGGCGCCGGTTCCGCGGCCGGGGGCAG
>JANQQN010000131.1 GCA_028289325.1 Myxococcota bacterium | reverse complement strand
AGCGAGCGTCTCACCTCGATCAGGTACGGGCGGTCGCGCCTGACTGGGTCGACCCCGACATTGTCGCGGGCGTACGCTCCGACAGGGTCCCGGTACTGCGGGCCGCGTTCGCGACCATCGAACAGCGGTCCCTGGACGAGATGAATAGTACTGTCGCCAATACTTTACTCGCGCAGACCACCGGCGACGTCTGGGCGACCTGGATGCTCGACGCGAAGCGGTCTGTTGTAAAGGAATGGGGGCGGCGGGCCCGACCCCTGCCCGGTGAAGACCCCGTTCTTCCTCGCGAGACCGGGTTCGACGCCGCGGCGCGGGAACTGGGGCTTGCCGCGGACGTTCTGAAGGACTTTACGTACAAGTCTCCGCCCGTGGAGGCGCTCGTGGAGCACGAGCGGATTCGTTTCATTGGTGCGTCGAACGACCAGTTGCCGGATTCGCTGGCCGTGGCATTCGATCTTCGGAAGCAAGTGCGATGGTCGACGCTGGAGATCTTCTTCCTTGCCGAGCCGGCCCTGAGGCGCATGTCATCTGATGCTCGGTCGCCCGAGGAGCTTGTGACAGCAACCCATGCGTGTCAGGAGCGACTGAAGGCCGAGCTTCCTTATTATGCCGAGGAGTGGGCGCTCCTCGAGTACGATGATCCGTACTGCTTCGCCTCGCTATGGGACTGGGATACGGGCAATGCCTATGCGCATCTCTCTTTTGGTCTGTGGAACCACAACATCCGACGTACACCGTCGTGGAATTGGTCTGAGAAGTCTGGCGAGCCAAGACCTACGTGGGTAGACCCGCTCATCTTCGGGACTCATGCACTACGGAAGAAGGCGCGACTGCTGGCGTCGAGCCCGACGGGATGACGCTCGTCCCTCGGCGCGAGTCTGTCTCGTCTCCTCGAACGATCCGCTGAACGCGGAGGCGGTCTTCGGCTGAACGATGGTTGACGCTGATGCCGGCAGACCGGGCAGCGTGACTTTTGCGGCCGCAGGCCCCGTCCATACGACAAATGCCGTGATTAATGCTACGGTCTGGAAAAGGGATAGGTGAAAGCAAAGTTTTGATGTCTCCATCACCCGCCTTGTACGAAGCGAGCCTTCGATTCCGGGCATGGTCGTGGACGTGATAGCGCGCATGCGATGCTTCGCGTGCAAGGTGTACGGCGGCTGCGGCCTCGCCCGCGGGTGCGTCTTGTTCACTCGTCGTCGAGCCGTTCGAGCAGGCTTCTCAACCCCTTGGCGAGCAAAGCGGCATTTCTCGGGACAAAGACGTCGTCGAGCACGGCATTGATCTCGGCAAACGGGGCCCGCATCGCATCGTGAGCTGCGCGGCCTTCCGCCGTAACTTCCAGAATCCACGCCCGCCGATCGTCCTCACACCGACGTCGTGCGATGTACCCCGCCTTGATGAGCCTTTCGCTCATGGCCGCAACGGCGCTTTCGCGTTGCCGTAGCGTATCGGCGATCTGTCGCTGCGTACTTGGGCCATCCTGCAGAAGGATGGTGATCATCGCGCCTTGCGCTGTCGTTACACCGGCTACCCGCTTCAGCTTGGCGTCGGCCTGTGTTTTCAGTACATGCGCGGCGCGCTGGATGAGGAAGTAAAGTCGCTCCTGTGAGGCAGACACTTTTGTCGGCGGTCCCTTGACTCGGTCTTCATTACTACACATGTGTAGTAATCGATGCAAGCGATTGATGTTTGGTCGCAGATCACTACCGAACGCATGGCCAAATCCCCGTGGCTTGAACCGCTATTGCGGTGGACCAGTCAGACGGGGAAGTCTAGCGTTCCGACCACCGCTTCTACTCTCGCGGCGATGGACGAGGGCGGTATCTCCGTCAGTCTCCTGTCCGCGTGGCACGGACCGCAGGGCTCGCTGATCAGCAACGAGGAGGTGAGCGCGCAGATCGACGCCGCGCCCCATCGTTTCCGCGGCCTGGCGACCGCGGATCTAGCTCGGCCCATGGAAGCCGTTCGCGAGATTCGCAAGTGGGTGGACAAAGAGCGGTTCGTCGGGGTGCGCGTCGTCCCGTGGCTTTGGGATCTGCCGCCGAACGACCGCCGCTACTATCCTGTCTATGCGACTTGCGTAGATCTCGGCGTGCCGTTCTGCACGCAGATCGGGCATACCGGGCCTCTGCTTCGCTCGGAGTGTGGCCGCCTGATCCCGTATCTCGAAGACGTCATGCTCGACTTTCCCGAGCTTGTCGTCGTCGGTGGTCACGTCGGTTTCCCTTGGATCGACGAGCTCCATTCGATGACGATCAAGTTTCCTAACTTCTACGTCGACACGTCGGCCTACGCCGTGCATCGACTACCGGCGGCGTTCGTTGAATACATGAAAGGCATCGGCGGCTCGCGGGTCATGTTCGGTACGAATTGGCCGATGCTTTCCCCCGCCCGGTGCCTACAGAAGCTCGAAGAGCTGGGCCTCGATGACGAACGCAAAGAAGCCTTCCTTTCGACCAACGCAAAACGTGTATTCGGTCTGTGAGGTCCGGGCGGTGGGCTCAGGACCGGTCTCGGTTCAGCGGCCCCGGAGCCGGGCCACCACATTCTCGAGCGCGGGGCTACCGAGCCCGTGGCGGAGAAACGCGACCACGAGGTTGCGGTACTGGCCGCTGTCGTTGAGGCGCGAAAAGACATGGTCGTCGTCGAGGGCCACGACCTGCGCGTTTCGGTACTTGGCCGCCAGCGGTAACTGAACGCGAATGTCCGCGGTATGGTCGCGAACGCCGGCCAGCAGCAGGACTTCGGTGGCACAGCTGTCCAGCGCCGCGAGATTCATCCGGGGCGGGGGGAGGCGTCCGGCTCTGTAGGCCTCGAGCAAGGGCATCGCGATCGCCCGCGTGTTCTCGAAGTCTGGAGCGGGAATTCCGGCCTTCGGAACCAGATCCGCGACCGGCTGATGAAACTCGTACAAACGAACTCGGACCGCGATTCCGTACGGAGACGCGATCAGCGATTCGATAGCCGAGACCTGATACGCCTCGCGACGTTCTTCGAAGTAAGCCCAGTCACCGGCGAATAGCCGAGCCGCGAGCGCCGCCCTTGCCTCGCCCACGTCGGCCTCGAAGAAGTTCTGCCGTTGAAAGGTACGCAGGATGGCGAGGCGGCGGGCGGGGTGCGCTTTCAAGACGCGGGAGATGTGTTGGCGCGTTTCGGGGCCGATCTCTTCCCAGAAGCGGTCGGATTGAACGCCGAGCTCGGCTTGCACGAACGGCATGACCGTGGCCTGGGTAAACGCGCGCTCGACGCGGTGGCAATGGGTCGCCAGGTACTCGTGGACAAGCAACGCACCACCCGACCGTCCATACAGTAGAACGCGTCGGTCATCACCGAGCAGATGGCGACGTACGGCGTCGATGTCGGCGACGAACTGCCCGCTGCGCAGCAAGCGATAGGCCTTCGCCCAGTCCATGGGGCTCGCGGCTGAGACGCGTTCGACGACAGCATTGGACTGACTTCGAGGCATCACGCCGACGACATTGAAGTCGGATCCGACGAGATCAGCCTGCAGCTTTTTCACGGTACCCGGGCGTACCCAGAACTGTTGGGCATCCGCGACCAGGAGCAGAGTCTGCTTTCGTGGATCGAATGGTGCGCCGAGCTCGTAGGCCAGCGTGAAAGTACCCTGGGTAGGATCCGAGTGATCGTACGGCACTCGGACGTGGCCCGACGTCGAAGTCCGCGCGCCGACCACACTCGTATGCGGTCCTGGTTCGCCGGCCCGATTCGGCGCCGTCGGCCATTCGTGCCCGGTCGTTGGCGTCGCGGACATGCACGCCCAAACCAGCGTCGAACCGCTCATCAGTAGGATCGCTCTGACCACCGCTGCACGATAACCCGCGCGAAAGCGCGCTGGTGCGACATTGTGAATCGACGCCGGGGGTGGCGTTCTAAGACCGTCGGTCGCCGATGGAGGGCGTCTCGGTGTTTACATTATTTGCAATTGATCTGCAAATGGCAGGTCCAGCCCTGCATGCAGCGATAGCCTGCGCGTGCAGCGCCGCTGCTGCGTTGCCAGCGGTCCGGAGTACAGAGTATGGCACCACGCATGGCAGCAAAATATGGAATCGCACGTCGAGATTTCCTCCAGGCCGGCGCCGTAACCGTGGCCGTACCCGGCTTTCTGATGGCCTGTGCCAACGGACGGGCGGGACCTGGCCCAGCTACACTGGCCGCGGACGCGACCCCCAGCTATTTCGAGCGGGGCTTTGGGGTTACGGAGGAGAACATCCGTAAGGTCATGGCCGCCGCGCTGTCTCGGGGTGGAGACTTCGCCGACCTCTACTTCGAGCACTCCAGTGACCTGTCGGTGGGCTACGAAGACGGCAAGGTCAACAGCGCCCGCACTTCGGTGGGGCTTGGCGTGGGCATCCGGGTCGTCGTGGGTGACCAGACCGGTTACGCCTTCACCGAAGAGCTCACCCTCGAGTCCATGATGGCTGCCGCCCGAACCGCCGCGGGTATCGCTTCGCTCACGCCGGGTAAGCCGCCGGCCGACCTGACCACCGCTCGCCATGCTCGCTACTACGACGTGGACTACGACTGGCGGCAGGTCGGGGTCGCCACCGTCAAGCCGATGCTCGAAGACCTCGGAAAGCGAGCCCACGCCCTCGAGCCGAACCTTCGCCGCGTTCAGCAACAGTTCGTGGCCGGGCAAAAGAACATCATGGTCGTCGACTCCGACGGTCGCGTTTCTTTCGACAGCCAACCCATGACCCGAATCTACATGACCGTGGTCATGGAGAAGAACGGCGAAACGCAGTCCAATGGCTACAACCTCGCGGCGCGAGAAGGCATGGGCTTCTACACGCCCGAACGCCGAGAGCGCCTGGTCAAGGTCACCCTCGACCGTACGCGTATCCTATTCGACTCCGGGCGCCCTCCCGCCGGCGAGCTGCCCGTCGTGCTCGCCGCGGGCTCGTCCGGCATCCTTCTTCACGAGGCCATCGGTCACGGAATGGAGGCCGACTTCAACCGCAAGGGCATTTCGATCTTCTCGGACCGCATCAACAAGCGAGTGGCCATCGACGACGTGACCATCATTGATGACGGTACTCAGGACAACACGCGCGGCGCCATCAACTTCGACGACGAGGGCAACCCGTCGCAACGCACGCTGCTCGTGGAGAAGGGCATCCTGCGTAGCTACATGCACGACCGCATCAGCGCGGCCCAGTACAAGGTCAAGCCGACCGGCAGCGGTCGTCGAGAGTCGTTCAAACACGTGCCCATGCCCCGCATGCGGGCTACCTATATGAGCCCGGGCCGGCACAGCCCCGAAGAGGTGATCGGCAAGGTAAAGAAAGGCATTTACTGCGAGTCGTTCACGAACGGTCAGGTCAACATCGGCGCCGGCGACTACTCGTTCTACGTGAAGAACGGTTACCTGATCGAAGACGGCAAGAAGACGCAGCCCATCAAAGACGTGAACATCATCGGCAACGGGCCCGAGTCCCTGTCCCGCATCTCCATGGTGGCCAACGACTTTTCAATGGACGAGTCGGGCTGGACGTGCGGCAAGGACGGCCAGGGGGTGCCGGTGTCGCTCGGGCTGCCGACCATCCTCGTGGACGGCATCGTGGTGGGAGGTAAGGCATGAAGAAGCTGATCGACCTCGCCAAACACGTCGTGCACACCAGCCTCAAACAGGGGGCCAACGATGCCGCGGTCAGCATGGAGCGCAAGCGGTTCATCGAGTTGAAGCAGCGGGATGGGAAGTTGGAGCGCGTGCGGGAGTCCTCGTCGTCCTCGCTGACCCTCAGCGTGTATGCCCACGGTCGCTACTCCCAACACTCTACGTCCGATCTTCGCCCCTCGGCTCTCGGCAGCTTCGTGGAGCAGGCGATCACCATCACCAAGTTCCTCGAGCCCGACGAGCATCGGCAGCTCATCGACCCCAAGTACTACGCGGACCGGCGAAAGGCGCCGCTGGAGATTCGTGATACGGGCTACGAGTCCATCGACACCCGCAAGCGCACGGAGCTCGTCCGTGCCGTGGAGGCGGGGGCCAAGCGTCCTCAGGGGCCCATCATCAGCGTCAATGCCCAGTACCAGGACGAGCTTTCGGAGCGGGTTCGGGTGCACTCGAACGGCTTCGAGGATGGCGACGCTTCGACCGGATTCTGGATCGGCGCCGTCACCTCGGTTGACGACAACGGCAAGAAGCCCGAAGACTGGTACTTCATCGGTGGCCGCTTCCTGTCCGATATGAAGGATCCGGAAGCGGTGGGCGGCGAGGCTTCACGCCGCGCGCTGGATCGCCGCGGTCAAAAGAAGCTGGCGTCAGGCACGATGAACGTCATCGTCGAAGCCCGCACCGCCGGCCGCCTGCTCGGTTACTTCATCCGGGCCCTCAATGGTCGTGGGATTCAGCAGCAGCGCTCTTTCCTTGTCGATAAGAAGGGGCAGACCGTGGGCAGCGAGCTGTTTACGCTCGTCGACGATCCCCTGTTGCCGCGGGGCATGGCCAGCGCCCGCTTCGACCCGGACGGCATGAGCCTGAAGAAGCGAACGCTCGTGGATCGCGGTCGGCTTCAGGGCTACCTGATCGACAACTACTACGCGCGGAAGTTGGGCGTCGCTCCGACGGGCGGTTCAGCGACCAACGTGATCATCCCCCCGGGTCAGCAGTCCGTGGAGCAGATGTGTGCGCAGCTGGGCACCGGCGTCCTTCTCACCGGCATGCTGGGGGGCAACGCGGACCCCTCCAGCGGCGATTTCTCGCATGGCTTCAAGGGCTATGAGATCAAGAATGGTCAGCTCGGCGGACCGATCGGCGAGATGAATATTACGGGCAGCCACAAGACCTTGTGGAGCAAGCTCAAGATGGTCGGCAACGATCCTTTCATCTACTCGCGCTGGCGTCTTCCCAGTCTGGTCTTCGAGGGCGTCTCCGTCAGCGGGGCCTGAGCCGCTTCCCGGGGCGGGTTGCGCCGCCCCGGTCGAAGTAGGCATCGGGGTCGGCACAAAGCGGCTACAATCGGGCCCATGGCCCCGGAAAGACTAAAGGCAGCCTACGTTTGGTGCATCGCCATACACAGCTACGGCGTCGGCCTCGCGCTCATCTTCCTCACCGAATGGGGCCTGCGGTTCGGCGGATTCGAGGCGGAGTCCTACTTCTTTGCCCGTCAGGGCGGTGTATTCCATCTGTTGGTCGCCACCGTCTACGTCGTCGAGTTTCGTCGCTATGGGACGATGGACTTCATCGTGCTCGCGAAGGCGGCGGCGGCGGTGTTCCTGTTTACGTCCGCGGCCATGGGGGAACCGTGGGTGGTAGTGTTATCGGGGCTTGGGGACGGCTTAATGCTGGCCGCGGCGCTGGTTGTTCGTCGTCTCGGCAGAGCTGACGCTTCCCAGCACGGGTAGGGCTCGACGCGCCTCCAGGTCTTCGAAGGTCTCTTCGACCTCATCGATAGCGAAGAGGAAGGTCATGCCGACATCCCGGTCGAGGCGGTGTTCTACCGCCTCGCAGTCGGGATCCTTGCGAACGACCTCGAGCACGGCGGCCTCGAGGATCAGCAGCGCAGCGCGGAGTTCCTCGACCTTGAACCCTTGCTCGTGCCTTCGAACCGCCAGGTCCGCGCAGTAGTCGACGAAGAACTTACGCTCGCGGGTACGGATGGCGTGCATGAGCTGGGTGATGGCGAGGTGGTGGTTCCAGGCCATATCCCCCGTGGCCAAGGCCTTGTAGCTGGCCAGGTCTTGGCTGTCCTGACCCTCCTCGAGGAGCCGCTCGGACGTACGGCGCGCAATCTCGTCCCGATGATACTGAATGAGGCCGTGGACGATGAGGTTCGGGCGCAGCGATAGCTTGTGGAGGGCACCGATGTTTCGAAGGTGCCACTCGGCGGGGTAGGCTCGAAAGTTATCCACCAAGAGCGGCAGGCGCTCGAGGATGCTCAACCGAGGTCGAGGGCTGAATCCGAGACGCGACCGGGTTCGCGAAGCGTCGACCCGCATCTCGCGATCGACGAAATCCGCCATCCAAGGGCGCTCGAAGGGCATCTGGCCGGTCAGTCGGCCGAGCATGAGCCGGGCGTGGATACCGGGCCGTACGAGGGGGCGAGGGATGAAGATGGGGCGAAGGGGCGCACCGAAGTAGGCCTTGGTGGCGACGGCGAACAGTTCGCGATGGCTCGTGGCCCCGTCGGGGCTGGCGATGACCACCTCGTGGTCGTCGAGCTGGTCGAAGCGAGCGACGACCGTGTGCAAAAAGCGAGCGGCGTCTCGGACATGGAGAAAGGGGATCGAAGAGCGCCCTCTACCGCCCAGCATGCTCCGATTCCACGAGTTAGAAAGCCAGGTCTCGAGGAACTTGTACAGCGGAGGATACTCGCAGTAGTCTGAGTAGATCGCCGCGAATCGTACGATAGCGCTCTTTATGCGTCCTTGGTACTCACGCAGCATCTCCTCTCCGGCGCGCTTGGTCTTGGCGTAGACGTGATCGGCGTCCGGAGGACTCCGCTCGTCGAGCACTTCCCCGGGAGGCGGAAACTCCGACGCGGCAAGCGAACTCGCAAACACGAAGCGCGGGATACCGGCGGCCGCGGCTGCGTCGAGCACATTGCGAGTTCCCTCCACATTGGTGCGCCAGTACGGCTTCTCGTCGACCTGCTCGAACTCATAGTGCGCTGCGAGGTGAATGACGAGATCGGGACGGTTTTCCCATTCGGTGTCATGGGTGAGACGCAGCAAGGCGGCCCGATCGCCGATGTCCGCCTGAATCCAGCGCACGTTTGGGTGTCGGCGATCGACGCTCGGGTCCGGCGGTCTCCAATCGAGGGCGATGACCCGGTACTGCTCCTGAAGCGCCTCCACGACTCGCTTACCTACGAATCCTGAAGCGCCGGTTATGAGAATGGTCGATGGTGCTTGGTTCCGAGATTTCATGACGAAGAAGCTTCGATGAGCTCCACGATGCGACCACAGACTGTGGGCACCGCCGCTGCAACGACCGGTGACAACTCGAGTCCCAGCTCGATCCGATGCGGAACCACTCCGAACATGACGACCCGGGCGGGCGCTCGCCCGAGGAGCTGGAGCCGGGCGAGAAGATCGTTGATCCCATGTTGGTGTGGGGAGAGCTTATTGCTGAACGCGGACGGGATCTCATGCCCTTCCATGTAGATGATGGACCCAGGAGGCTTTCGGCTCACCACCGCGTCGACGATCACCAGGAGCTCCAGATCTTCGAGGTCTCCGAGCAACTCGTTCGTCGAGGTGCCGCCGTCGATGATGCGCAACTCCTTGGGCAGCAGTCGAGACGCCTCGAGCGCCTCGATGGCTCTCACGCCGACGCCCTCGTCGGCCATGAGAAGGTTTCCGACCCCGAGTATGACGGTCCTCGACCGGTCCATCATAGAACTCGAACCTCTACGATGGCTCGCTTATCAGGATCGGTGAGGTGCACGGCACACGCAAGGCAGGGATCGAAGGAGTGGATCGTACGCAGGACCTCCAGTGGTTGCTCGGGGTCCGCAAGCGGTGTGCCGATCAAGGAAGCCTCGTACGGCCCCATCTGATCGTCCTCATTGCGCGGTGCTGCGTTCCAGGTGGTAGGAACCACGGCCTGATAGTTGTCGATGACGCCGTCCTTGATCACCACCCAATGCGACAACAGCCCGCGTGGCGCTTCGTGGAAGCCAAAGCCGGCCACCTCGCCTTTCGGGAAGACGGGCTTTTCGAACGTCTTGATGTCGCCCTTGCGGATATTGTCCATCAGTAGCTGCCACTGATTCTGAAGCACTTCGACGTTCATCGCGCACATGACCGCGCGCGCCGCGTGCCGGCCGATAGTGGAGTGGAGAGCCGCGAGCGGCACCTTGCTCTTGGTCAAGGACTCCACGGTTCCGAGGATACGAGTGAGGTGAGCCAAGACCGGGCCGTGTTTGGTCGCGACTGCCGCCAAGACCCGGGCCAGCGGACCAACCTGCGCTGGTTTGCCCATGAACGTTGGTGACTTCACGAACGAGTACTTTCCGTCGGGTTGAAAGTCGGTGTACTCGCTGATGGTTTCGCCCGTGTAGGGGTGCAGGGGGCCTTTGCCGCCCTTGTACCAGGAGTGCTTGACGCTCTCGGCAACGTTCTCCCGGACCAGTGGATCGCCAAAGGCAGTGATCGCCTTGAAGCGATCGAGATCTCCGTCGGGGATGTAACCACCCACGGTTTCAAACTGGGTTCCCGCCTCGTCGAGCGGATACTCGGGACAGGCCAGATAGTTGGTGACGCCTTTTCCGAGCTGCAGCCACTCCGGATAAAAGGCGCCCACGGCGGCCACGTCAATGTTGTAGACTTGATGTACGAACTGCTGCAGCTCATCGATGGCGGCCTTCACCGCCAAAAGGCGCTCTATCGAAAGGACAGACTGACTGTCGAGCGCGACCGGGTTCGCCACCCCCCCGACCGCCACATTCTGGATGTGAGGGGTCTTGCTGCCCAAAATGCTGACAATCTTGTTGGCCTTACGTTGGACCTCGAGGGCTTGCAGGTAGTGGGCGACGGCGAGCAGATTCACTTCTGGTGACAGCTTCATCGCGGGATGACCCCAGTACCCATTGGCGAAGATGCCGAGCTGTCCGCTGCCCACGAGGGTGGCCAGTCTGTCTTTCACCGCCTTCATTTCGTGGCGGCCATTGAGCGGCCACTCGCTGAGACTTTCTGCGAGCTGCGCTGTCTTGACGGGATCCGCTTTCAGCGCCGAGGTTACATCCACCCAGTCGAGGGCGGACAGGTGGTAGAAGTGTACGATCTCGTCGTGCACGGCGTGGGCGGCGATCATCATATTCCGCACGTACTGCGCGTTGAGCGGGATATGCAGGTCGAGCGCGTTCTCGACCGCTCGCACCGACGCGATGGCATGTACGGTCGTACACACGCCACAGAAGCGTTGAGTGATGGCCCACGCATCCCGCGGATCACGGCCCAATAAGATCTGCTCGACGCCGCGCCACATGGTGCCGGACGCCCACGCATCGTTGACGCGGCCATCTCGGTCGACCTCACAGTCGATGCGCAGATGCCCTTCGATTCGAGTAATAGGGTCGATGGTGATCCGTTTCGTCATGAGAGTCTCCTCGAAATCAGGCGCGCTGCGCCGCTGCGTCGGGGGCCTTGGGCAGGATGGGCAAGTACCGGATGGCGATGATGATGGCTAAGACCTCGAACGCGATGAGCCCGAGGGTCACGCTCAACTCCCCTAAGGATGGGAAATAGCTCCAGCCGGCGCCGGTTTGATAAGCGATGAGGTACGCCGACAGCCGATAGATGATGCCGGCGAATGCCAGCGAAAGGGCGCCGACGAAGATCCGCTGGGAGCGACGCCGAGCTTTGGCGGAGAACAGGAGCAGGATGGGCCCGCCGAACAGCACGGTCTCGATCCAGAAGAACAGCGCAGGCCAGGAGGCTTCGAAGGCGAGGGGCAACACGCCCCGCAGCCCGGCGTCCACGAAACGAGCCACGAGGAAGAGCGCAGCCAGCACGATGCCGACGGACATCAGCTTGCTGAGAAGCAACCGCTCGAGCGGCCGACGTAAGGTCAACGAAGACATCGTGCCCTCGAAGACGACGGCGGCCAGGCCCATGCCGATGCAGGACACCAAGAAGAGCGCGGGCAGGAGGTTGGTCTGGTACAGGGGGTGTAGCTGCGGTCCAAAGACCACGAGCACCGTTCCCAACGACGATTGGTGCATCGTCGGCAGCAACACACCGACCGCGATGAAGAAGAAGAGAACGCGATTGAGCTTCTTTTGGAGCTCCGTCCAACCGAAGCGCTCCATCACGATCGGCATGAATTCGATGAGCAGCACGGTCGTATATGCGGCGACGCATACCGCGACCTCGAACAGAGCCGAGTTCACCTGGGCGTACTTGGGCACGAACAGATGCCAGAACTCCCAGTAGCGGCCGATGTCGAAGAAGACCGCGAAGCTGGTCTGCACGTAGCCGAACAGCGCGGCCAGCAGGGCAGGGCGGACGATCGGGTGGTACTCGCCGCGGTTGAGAATGTAGGTCAAGAAAGCGACGGAGAAGCCCCCGGCCCCCAGCGCGGAGCCGACGACGACATCGAATGCGATCCATATGCCCCATGGATAGCCGTCGTTCATGTTCGTGACTGCGCCTAGACCGCTGGTGAAGCGGACCACCAGGACGCCGATCATGAGGGCAATGGGAAGGAGCAGGCTCACCGTGAACGTATTCCACACGGCGCCGCCCAAGGGCTCGGCGCCCTCGTGATGAGCAGGGGAATGGGGCGCGGTGGTCATGCCTCACCTCCATGTTCGACCTTATCTGACCGCATGTTCTTCCAGGCGAGCCCGGTCAGAGCGAGCAGGAACACGATGGGGGCAATGAGCGCGTGATAGATCCCGTGCTGGAGGGTCTCGGCCACTCTTGCCGGGGGCTCGGACGGGAGGTTCGGCTTGTTGAGCAGCGCGAAGGGCACCCCCGAGAGGTGCAGAACTTGGGTTCCGCCGATCTCCGTCTCTCCGTAGACATGGTCAACATATTGGCCGGCGGTGCCGCGATAGGCGTCCGTGCCTCCGATCTTGCCGCGCGGGAAGTCTGTTGGTGCGCCAGGCGCCAGGCTTCGCCGGCGCTCGATCTCCGCTTTTAGGTCGACGACATGGCCGTAGAGGGTTGCGCCAGTTGGGCAAACTTCGGCGCAGGCCGCATATTTGCCTTCCGCCAGGCGATGCTTACAGAGCTGACACTTCGAGATCTTGGGGTAGGAGCTCTCGAAGGTGAAGCGGGGGACGCCGAACGGACAGGCGGCCACACAGTATCGGCACCCGATGCATGCGTCGACGCTATAGCTGACGATGCCGGAGTGCGGATCCTTGGTCATGGCTGACACCGGACACGCAGATACACACGACGGGTCCACGCAGTGGTAACAAGAGAGCTTCGTAAAGGCGAAGCCGTTGTCCACCTCGTCTTTGTGCTCTGCAGTTCCGTCGCGGTACGCCTTGATCACGTTCAGGGTCCGGCCAGAGATGTCCAGCGGTGCATCCCAGTACGCGTCGCTCGAATCCTCCAGGATGCGGTTGGGTTCGGGCGGCATGTCGTTGGCGGCCTTGCAGGCCGACATGCAGGCTTTGCAGCCGATGCAGAGGGTTCCATCGAAGAGCAGGCCGAGAGCCTTCTCCGGCATCTTCTGGGCCTCGCGGGCCTCGGCCTTCCTTGCTGGGCCCGCGACGGCGGCGCCCGCTGTACCTGCGGCGGCCTTGATGAGTACCCTTCGCGTAAGCATCTTGTCCTCCTTAGCCCTCGGAGCCATCGTCGTTGTCGAGCTCATCCTTGTCTCGTTTGCCAAGGTTACTTGCGATCTTCATGCCCGCGCCGACAGCGAGACCGCCGACGGCGGCGACCGTAGCCGCGGTGGCGAGCGTTGATCCGGTGCCCTGCGCCTCCGCGGGCCGGGCAAAGAAGACGGGCGGGGTCATCGTGACCAGGTTGGCGAGGGAGTGGATCGGCCGCTCGAAGACGACGCCCTTTTCCGTGCAGCCGATGCAGGGGTGGCCGCAGCCAACCGGCCACGTGCCGGTCCCGGCGTCACCGAACAGAATCTGGGGGCAGTTTGCCCACGTTTCGGGCCCTTTACAGCCCAACTTGTACAAGCACCAGCCGCGACGGTGTCCTTCGTCGCCGAATTCGAGCGCAAAGCGTCCAGCATCGAAGTGTGCGCGGCGCTCGCAGTTTTCGTGAATGAGACGACCGTACGCGAACTCCGGTCGGCCCTTCTTGTCGAGCTTGGGGAGCGAGCCGAGGGTCAAATAGTGCACGACCGTAGTTAGGAAGTTGTATGGATTCGGCGGGCAGCCAGGCAGGTTGACGACCGGCTTTTTCAGGATTTCCTGCGCCGAAGTGGACCCGGTCGGGTTCGGGCTCGTCGAGGGCATGCCTCCCCACGTCGCGCAGCTCCCGATCGCGATGATCGCGGCGGCATCAGCTGCGCACTCCTTAAGCATCTCGATGGCGGTCTGACCGCCGATCTTGCAGTAGATGCCGTTGTCCTTGGTCGGCAGGGCACCCTCGACCACGAGGAGATACTTGCCTTTGTTGTCTTTCATGGCCTGGCGCCGAGCGGCCTCTGCTTGGTGACCCGCGGCCGCCATCAGAGTCTCGTGATAGTCGAGCGATATGAGGTCGAGGATGAGCTTTTCGACCGTCGGATGCTCGGCTCGCAGCAGGCTCTCCGTGCATCCGGTGCACTCCTGAAAGTGCAACCAAATGACCGACGGACGCCGGGCGACGGCGATGGCCTTCGCGACCGCGGCAACAGCAGAGTTCGGCAGCCCGATGGATGCGGTCACTCCAGCGCATACTTCCAGGAAGCTGCGGCGAGAAAGGCCGAAGCGCTTCTCAACTCCGCCGAGGTCATCTCGAGTGGGAGGTGTCGGAAGATTATATACGGCCATTCGCCGAAGAAGCTGCAGATGCAGTGCCAGGGCTCGAGCCCCCTTCTTTGTTCGTGTAAGTAGAATGGTGCAGGTGGCGAGACGGCGGTGCATGTAACGGCGGCGTTACTTCGGTTTCGACGTAGGTGGTCGAACGGGTATTGACGCGGCGTTCGATGGTCTCGGTTCCGTCGGAATACTTGTCCGCTGGTTCGTATAGGCGTTCGCCGATGTTGCCGATATCGCCGAGTCTCACAGTATCTGAGCGACAGACTGTTTTCGAATACGGAAGATTCTCTTCGACTAACTCTCCATGGAATACGAACATCGATCCTCGGCGCTTGCTCGTTTGATGGCCTTGGCGAATCGACTGAAAGATATTGGTTTCTGCGCTGACTGCGCGGTGGGAGGGGCCATCTGGGGCAGGTTATCGCGAGTACTGTTTGCTTTCGTATTCGCCATCGTCGGCGTGAGCTGCAGCGAAGACTCGCCGTCGACGGAGTCGTCGGACACCGGGATTGAAGGTGCGGTCGACGGTTCGGCCGCTGGGGCCCGCGACGCCGGGCCCGCTGCCGACGGGGGGACATTAGCGATGGTGGCCCTGAAACTGACGCGGCAGGCCATCCCGACGCAGGCGGCCAGTCCGCTGACGGCGGTGCCTCGGACGACGCGGGTGCCGGCGAAGATGGTGGCCAAGCTATCGATGCTGGGGTGGAGGTGGACGCCGCATCACCAACTCGCGGTTGGTCAGTGGAGCGATCGTGCTCCCTTCGGTTTGCGGCGTCGAAGAGCTCCGCCTACGGTTCCAGAATTGGCATAGCTATGCCAACGACGGGTTCGATCGACGAGATCGAGCTTCTTGTCTTCTGAGGAGCGGCTGGAAACGTATCTCGCTGCGTGGTTCGGACGACCCTCTTAGACTAACGCCGCGCATCTTGTTCCGGGGTCAGCAGCTCGGCCAGGCGATCGGCGACGAATCGAACCCGCGCGATCCGGCGGCTACGGGCGTGCGTCACGAGCAACACGTCGAAGCCGAGAGCGTCGATCGGCTCGCTGGCCGGAGCGAGGCGGGGGTCGGCGTCGGCGGCGATCACGCTCAGCGCGGCAAGGCCGGCGCCGGCGGCCACCGCCTCGATGATCAGGCTGGTGTGGCTCAGTCGGATCTCCGGCGCTGTGGCGCGGTGTTGGCGCAGCCAGCGGTACGTCGGGACGTCCTGTTGCTCCTCGTTGAAGCTGACCCAGCGGCAGGCGGCGAACCGGTCGTCGGTCAGGGCCGCCGGATGGGCAGACAGGTAGCTCGGCGCTCCGTAAACCGCGAACTGGGCGCTCGAGACCTTACGGTAGTGAAGATTGGCACCGGTGGGCGGTCGATTGCGAATGGCGATGTCCGCGTCGCCGCGCTCGAGATTGACGTTCTTCATACCCACGACGATCTCCAGCGCGAGGTCGGGAGCGGCAGCGGTGATGCGGGGCAGGGCGCCCGCGATCTTGCGCCCGACAACCTCTCCGCAGGCGACTCTGACCTTCCCCTGTAGACTCCGTCCCGCGCTCTGCATGCTCTGATTCACCCCGTCGGCGGCGTGACGCATGGTGGTCAGCATCGGCAATAAAGACGCGCCGAGCGGGGTCGGAGTGCAACCCCGAGGCGTACGCTCGACCAGAAGCCCCGGTGCCCGCGCCTCCAGCTCGTCCAGCCGGCGGCCGATGGTGGGCTGGGTGACGTTCAGACGTCTCGCGGCACGGGACAAGCTCCGTTCTTCCAGCACCGCGAGGAGCACTCGCAGGTCGTTCCAGTCTTCGGAGGCGTCAGTCATACAAGAATGAATACCCCCGATAGACGGAGATCGCTTCCCGGGACCGGAGGTTTGTTTGAAGGTCACCATCAATGATGCAACGACGATTGGGCCGCGAAGGCCCGAAGGTATCCGCGCTCGGCCTCGGCTTGATGGGCATGAGCGACTTCTATGGACCCGCCGACGAGCGCGAGAGCATTCGGGTGATTCACGCAGCGATCGAGCGGGGGGTGACGCTGTTGGACACCGGCGACTTCTACGGCTCTGGACACAACGAGCTCCTCCTGGCTCGGGCCCTCGACGGGTCTTCCCGACGGGACAAAGTGTTTATTCAGGTCAAGTTCGGTGTCTTGCGTGCGCCGGATGGTGCATTCATCGGCTTCGACGGCCGGCCGCAGGCCATAAAGAACGCGCTGGCGCAGACCCTTCGACGATTGAGGACGGATCGCGTCGACCTGTACATGCCCGCTCGGCGGGATCCACAGGTCCCCTTCGCGGAGACCATCGGCGCGATCGCGACGTGTGTCGAAGCCGGTTGGGTGCGGCATGTAGGCGTGTCCGAGGTCGGCGAAAAGGGGGTCGAGGAGGCGCACGCGGTTCATCCTATCGCTGCTCTACAGCGGGAGTACTCGCTGGTCTCGCGGGACGTCGAAAGCGATATCCTGCCTGCGCTCGAGCGAGTGGGAGCCGGTCTAACCGCGTACGGGGTCCTGTCTCGCGGGCTACTGACGGGACGCATCCGTAAGCCGGAGGATATCGATCCACGCGACTACCGGGCGCACCTTCCCCGATTTAGCGGCGATAATCTGCGCCGGAATCTGATCTTGGTCGATCGACTCGTGGCGCTCGCGCAGGAGCGGTCGGTGACCGCATCCCAATTGGCGATCGCTTGGGTGTTGTCGCGGGGGAAGTCGGTGATTCCGTTGATCGGGGCTCGAACCTTGTCACAACTCGAAGAGTCGCTTGCGGCCGTGGACGTCGCACTGACCGAGGCGGAGCTCACCTCCCTGGGCGCGGCGGTACCGGCCGCCGATGTGGCGGGCGACCGATATGACGAGCTGGGGATGAGACTTATCTCTCCGTGACCGGTCGGGTCGGGCCAGACCACCAAGGCCATCGGCGGCTTACTGACGTTGGATAAGAAGCCGTCACCAGCTGTGATTCCGGACACGGTTGGGTGGATGCTCTGATCGCGAGCGCTCGCCTTCCGTGTCCGGGTGATGCGCGGCGGATCGCGACGCGTGGCGGCCTGCACGACGCTCGACATCGGATTGGGCCTTCGCATATGTTCGCGCGGTGTATGGTCCTGTGATCTTTCGCAGATACGAAGCCGTGGCCTCCGTACTCGCTTCGATCGTTCTGATGTGCGCTTGTGTCGATTCGCTGGCTCAGGAGCTCGAACGGCCGGCGTACTTCACGATCACACAAAAAGTCGTCAACGCAGACCTTCAGCCGTTTACGGCGACGATCGGCGGCATCGGCAATAGCTTCGTCACCCGATCCGCGGCCTTCGAGCCCCAAGTGTTCCGGGATAGATACTTCGTCAGCGAAGACGCCCCGAATCGGGTGTACGTCGATCGGGCGTCTCTGTCCATGTTCGACTCGTTTCGCGAGGGCATGTTCGATGGAGCGACGGTGTCCGTCTATCGTATCGACAATGGACGGTTCGTGAAGGTTCGAGAAGGCCGCGTTCCGACCGGGGGTCATGGCATGAGTGGTTGGCTGCCCAGTCTGGGCAAGAACGCCGTGCTGGCCCCGGACACGACGAGCTTCAAGTTTCGATGGGCCCCTTGGAACCGGCCCGACGTTCCGACCTACTTCACGGTGCGCGCCGTCGACACGGACGGAAATCTGTCCCCACCGGCCAAGACGTTCGCCGTTCGCCGTCCGTCGAAGGTCGTCAAGGGGCGCTCGAAGAACACGACCCAAGGCTTTCGTCCGCGAAATCGCCCGAAAGACACCAAGGCCCCTCGTGCCCCTCGCAATCTGCGCGGTGACGTCGACGCGAGCGGCGAGCTGCGTCTCCAGTGGGATCCGGTGAAAGCCTCGGACCTCGCCGGCTACCTGGTGTATCGGTCGGACTATCCGCCGAAGGCCCATCGAGGGTTCTATCTTCAGTTGAGCGATAAGGCGAAGAGGGCCGACCAACACCTCAAGGCGGGCGACATGGTGATCGTCAGCAAGAAGTTCTACGATAGTTCACGCGAGCGCTACTTCAGTAACCGCGTCTGGGACGCTGGAAACGCGACGGGTCTACTGCGGCCCGGGCTCATCCGAGAACTCTCGGACGACGACCCTGACGGACGGTGGCGCCTCGTCAAGCATGGCGGCGACGCCGCCGTCGAAGACGGGGGCGAGACCTTCTTGCGGCTCGAGCTGAGCAACGACAAGAAGGTGGTTCTCGGCCACTACAACTACTCCGGGACAGGTCAAGACTGGTACGACGCATTGGCGGCCAAGCCGTATCGAGTGGAGGTTTGGCTGCGTAAGAAAGGTCGCGGTCGCGTTCATTTTCACGTCTCGGGCTTCTTCGCGACCAAGCCGAACCGCATCGAGCCGATCGCGTTCGAGCCGACCGAGAAGTGGCAGAAGTTTACCGCTACTTTCAAGCCGGGGGTGGTGCAGCCCGGCGATCGCCCGGGCATGATGTTTCTGGAGATCGCCGGCACCGGCACCTTCGACGTCGATAACTTCCGGGTCTATCGCGCAGATACCGGGTACCTCGATTTGACGGCGACGGAGTATCAGAAACTGAAGGCGTCCGGCATGCGCGCCCTACGGACGCACAACTTCATCAAAACCGGACGCGCCACCGTAGATATGGAGCAGCTCACCAACCCGGGTGGCGTCATCAACAAAACCGGCCGGCTGAATACGCTCCCCCAGACGTTGTCCGTGATCCGTAAGGCCGGATTGCAGCCATGGCTGCAGATCGAGCCACACATGTCGGACGCGGAGTGGCTCGGCTTCATCGAGTACATGGCGGCCCCTTACGACCCTCGGCGAGACAAGCCGTCCGATAAGCCGTGGGCGTACAAGCGATACGAGCAAGGCCAGGCCAAACCGTGGATCGAGGAGTTCGACCAGGTCTGGTTCGAGATTGGCAACGAGACGTGGAATGGCCTGTTTCGGCCTTGGGTCTTTCAGGGCATGAACGACATCGCGACCAAGAAGCGCTACTCGAAGGGAAAGGTGTACGGTCTGTTCCAGGAGTACGTTCGCGCGGTGATGAAAGGGAGCCCGTACTGGAAGTCGGCCGGTCTCGACGACAAGCTCGTGTTCGTTCTCGGTGGATGGGGCGGGAGTAACTACGGCGCGGACGCAGCGTCGACGTCCCCTTCGTCGGAGTATATGACCGTCGCCGGCTACAACGGCGGTTGGGATGAAGGGGAGGGCCCGCCGCGGCTGGATCCGGCCAGCATGTTCAACGTGCTCAATCAAGTCAGCCAATCGGCCATCCCCACCGCGGAGCGCCACATGGAGGAAGCTCGGCAGCTCAATCGCGAGCGTCGGCGTAAGGTGCGGATCGGTACTTACGAAGCAGGGCCCGGCTACGCCTTACACGGGCTGAATAAAGCGAGAGTTACGAAGGCGCAGAGCAAAGAGCAGGAAAAGGTCATGAAGAGCCTGGCCGCGGGCACGGCCACGCTCGATTCATTTCTCGCCCGTGCGTACCTGGGATTCGAAACGCAAAACTTCTTCACCTTCAAGGAAGGCACGCTGTGGAGCTCTCATGCGAAATGGTACAACGGCGGCCAAGCTTACCCATCATGGGCCCTTCTTTCACTCTTCAACAATGAGGGTCGAGGGGACATGCTCGCCACCGAAACGCGAAGTGTGCCGCGGGCCGACCTCAAGAAGTTCAAAAGACGGCAGGCGGTGGACGACGCGCCGTTGTTGGCGGTGTACGCAACCCGAAAAGGCAATCGCTACAATGTATTTGTCGTTTCCCGTCGGGTGCCGGGCTATCCCCAGGGCGGTGGTACAGGCTACACCCCAGTGACGCTCGACTTGCCGTTCAAGTCAGTGGATGCGATCCGCCTCTATAGACTGGCGGGAGATCCGATGAGCAACAACATCTACGGCAACGAGGCTCGGATCGAACCCGTTGAACTGAACGCCCAGGTCTTCAAGTCGACGTTCACCGTGGATCGAACGACCGGCGCTGATGACCGTGGTCTTCCCCCGGCGTCGACGTTTCTTTATGTGTTCGAGGGCGCGCGATGAGGGCGCTCGATGTCGGGCGTTGCCGGTGACCGCTCCGCTTCGTCGGCCCCTGAGGCCCGATTGGGGTGTCAGAGGCGAAAGGCCAATGGGAAGGCCGGCGATGTCCGACGATAGCCGTCCTTTGGACGCGGCGGTGCAGAACCGAGCGAACCGGCCGGTCTTCCATTATCGACTCAGGAGAAGATAATAGGGTCCATATGGGACCGGGGCGTGGGCACATAGCGATCAGTGGATTCCGGGGCCTCTGGGCCGGACTCGTGGTTCTGGTGGGCGGTGCGTGCGGACCGAGTGAGGGCGGGGCTCCGATGGACGTTCCGCCGGGTACGACGGGCGAAGAGATCTTCGCCGTGTTCTGTGAGCAGATGGCGGCGGCCGCGGACCCCCGCGATGTGACGGGCTCTCTGTGGAAACCCGCATGCCGCGGTCGAACGCCGGCGCCGCCGGGCGCACCGCCGGCTCTAGCTCGGCCCATCAACGAGCGCAGTCGAGGGGTGACCGCGCTCGACGAGAGCCTCTTGTCGACGTCCCCCGATGACCTCGCGGCGTTCGTGCAAAGCCTGCTGCCGCTGGTCGATCCGCCCCAGGAACGGCTCGTCGTCGCCGCTCGCCGGTCCGCCGACGCGCTGGAGCAGCTGACGGAGGATCCGGCCGCGCTCTCTGCGTTCGAGCGATCCGCCGCTCGGGCCGGATACCGTCCGCTGGCGCACGGCCTCGGCCCGGTTCGGGCATTTCTGGGCGATGAATCCATCGACGCCTTCGTGGCCATCGGGCTTCGGGCCCTGACCACCGGCTCGAGCCGGGAGCCGTTCTTGGACCTACTGCGGGCAGCGGCCCTTGAAATGGCGACCGCGATGCCCCCGGAAGCGCCGTCGTCACTGTCCGTGGTGCGACATCTGCTCATGGATGAACGTGCCGCGTACGCCGAAGGGCCGGCATTCGCTTTGTTGTTGCGGGATGGACGCGGCGTCGCGCGGCCGCGCGCTGCGCCGGGAAACGCGGTCCCCGCGCCGTTCATCGATCTCGACGCCGACGGGCTCGCCGACGTCGACGCGGTCGGGCGGTTGCTGGGCGAAAGCGGAGCGCCGGCCGATGTGGCGGCGCCGTTCTTGATCCCTGACGAGGCCGAGCGAGGGCGCGACGACCGAGGACGGGCCATCCGTGACGGTTCGCTGGTCTACGCGTACGCGGAAGGGGAACAGACGCTGTTGTCCGCGGTCGTCGCCGAAGCGCGGACCTGGATGACCCCCGACGATCCGCCGCTGCTCGCGTTGGGCCAAGGTCTGGCCGTGTTGCTGGGTCCGCCATCGGGGCGTACGTCGACCTACGGCGCGTTTGACCTGGCGTACGAAGGCTTCGAGACGACGCAAAGCGGGTTGCTCGACGTCGTCGCGGCGTTGACGGGCCTTTTGGGCCGTCCGTCGACCGACGACACGTTGGCCGTGCTCGAGGCCCTCGTCCGCGACGATGAACCGTCGGTGGCGGGTCTGTTGCGCACGGTTCAACACGTGGTCGGGCGCTATCCCGCGTATCCCGACGCTCGGCTAACGCCCGGATCGACCTTTTGGGACGACGCGATCGCGTTGGTCGCGGACATGGCGCAGGAACCGGGCCTCATCGAAGCGCTCCTGCAGGCGCTGGCGGATCCTCGAACCGCTCGTCTGGACGAGGTTCTTGCCGAGTTCATGCTTCAGCGCGACCGGGTGAACGTCAACGCCGCCGACGTCAATGGTCCCCCGGTGGGGTTCTCGCTCGACGTTCTCGTGGATCGCGCCGTCGCCGATACGTTCGACAACGAGAGTGTTTTTCAGCGTACGGTCGCGTTGATCGACGGACTCAACGGCGTGTCGTTGTGCAACCGGGCGGGGGGGCGGCTGCAGATCACCCTCGACGTCTTCGGGACCCCGGTTGAGCTCATCTATCCGCTCAATCCTGAGCGCCGCGTCGAGGCGTGCGAGCTCATTCGGATCGATAATCTGGTCGACGCCTACGCGCGATCGACGATCGGCGCCTTCGAGCTCGAGATCAGTGATGGGTTGTTGGCGTTCCTGGTTGGCATTGCCGATGCTCTGGGGATCGACGTCGACCAGGCGCTCGAGACGTCTTCGGGCATCGAAGGGTTGACGCGTTTTCCAACCCCCGAGGCCCTCAAGCGGCTGGTGTTTTGGGCGCTCGCGGACGCCAATGGCGGCTCGTGCGCGCCGGGCGACGATGGTGGGTCGTGCAACAGTGCCTTCGCCGGTCGGCTGTTCGCGCCGGTGGTCGACCGACACGGTGACCTGGCCGTCGAGCGTTATCCGGGCACGATCTTCGCCTGGCAACGACCGGGCTTTCTAGACGGTCTCGCCCCGCTGGTGGAGCTGCTGCATGGGCCCACCTACGGCCCCGACGTTCTCGAGCGTTATTACTTCGGCGATCTCATTCGTTTGCTTCATACACACTGGGCCTCTCCCGCGAACACGCAGACGTGCGGTCCGTCGGTGTGCACCGCCGGCGCGCCGCGGTTCAGCGCTCAGTCGGACATCCGTCGCCATGAGCCCTTGATCGCCGACGCGTTGGCCGACGGGCGGCTGTTCATGAGTCTGCACCGCGCGCTGGAGGGCGCGGCGTCGGTGCAGATACGGCCGGGCTCGACGGGGCTTTCGGCGGTGGCCGCCACCGCCGAAGTCTTGGTCGACCCCGGGCGAAATCCAGGCTTCGCGGACCGGGCCGGGCGGGAAGAAACGGTCGTCGCCGACGGCTCTCGCGCCGTTCCCATGACGCCCCTTTACATGCTGATCGAAGGGCTGGGCACGATGGACGACGCGTGGGCCGGCGACGCGGACCGACGGTCGGAGTTTCTGCGGGCTCGCAATGTGGTGGCGACCCAGCTCCTGACGACCGAGGACACCGACGAGGGTCCGCGATGGGAGAATCGCCGCGGCAAAGCGATCGTCGAGACGCTCCTCGCCTTCGTTCGGGAGCGGGTGCGTGTCCATCGGGAAGTCGACGACCTTCAGGCGTGGGCCGACGGCATCGAGCCTCGTTTCGCGGAGTTCGTCGGTGGCCCCCTCCCGGCGGCGGCCATTCGGTTGCTATCGAGTCTCAACGAAGACGCCCTCGCCCGGGCCGCGATCCTTCGCCCCATCGTCGCCGTCGTCGCTCCCGGTGGCGACGACGGGGGGCGCGAGGGCACTCTTCGCTCGGTTGCGGACGCGCTGGCGTGGGCTGAAGATCCGCTGACCGCCGCTCCGTTGCTGCGAGGGCTCGCGCCCACCTTGGCCCCCAACGTTCGAACGGTCACGTCAAACGGGGCCGTTCCGCCCGATGTCGAGGCGGGGCTGATCTACGGACTGCTCGAGCTGCTCCTGGACATCGTCAACGCGGGACAGGCGCGGGTCTTGTGGTCGATCCTCGCCGACAGCGTCGACCTTCGTTCCATGGAACCGCCGGTGTTGGCGTCGACGACGACGAGCCACGGGACGACCCCGGTCGAGACTCTCCTCGAGATCGTCGGTGAGGTGAACCGCGTCGCCCCCTCGGAACGGGGCCGGTTCTCGGCCGCGGACTTCGGTTCGGTCCTGGCCCGAAGCGTCGACTTCCTGCGCAGCGAGCGCAGCGGTTTCGAGCGCTTGGTCGACGTTCTGCAGTCGCGCCGGTGTCCGTCGGCGCCGAAGGCCCGGTGTCGGTGACCACCATGCGGACCCGACTTCGGCTTACTCTTCCTTTGGGGACAGGTTGGCGGGCTTTGCCGCTCGCGGCCGCCTTGGCCGCCAGCGCGCCGAGCATCGCCAGCGGCGGCGGCTTTTACCACGCACCTCGGGGCACCGGGCCCCTCGCTCGCGCCGGCGCCTTCGTCGCCGGCGCCGATGATCCCCACGCGTTATGGTACAACCCGGCGGGACTGTCGGACGCCGGTCAGCAGGTCTTGGTCGACGCGACCCTGACCCTGTTCTCGGTCGACTTCACCCGCATCGACAGCGGAGGCAATCGGTCGCCTACGGCCACCGGTACCCATAACGGATTACCCAGCCCGACGCTGGCGGCGAGCTTCGGTTTCGATGCCGTGCCCGACGTCATGTTTGGGGTGATGGTCGCCGCCCCCAACGCCGTCCTGCTGGACTGGGATGATTCGCCCGAATCGCCGCCGCGGTACGGGCTCATCACGCTCGACGAAAGCCTTCTTGCCGTCGCCGCCGCCGGTGTAGCGTGGCGACCGACGCCTCGTTTGTCCATCGGCGTGGGCGGATTTCTGTTGTTTGGCCAGTTCAACGCTCGTCTCGC
>JANQQN010000125.1 GCA_028289325.1 Myxococcota bacterium | reverse complement strand
GCGTTCGCTCGCGGACAGCTCGCGGCCGAGGCTCAGCGCGCCCAGGCCGAGGCCCAACGCGCCCAAGCGCAGCTCGAAGCCGCGCACTCTGCGTATCTTCAGGGCAGTCTGCTGGAATCGAAAGCCAAGCTGCGGTCGTCGCTGGAGACCCGCGACTCGGTGCGGGGCCGGTGGCTCTACCGCAGCCTCATGACCGCACCCTTCGAGTGGCAGGAGCAGATGTCGACCTACGTCTTCGAGGCCAAGATGTCCGGCGACGGCCGCTGGTTGGCGGTCAGCGCCGGTCGGAGCACGGTCCTGCTGCGAGACGCGCAGACCCAGGCCCACGGTCGAACGCTCGAGCACGGCGACCGGGTATTGTCCTTCTCCTTTTCGCCCGACGGCCGATGGCTGGCGAGCGCGGCCCGCGGCGGCGAGCTCAGGCTGTGGGGCATCGATGGCCGAGCGAAGGACGCCTTGCTGCAACGCGCCGGACGCGGAATCCTCGTGGTGGCCTTCACCGCGGATCTCGGCCTTTCCGTCGTATACCGGGATCGGGTGGAACGCTGGTCGCCCGAGCGCGGTCGTCGCTTGTCCGTGACCCGGTTCGCCGCCCCGGCCACGGCGGCGGACGTCGCCGAGGATGGCCGCGTGGCGATATCGACCGGCCGCGTGATCGAAGTGCGGGCGCCGCACGGTGACCTGCGGCGCCTCCCTCTCGCCACCAGGGTGACCGCGGTGGCCCTCGCGCCGACAGGATCGCTCATGGCCCTCGGTCGAAGCGACGGGGCCACGGAGATTCGAGATCTGCGCAACGACGGCCGCCGCGTGTGGCGAGGCCGCGGACACGAACGCCCCGTCTCGAAAGTGGTGTTCTCGCCGAGCGCGGATCACCTGGCCAGCGTCAGCGTCGACGGCGTCGTCGCGTGGACCGTAGGCACCACGTCGCCCGTCTCGACATTCCGCTGTCCGGAGCGGGCGGCGTCCGTGAGCTTCGGACCCGGGGGCGAACGCCTCCTGATCGCCTGCCGCGACGGCCTGATACGCGCGAGTCGACTGCGAGCAAACGCCAGGCCCGCGCGGCTGATGTCCGGCCACGCGGGCGAAACGATCGCGCCGTCGTTCCATCCCACCGGTGACACGATCGTGTCCGGGAGCTCGGACCGAACGGCCCGAGTATGGGACGTGAGAACCGGCCGTCTCCTGCTGCCGCCCCTCATCCATGCGTCGTCGGTGTGGGCGACGGCGTTCAGCCCCGACGGCCGACTGCTCGCCACCGGTCAACAGAACGGCACGGTCCAGCTCCGCGACGCCGACAGCGGCCGGGTCCTTCGAACGCTGTCCGGGCACGTCGACGGAGTCTTCACCCTGGCCTTCGACCCCGACGGTCAGCATCTGGTGACCGGCTCCGTCGACCGTACCGCCCGCGTCTGGGAGGTCGCGACCGGACAGCAGCGCACGCAGATCGACGCCGAGGCCATGGTGTGGAGCGTCGACGTCAGTGCCGACGGACGGCTCGCGATATTGACGAACGGCCGCGGCCCCGCGGTCTACTCCCAATCGGACGGTCGCCTTCTCGGCGCGGCGCCGGAGGCCGCGGTGCCCGGCAGCATTCGCTGGGTCGACGACCATCACCTGCTGTACCGGGCCCAGGACGGCCTGCGCCTATGGGACGCCCGCTCGGACGAAGTGCGTGCCCTCCCCTCGCCGCCGGACGCCCATCTCATCGACGTGCACCGCCCTACCGGCCGGGTCACGCTCGGATCGGACCGTGTCGACGTCCACGTTCGCACGCTCCCGGCGATGACCGGAACCGTGAGCTGGACCGGACACCGATGGTTCGTGAACTACGCGGACTTCGATCCGACGGGTCAGCTCATCGTCAGCACCGGCGGCGACGGGAGCGTTCAGCTCACCGATGCCGCCACCGGCATTGCTCGGTGGCACCTGCGCGCGTTCCTCGGTTCGGGACCTCACATCCTCAACCACGAGGGCTGGCTTCACGTCGCCGACGGGTCAACGGTGGCCGCGAACACCGAGTCCGAGCCATGGCGCCGAAGTATCGAGTCGTCGCGCCTGCGGGGCGTCGGTGGTGCGACGTCGGTTTGCGCGACGAGCGCGAAAGGTAAGCTGCATTGGTGGAGTGTATCCGAACCGGACCGGCAGGCGGTGTGGCGGGTCCCAGCGTCCCCGAAGCGCCTCCTCCCGGTCGCCGACGGATGCCTGGCCACGTACGCCGACAACATTCTTTTCGCTCGAGTGGAGCACGGCCCGAAGGTCATCTTTCGTGGGCCCGTCGATGCTGTAGCCTCGGACGCCGACGACGTGTGGGTGGCGTCAGGGCCTTCGCTCATCCGGCTCGGCGGCCCGAAATATCCGATCGAGGCGGGGGCCACGGCGATCGCGCGCGTCGGCCGGTGGTGGGTGATCGGCTACGCCGGGGGGCGAATCGATATGTTCGCGACCGCCACCGGACAGCAGCGGACCGGATTCAGCCTGGAGGCGCCCCCGCTCGCCCAGATCGTCCGGCTGGCCCGAGGACCCACCGATGAGCTCATCGCGGGTTATGCGAACGGAGCGCTGCGCGTGTGGGAGATGGAGCGCGGCCTGGAGTTACTCCAAGGGCAACTCAACGGTTCCATCGCCCACCTCGATGCCGGCCGAACCCACTTGATGGCCGTAACTCACCTGGGCGCGTATGGTTGGTGGGATCTACGGCCCGTAACCGCGCCGCGGTGCCGATTCCTGCAGCAACTGTGGAAAGACGTTCCGGTGACCTGGTTCGAGGGGAGCTTGATTCGTCGACGCCCGAGTCGTCACCACGAATGCGCACCCGATAGGTCGGCGGCACAGGGGTCGATGCCCCGCCCCTGACCAGGCCGCCGGCTCGTGTAATCGTTCTGTCGGATTACCAGCGCTCGCGCCGGCCACCGCCGCCGTCGCGACCACCACGGTCGCGGCCTCGGCCGCCGCCACCGCGTCGCTCCTGGCTCTCGTTGACGCGGAGAGTACGGCCGCCCAGCGAAGCGCCGTCGAGCGCCGCCACCGCCGACTGGGCATCCTCTTCCGAGCCCATCGTTACAAAACCAAACCCTCGCGGACGACCGGTCTCCCGGTCCATGATGAGGGCCACCTCACTTACTTGCCGACCGTCGGCGCCGAACAGTTCGAACAGTTCGTCCTCAGTGGTCGAGTAGGGGAGGTTTCCAACATAAAGCTTCTTCGTCATACGTGCGTGACGCCCTTTCCGACTGTCCAATCCGAATCCGACCAAAGGGCGGTCTCGCGAACAGTGAGCCCACGTACCGATGGCAGATCTGCCCTCCTTATGGAAGTGGAATGCTCCATTGACCGCAGAATATCGGAGCGCCCAATCGCCCGCGCTCGACCACCGGGCAGCTCCGCAATCGGCGTTGGACTGACCTCACGTGACCTAGCTCTCACTGCGTCGTCCCCGATTCGCCACCGCCGTATGGCGCCTCATCGATCGCGGCGGTGAAAGCTTGCCTGCATCGACAGCCGAACTGCGCCCCCCGCCCACCGCCTGGGCTACAATTCCCACCGACATCTACCCATGAGAGCAAGGTCCCATCGTCCGCCCCGAAAATCTCCGCTCCGAAAGTCCGGCTCGCGACGCCGCCGCGTCGGTGCCTGCTTGGCCGTGATGTCGGCGCTAGGGTGCCAAAGTGATCGCAGAGGAACCGAAACGCCTACCGCCATCCAACCCCTGATGCCCCAGGTTCGCCGGGGGTTTTGTTACGCGCATACCTACGCGGACTTCGGAACCCATGGCTACGGGACCGACAGCAGCCTCGACGCCAAGCGGGCCGCAAAGGCACTCGGAGCGCGATGGCTAAGCTTGACCCCGTTTGCATTCGTGCCCGGCCGCAGCTCGGACCAGGTCCTGTTGATCCGCGATGCCATGCAGCAGAAGCGCGGGCGTAGCTATTTCGAAGCGAACCGTGCGCGAGCCGAGACCGACGACGTCGTTCGCAAGGAGATTCAGCAGGCCCAGGCCCAAGGGTTCAAGATTCAGCTCAAACCCCACCTTTGGATGCTCGATGGCAGCTGGCGGGGACAGATCGATCCGGGATCCGCCGAGGCGTGGTCGCGGTTCTGGACCGCTTACGAGCGGTTCATCCTCCACTACGCGGACATCGCGGCCGAAATGAACGTGCAGATGTTGGTGGTCGGGGTCGAGCTCGACCAGACCGTCGACACCCACGCGGACCGATGGCGAGGCCTCATTCGCGAGGTTCGACGTCGCTACCGCGGTCAGCTCGTCTACGCCGCGAACTGGGATGCTTATCATCGAGTGCCGTTTTGGGATCAGCTCGACTTCATCGGGGTTCAGTTCTATCCGCCGCTCGCCGATGCCCCAGGCGCCGACCTCGCGACGATGCAGCGGCGTCTGGACGCCGCGTTGGACGCGCTCGGTAGGGCCGCGCAACGATTCGGGCGGCCGGTGCTGTTGACGGAAGTCGGTTACCGCGCGGTGCGAGGGACCGCCGTGAACCCCCACCAGTGGCCGGACCCGAACGCTCGCCACGTGGATGACCGCGCCCAGGCCCGCGCGTACCGGGTTCTGTTCCGAGGGCTGCACGACCGCCCGTTCGTGGAGGGTGTGTTCCTATGGAAGTGGTACACGGACGAGGTGGGAGACGAGGGGCCAGCGGGATTCTCGCCGCGCGGCAAACCGGCCGCCGAGCTGATCAAACAAGCCTTCGCGTTGCCGTGACGCGGCAGCGGTTCACCGCAGCCTGGGGACAGCACTCTCGGCCTCGACAGCCCCAAAAAGCCAATGGTTTCGTACCATGCCGCCTGGCACTTCGTGTACCGACGTTGAGGTGTTGCCCCGAGCCCTTCGTCACTCGTTCGTCCCTTCGTCCCTTCCGCCTTCACGATCTCTCGCCCCGGACGGATAAACCGCTCCGTGTTTGCGGCGGTATCCCCCCGACCCTTTATCGCGCTGCTCAGCCTCACCGCGTGCGTGACCAGCGCTCGGCCATCGAGCGATGACGTGCGCGCGGCGCTGACCGCTGTGAAGCAAGCGGTGGTTAGGGCCTACATCGATCTGGATGCGAACGCCCTCGAGTCGCTGTACACCGACGACTTCACGGTCACCGACGCCGCGGGGCGTGCCCGCACCAAAGCCGACGAGCTCGACTACGTTCGCGCGAATCCCCGTTCCCGCGTGGTCTCCGGACGCTACGTATTGGAAGGCCTTCGGGTGTACGGCGATATGGCCGTGGCCGCGGGTCGGGCCGAGATGCGGGTTCGGAGCTCCACCGGCGAAGTGCGGGATGTGCGCTACCGCTCATTCAATGTCTTTCGATGGGAGAACGGTCGATGGCGCTACGCCGCCGCGTTCACTCCCTGAGGCGGCACCAGGTGCAGCCGTGACACTGCATCCGTGGCCTTCGTGGCGCCGAAAACCCAGCCGTTTCGTGGGCCACGGGTTGGCACACGGTTTGGATAACCTCGGAGCATGACCACTCTTAAGCTGCGCAACACGCTACCCGCCTCCACCATCGCCGCCGCTGTTCTGGTCGTGGGCTCGCTGTCAGTGGCGACCCCCGCTTCGGCCAAGGAGAGCAAGACCCAGTCAGCGGTCGCCACCCGGACCACGACGACCAAGACGGCCGACAAGATCGACGCCAAGGCCCTTCGTCAGCGCCCCAAGCTGCCTCGCAAGTGGGTATGGCGGAAGTACGCGAAGCGTTTCGACTCGATGTACCGTCGCTGACCTACGGCGAGTAGACCACCGCCAGCGTCCGATACGTGAAGCGGATGAGCCCTTGCTCTTCGTGCGCTTCGAACGCCTGGATCAGCGCGCGATCGAAGCCCTCCCGGTCCTCGATCGCATTGCGAACGTAGGAGCTCGACCACGCGCGTCCCAAAAGACCGCGTTGGTCGAGCGCCTGATGGTGCGCAAAGCTGGCCTGACGCCCCCCCACCCGGTCCGCGACCACCAGGGCCCGGCTTTCTGCGCCCACCTTTGCGTACTCCGGCGACCAGCGCCGAAGCAGCGCGTCGTATGCGGCCATGAACGGGGTGTCCGCGGTGCGCAGGTTCCAAAAGGCCGCGACCCGAGGCCCGACCGGCCGCCGCGCCCGACTCAGAACCGCTCGAAATCGAGGGCTTGCCCGATCGAGGTCGATCCAGTGGAAAGACTGACCGCCCACGATGGCCGCGTAGTCGCGGTCAGGAACGTCCAACGTCTCGGCGTCGGTCTGCACGTACGTCGGCCCGCCCCCTTCGGCGCGGGCCGCGGCCAGCATCGCCAGGTTGGGATCGACCCCTATCACCTCCATGCCCCGCGCCGCCCACGCGCGGGCGGTGATCCCCGTTCCACATCCGACGTCGATGATCGCGTCGCCGGCCGTCAGCGCCAACTCGGCGATCAGCCAGTCGAACATCGGGGACGGGTAGTCGGGCCGATAGCGCCGGTAGTCCTCGACCGTGTGGGTGAATCGATCGCGATGAACGGTCACCTGGGGATCGCTACGCAAAACGGAGTCGAAATGCACGCGTGCGCCCCGCCCAGGTCTAGCGAAACTTGAGATTCGAAACGTTACCCTCGTGGACGCGCCCGCGGCCCACCCGCTCATCGAACTCGGTGAGCAGCTGCGCCGGCGCCGTTCTTCGCGCGAAGCCAACGGTCATCCGAGCCTGCACCCGAGCATCGCTGCCCAAACGCAGCGCGTAACTCACCGCGTTGTAGCACTGGTGGTGAAAGTAGAAGCCCCGCGCCGGCCGTCCTTCAGCGAGTAGCGTCGTCCCCAGGAGCGCGGTAGATTCCGACCAATGGGAGGTAGCTTGCGTCATTCGATGACCATCCCAACGCCCCTCAAGCGGGGGATTCCGGTGGTCCTGGCCACCCTGTGTGTCGCCGCGCCTGCGGCCGGCGCCGACGCGCCCGTCAGGATCGTCTTCGCCTCCGGACCCGACGACACAGGAACCGTCAAAGGCATCGTCGAAGCGTTCAACGCGAAGAACGAAGGCTCCATTCAAGTGAAGTGGAGAACGATGCCGCGCGACAACAACGCGCACCACCGCGAGCTCGTCGAATCGCTGAACGGCCAGAAGGCGGACATCCATATCATGGCCAGCGACGTCATCTGGACCGCCGAGCTGGCCAAGAAGAAATGGATCCTCGACCTCACTTCGCGTTTCTACGACAGCTTCGACGCCGACGATTGGCTGGAGCCCGCGCTTCGCTCGGCGTCGTTCCGCCTCCGCAAATGGGCCGTTCCCTGGTACACCGACGTGAGCCTTCTCTTCTATAGAAAAGACTTGCTCGCGAAGAGTGGGTTCGACGCGCCCCCGAAGACCTGGACCGACCTCGAAGAGATGGCGCAAAAGGTCATGCGGGACGCCGGCGTAAAGACCGGATTCGTTTTTCAAGGCGCCGACTACGAGGGCGGCGCCGCGAATGCCCTGGAGTTCATTTGGAGCGCGGGCGGCCGGGCGGTCACGAAGGGACTGCGGCCGGCGATCGGGTTCAGCCACGTCGACGAGACCGACGCCATCCGCATCGACTCGCCCCGTGCCGCCCGAGGTTTGGACATCGCCCGCGGCCTCATCGACAAAGGGGTCGTGCCGGCGGACGTGGTTCGATACCGGGAACGAGAGTCACTCCAGGTCTTTGCGGCCAAAGACGCGGTGTTCATGCGCAACTGGCCGTACGCGGTCGGCGTACTGAAGCAGGCCGGCTTCGGGGAGGCGGAGCTCGGGATCGCCCCCCTGCCGGGCGCCACCGAAGATCAGCCGGGCTTCAGTTGCCTGGGCGGCTGGAATCTGGCCATCAACGCTCGGTCCGCCGCTGCCGAGCAGGCCGCAGCGTGGACCTTTATTCGGTATCTGACCTCGCCCGAGGTGCAAAAGCGCCAGGCGGTGCAGGCGAGTCTGCTCCCGGTATTGGTCGCTCTGTACGACGACGCCGAAGTCGCCCGGTCGGTGGCCGCGCTTCGAGTCGGACGCGATGTCCTGGCCAACCGGCTGCGGGGACGTCCGTCGGCGCCCTTCTACTCGCAGATGTCGGCGGGACTGGCGAGCGCATTTCAGGCCGTGCTCGAAGGTCGTTCGAAGGGGGCGGAGGTCGCCGAGCGACTCGATCGGACTCTTCGCGCCGCGGCGATCCGCAACCGGTAGCGAATCCGCACCATCGAGGCCTCGGTCGGCGGTGGCCAGGATCGACTCAGCGGGCCTGAAAAGCGACGAAACGACGAAAGTCAGGGTTGTCGTAGACGGCGGTCACGACTTCCAAGATGACCTTGCTGCCGCGCGCGCCATTCGTCAGGACCACCAGGCCCAAGCCCCGCTCCGGAACGAACATCGCGATCGCCCGCTCCCCCCAGTCGGCGCCCCCCTGCAGAATCACCCGTTCTCGTCCGTAGTCGAAGATCGCCCATCCGAGCCCGAATCCAACGCTCTTCGGGCAGCCCGGGCTCCACGGACACTCCCCGTTGAACTGAGGCACCGCCACCGAGAGCCGTTGCCGCGCCAGCCGCGGTGACACTCCGGCGTCGGCCATGACGGTGGCCACGAAGTTTGCGTAATCACCCACCCGACTGAACGCGTCGTCGGCGGCGCTCCACGTCGAGGACACCGCCGGGGGACGGCGGCTGCCGTCCGGACCTTGGGGCATCGCCAGCACGCTCCGTCGGAACCACGGCTGCTCGGTGAGCGCGGTCCGTTCGAGACCCAACGGCCGCAGCACCTCGTCCTGAAGAATCGATTCGAAACCGCGGCCGACCTTCTTCTCCGCGAACCGAGCCACGTACTCGAAACCTTCGCCCGAATAGCCCGACTCGAGCCCCGGGTCGGCGCCAAACTTGAGTTTTCCGTCGTCGCTTGACGACCGCCAATTGGGCAGACCCGTTCGGTGCGATAAGGCGAGGCGGGGAGTGAGCTGTCGATGGCGAGGGTCGTCGACCAGGTCGGGATCGACCCAGTGTCTCGACATGGGTTCGTCGAGATCCAACCGGCCTTTCGACGCCAGCCTCAGCACCGCCTCGGCCACCAACGGCTTGGTCAGGGATGCCACGTTGTACAGGGTGTCGACGGTGGCGGGAACGCCCGGTCGCGCCTCACCGTAGGCCGCCGTCCACCGAACCCGACCCCCACGAATGACGGCGACGGCCGCGCTCGGCACCGGCGCCGTCTTCAGCCACCGAGGCATGTGGCGGTCGATATGGGCCTTCGAGGGCGCCTCCTCGACAGGCATCGCCGCCGCCCACAGACTCACGATCACGTTGATACTCATGGTTCGTTCGTTACCTTTCTCGAGCTTCGTCACCGCGGCGAGCGCTCCGCCTTCGCCGCCATCGCGCTTTCGATGCCGCGGCGGCGATGAATGGATGTAAGAAAAAAGAGAAGCCGCGACATCCAAACGCCCCATCCGCGGCATCGAACCTACGAATCTCCCGTGGAAGGACGACGATGAAACTGGAGCTATTGGTTCCTTTGACCTTCGTGGGCTCGGCTGCGCTCCTGGTGGCCTACGCGCTCCGCCTACACGCCCAAACCCGGCGCCGAGCCCTGGAGATCATCCGAGAAGCGCTCGAACAGGGACGCCCCCTCGACCGCGCGACCGTGGAGGCGATCGCCGGCGGCTATCGTGCCCCGACGGCCGACCTGCGGCGAGGCGCGATTCTCCTCGCCATCGCCGCGGCGACGGCCCTCCTGTCGCGCGCCGTCGACGAGGAGGCCTCACGTTTCGTGATGGGCCTCGCGGCGTTTCCCGGCCTGGTCGGCGCCACGTACATCGGATTCCATTTCGGTCGCGCTCGATCCACCACCGGTGCGGGCGAAGACGACGACTGAACCGGACGACGACGATGCGGCGGCTGGACGACCCGCAGCTCGTGCTGCTGGTGCAGGCGACGGGAGACGTCAAGGCCTACGAAGAGCTCGTCCGGCGCCATCAGCCGGGCCTGCTCGCGTTCCTGGCCTCCTTGAGCGGCGACTCGCCGCAGGTCGACGACGCCATGCAGCGCGCCTTGCTCAAGGCGTACCAGAAGATCGAGCAGTTCGGTCACCGATCGTCGTTCAAGACGTGGCTATACAAGATCGCGTACCGAGAAATGGCCATGCTTCATCGGCGGGAACCGCCCCCGAGCGCCACGGCCCCCGGCCATGAACGGTCGGCGCCCGCCGTCGAAGTCCCCACCCACGATCTGAAGCTCGACCTGCAGGCCGCGTTGACCGAGCTGTCCCCCGAAGAGCGCACCGCGGTGATCATGTGTGATGCGTTCGAGCTGTCCCACCGAGAAGCCGCGGACGCCATGGCTCGCCCCCTCGGCACGGTGAAGACCTATGTTCGACGCGCGCGGGCCAAGCTCGCGCGCGCCCTCGGCCTGGAGACCGACGATGAATGACCGGCCCGAAGACCAGCTCAAAGCCCACGTCGAACGTTCGACCGCGGCGTACCGCGATCGTGCCTCTGGGCGCTTGTCCCGCCAACGGCGCTGGTTGCGACCACGATTGCAGCTGCGCCGACACCAGCGAGGGGTCGTCCTCGGATCGATGATGGCCGTGGGTCTCGCGGCCGCAGCGGCCGCGCTGATGGCCGGCCCCGAGCTGCCGTCGTGGGTTCAGGCCGCGGGCCTGGTCATCGCGGTCGGACTCGCGTACGCCGTCGTATGGCTCGAGCGATGAACGGCGGACGACCATCAATGTCGATCGACGCTACGATCCCCCTGCCCGGGCCAGCTTCGGCCCTGCCCCGATGTGGGTCTTGAGAAACGAGAGGATCTTCTTGTAAGCGCGAAGCCGGTTCGCCTCGCTGCGAAAACCGTGGCCTTCATCGGGCATGATCACCGTCTCGCACGTCTTGCCTGCGGACTGCAGCGCTTCCTTCATCGCCTGGGCTTGGGACACCGGCGCCCGCCGATCGTCCTGCCCGTGGATCAGAAGCACGGGCGCGTCGAGCTGGCCCGCATTACGAGCCGGCGAGAACTTGGCCAGGACGCCTTCGTCGGAGCCCAGGTACCGCTGTAACACGTCGCGACCCCATCCGGTCTCCACTATGTCCGTCTCCTCCGTGAGCCGCACCAGGTCGTAGACCCCCGCCACCCCCACCACGCATCGGATCTTGTCCGGCGCCCGGATCGCGAGCTGGGCGGCGGAGTACCCGCCGAAGCTGCTCCCGTAGGTACAGATCCGCTCGGGGTCGGCGACCTTGCTCCCTACCGCCCACTTGATGGCGTCGATGATGTCGTTTTGCACTTTGTCGCCCCACTGTTCGAAGCCGGCGACGGTGAACGCCGGACCGTAGCCCCCCGACCCTCGAAAGTTGACCTGCAGCACCGCATAGCCGTTGGCGGCCAACATCTGAACGTCGGGATCGTACTGCCAGAGGTCCCGAACGTTGTGCGGACCGCCGTGGGGCATCACCACCATGGGCACCGGCGCCGGCGGTTCGTCGCTGGGCAGGGTCAGATAGCCGTGGACGAGCAGGCCATCCCTCGACTTGATCCGAAAGGCCTCCATGGGCCGCATGTTGGTCGGATCGACCGATTCGTGTCGCCGCAGGAGCGGGGCCATTTGATTGGTCTTACCATCGACCAGATAAAACGTCCCCGGATCTCGATCGGACGACACCAGTACCACGGTCATCGCGCCGTCTTCCGAGCGGCTCCGAATCGAGACCCTCTGACCCGAGAACTGACTCGTCAGCCGTTCAATGAGGCGACCGACCGGATCTTGTGCGTCGAGCACTTTCCATTCAGAGTAATCGGGCTCGTACTGAACGGCGACCGGCGTCTGGTCGCCAGGCCGGATCACGGTTGTGAACGGCGCGACCAAGGGATGCGCGGAAACGACGGATCGCGCGTTGCTCACGGGGTCGAAAGCAAACAGACCAACCCCGCCTTTTTCCGTCGCGTCGTAGACGTACATTCGGCCCTGGGCAGCAGAAAAGCTGACGGGCTGGGCGTCCGCGGACAATAGGGCGGACTCCGCGACCGCTTGCCAGCCGCCGTCGGCGTCGAGAACGTACGGCTTCAGATCGCCGCCTTTGACCGCGGACAGCGCGGCTCGAACCTCGCCGTGTTCATCGGTGACGTAGTAGACGGCGTAGCCGGGTCCTTTGAGTAGACGCTTCTGGATACCCGAGTAGATATTCACCTTGTAGACGGCGGTGAGGTCCACCTCGCCCGGCTGGGCACCGAACGGGGTCGCATGAACCAGGATATGGTTCTTGTCATTGGGCAGACGATCCATGAGGTGGCCAAACGCCCGCACCGACTTCGCTTTCTTGATCCGGGAGCCGGTCTGAAATTCGCCGGCTCGATAGCCGAAGATCGTCTTGAGATTCGAGCCGTCGATGTTGACGGCGATGAGTTCACCGTAGGAACGCGGCTCATCCAGGGGACCGTTGCGCTCCCCCAGCACGATCACCACCCGCTCATCACTTGCCCACTCCAGCGATACGATGACCTGGTCTCCAGCCAGTCGATACCCGCCTATGACCTCCTTCGTCTCCGTGTTCAAAAACGCGACTTCGCTGAGTCCACCGCGATACGAAGTCAGCGCAAAGTACGTTCCCTTCGGCGACAACACGACGTCGTTGACGTCGAAGTCCTGAGCGAACGGCGCCAGGCCGTCCGCATCTTTCACGGCCTCGACCCGAGTCGCGGTCGTGGCCATCTGGGGTGCGCACCCCAGAACGCTAAGCGCGACCGCCAACGGCGCGACGCCAAGATTCATCATCGTCCTCCCCCGGAACATGGCCGCGGACGCTAGTGGGAATCGGACTCGACGACAACCGAAGCGTCCACGGGCGTCCCACCTTCGAAGCTTGCACGCCGGCGCTCGAATCGAGACTTCATGAACTCAACGAAGGCACCAACTCTCGCGTTCTTGCGAAGGTCGACGTGGATCAGCAACCACAGCCTGCTTCGAAGCTCGTCGATCGGACCTGTCCGGCGGGCCAGTCGAGGAAGGTGGTCACCGAGATGGCACGGCAGCAGGCCTTGCACGAGTCCCGTCGCCAACATCACCCCCGCCGCGTCGACGGTCGACACTCGGGCCGCAAACCGATCCGCAGCCACGTTGCGTTCGAGCCATCGCGACGCCGCGAGATGGGACAGCGTGTCGTCGAAGCCGATCCAGCCGGGATCGATCGTCGACGACGACGGACCGTAGTGCGCCCACGCGACGTCGGCCATCCGCCACGCGACCGCATCGTCGGGCGCCCGCAAGCTCGGTCGAAACGCGACGTCCGCCTCCCGGCGGGCGAGATCGACGAGCCGATCATCGACGTGCAGCGACAGCACGATCCGCGGGTACGCCTCCCGGAAGGCCACCAGGTCGGGGGCCAGCTCGGCGAGGACCGACGGGACCAGACTTACCTGCACGACCCCGGCCAGCTCGCGGTCCAGGCCGCCGACCACCCGCTCGATCCGCAGGGCCTCCTCTTCGATGCGCTCCGCGTGCGACAGCAGCAGTCGACCGGCCGGCGTGAGGGCGTAAGGAGAGCGCGTCCGATCGAACAGTCGAGTCCGCAGCGCGGCCTCGAGATTCTCCAGCCGTCGGAACGCGGTTGAGGGGTTAACCCCGACCGCCTGGGCGGCGCCCGACAGCGTGCCGGTTCGCGCAATGGCCAGAAACGTCGGGAGGTCGTCCATCCGAAACGTTTGCATTGACGCAAGCAAACTGTGCTCAACACCGGAACCAACGCCGCGATGGCCGAAGCGGTGGCCGAAGGGGCGCGGGCGGCCGGCGCCGACGTTCGGGTCCGGCTGGTCGAGGAGATCGCGCCCCGCGCGGCCATCGAGTCCAACGACGCCTGGAAGCGCTTCGTCGACGCCCACGCGGATGCCCCGAAGGCCAGCCTCGACGACCTCGAGTGGGCCGACGGCGTGATCTTCGGAACCCCGACCCGGTACGGCAACATCGCCGCTCCCCTCAAGGCGTTCATCGACACCACCGGTGGTCTGTGGTTCGCGGGGAAGCTGGCCAACAAGGTCTACGCCGGCTTCACGTCGGCCCAGAACGTTCATGGCGGTCAGGAGGCCACCCTCCTCGCCCTCTACAACAGCGTCCACCACTTCGGCGGCATCCTGGTGTCGCCGGGGTACACGGATCCCGTGGTCTTCGAGACCGGCGGCAATCCGTACGGGCCGTCGGTCACCGCGGGCAAAGGAGGCCCCACCGAGCAAGACCTGGCCCACGCCCGCTATCTGGGCCGCCGGGTCGCACAGACCGCAACCAAGCTCGCCGGGTGATCTCGCTCGGCACCGGAAACGACGCCGTCAGTCGGCGAGGGTGGGAACTCGCGCGCGCTCGACGGCGTAGATGGACGCCTCTCGACTGAAGAACAGCGTCCGGCCGTCGGCCGACAGGCCGGGCGCGTACTCTCCTTGTTCGGTATTGATGGGGTCGCCGACGTTGGTTGGCGTCGACCAACCGTCGCCGTCCCGAACGGTGATCCATAGGTCGACCGCCCCTCGACCCTGTCGACCTCTCGAATAGAAGACCACCCGGTCGCCGGTGGGCAGCACCAAGGGGTTCGAGTCCGTCTCGGACGTATTGATGTTCGGTCCCAACGTCTCCGCCCGGCCGCCGTGAAAGCGCCACAGATCTGCGCCCCCCACCGTTCCTGGTCTATCCGACGCGAAGTACAGGACGCCGTCCCGGTCCACGGACGGAAACAACTCCTGGTGCTCGGTGTTGACGGCGTCCATCGGTCTCGGTTTGCCCCATACACCACCGCGCCGAGAGACCACCCACAGATCGAAGTCCTGTCGGTCTTCGGCTCGACCGGGATGCGGGCGCTTGGACATGAACAGCAGGTCGCCGGTGCGCGGGTCGAAGAACCCGTCGGCGTCGGTGCCGCCGCCTTCGTCGAGAATGGGCCGAGGCGGCTCGAACCGCTGGGTCCGGAGATCGAATCGGGTCTCCATCAGCTGCAGGGTGCGGTCGGCCCGAGCACGGGTGAACACGAAGCGCCCGTCGATCGGTGACTGGGTCATCGCGAAGTCTCGCTCACCGTCTTGGCGTCCGAGCTCCAGTCGCTGGGGCGTCGGCGGTGACGGAGCCACGAGGGCGGTGGTGCTCGCGCACGAGGTCAGCAAGAAGCAGGTGACGATTCTCATTCGGGCGTCTCCCCGCGGCAACGACCCGTCGGTATCCGCCATTCCGCTTCGCCTTACAGCATCCTGCGAATTCTGCTACCCGTCGGCGGGCCTCGCCTCGCCGCCGCCCTCGGCGGCCAGGGCCCGCCCGTGGCCCTGACGTCGGCCCTCGTCGGCCTGATCGTGTACCTCGTCGTGGACCGCGGCGGAGCCCCTGGGCGGTCGTCGCTCGCGTAGCGCTCCTGCCGGCGAAGGTCGATGCGTGTTACCCGGTCGATGTCCGTGAACGCCATCGCCATCAGCCTGACCCTCGTCCTCGCCGGCCCCATCGCGCAGAGCGAGGGCGGGACCCTCGACCGGATGCGCCGAGACATCAAGGACCGGCCGGACAACGACGACGACCGGGACTCGAACCGCCGTCATAGGGACGACGATGACGATGACTACGATGACGAGCCGTCGTTCCTGGAGATCCTGTTCGTGCAGATGCTGGGCTTCGGTGTGGTGGCCAGCATCGACCGGGTGACCGAGCCGACGGCCCCCGACGGCCTCCGCCCGCGCGAAGCCGGCGATGCGCTCCTGCCCGTCGCAAGGGCCGACGCCACCGTCGCCTGGCTCA
>JANQQN010000108.1 GCA_028289325.1 Myxococcota bacterium | reverse complement strand
CGGCCGCGGGGGGGACACCTCGTCCCCACATTTCAGCGCCAGATCCGCGCGCGACGGTCGCTCCGTCATCGGCGTCCGGGCCGCGACCGCCGGCGGGTCCACCGCCGCCTCCTCTATCGCCCGCGTCGCCAGGGGAGGCAGACCCGCGTCGCCCGACGGGGCAGTCGTCCGGCCATCCTTCGGAGGGCGGTTCTTCGTCTCGTTCGACGGCCTCGTCCCACCCCCACGCCGCGGCGCCCCGCTTTGTTCCTTCAGCGTCGAAGCCGCGAGAACGTCCGACGGAGGGTCGGCCCAGCGGGCGAACACCGGGGGGCTCAGAAGCACCTCCTCCACCCACGGCTCGTCCCGGCCCGCGCGGCCTCGTGATGCCCCGCAGCCAGCCGAGCTCGCCACCGCTGGTTGCGGGGAAGGGAACGCCGCCGATGGCGTCGCCCGCAAAGCCGGCGAGATCCGCGCCGCCACCTCCCACTGAGGATGATCAGCGTCGGCCTCCGGTACCCATCACCCTCGAGCCTACGCCGCCACGGATGACCCTCGACGACCCGGAGGATCCCACGGTGTTCAACGAACACATGAATAAGCGCCGAGTGCCCGTCGGCCGGATGCCGCTGGCCAAGGCTCCGCGCTCGGTGGTCGAACCCGATGATCGGGGGAGCTTCTCCGAACACAGCCCGACCCCCTGAGGGGCGCGGAGCGTTCTTCGACGAGCGATCAGCCGTCGCTGCCCGTCGATTCGAGAAGAGAGTCGATCGTCGCTTGATCGGCGCCCGGGAACTCGTAGTCATCGAGTTCGTCGGGCGTGACGAGCCGGAAGTCGTGGACCCCGATCTTCTTGATTCGGTCCACCGGGGTCAGCAGACGGCAGCGGTACACCCGAAAGTCGATGACGTAGGCATCATACTCATGGGTGACGGCGATAGCGGGCTCGCCAACTTCGACGTCGATGGCCATCTCCTCATCGAGCTCGCGGGCGAGTGCGGTCTGGTCGGTCTCGCCGTCTTCGACTCGTCCACCCGGAAACTCCCACAGCAGGGGCAGCGAGCTGGTCGGCTTGCGCTGCGTGATCAGGTAGCGACCGTCTTGCTCGATCTGCGCCGCGACGACACGAATCTTCCGCTTGGGCATGGTGGCGCTCAGAAGAATGCCACAAGACCTTCGCGCAGACCACGCAGGGCGTGGCTGCCGTCGCCGACGAGGTCGTAGTAGATCTGCGGCGTCGCTTCCCGGATTCGGTCGAGGCGGCCATACAACGGCACCAAGGCTCGTATCGTGTCGAGTAGGTCGGCGGCGACCATCCGCATCTCGAGGCGGAGGTCAGGGTCGACTTTAACCAGCCCCCATTTGGCAGCGAGGGCCAACGTCTCGAGCTGGTGGCCGTAGAACTTGAGCTCCTGCACCAATAGGACCCCTCGGTAACGCGGCTTCATATCCGCAAGCTGGCGATAAATGCGACGCTCTGCCGCCCATCGGAATCGTACGGCATCGAGCTGCTGGAGAACCCGGCCCTGCAGCGACGGGAAATGCCCTCCGACGCGAGCCACGGCTTGGACGAAGTGTAAGCCGCCGCACGTATGCGTGTAGATGCCCTGACGCCGCTTTCGCACGACGTCGGGCCGCCTCCGCTTCATAGGCTTGGTCAGGAATCCCTGCTCCTGCTCCAATCGCTGTAGCGCTCGGCTGGCGAGGGCCTCGAGCGACAGTCGGCCAGCCCGAGTCGGGATCATTCGGTCTGCCGGTGGCTTCGCGGCGAGCACGGACAGCGCCCACGCGACGTTGTGCCAGCCGAGTTCGTCGCGCGGGACCTCGAACAGCCACACCAGGTCGTCCACCAGCTTTCGCACCGTCGGCCGACCATCTTTGGCCGGCAGAGGGCGGTCGAGGGGCACGCCCGCCTCGACCATGGCCTTCGTGATCAGGAAAGGGTGGGGCTCGACGGGCTCGTTGATGGCCGTCTTGGTTGGAAACGACCAGACCACGCGGCCGTCGACCGTCGTCTTCTCTAGATACGTCGCGATCACATCCACCGCAGAGCGACCATCGGCGGCGGACAGGTCTGGCCCAAAGGCGATCAGCCCATGGGCCATGGCCCACGGATTCGCCGGGTCGGTCGCACCGGATCTGATGAGGTCAGACAACTGTGAGATCCCTGCCTCCACCGCCGACCGCTCCGCAGTTCGCCGAGGTGGATCCCCGCTCACCGACGGCGTGAGCCGCGTCGCACGCTGATCCACGGCCGAGCCCCCGACCGGCGCGGCGGCCCGAGGCGCAGAACCCGCCGAATCGGCTCCAGAAGCTCCCTGAGGCGGAGCCGACGTCGCGGCCCCCACTTCCGCCGCGGCGTCTCCTGGATCGGACGAGGGCGCCACCGGCGAGCCCGGACAGCCCACCACGAACCCCACAAGCGCCAAGGCAACACCACTCTGCCGCACGAGAGGGAATGTAGCAGGTTCTCGACGGATGACGCTTGACGCTGGCCCTGCCCCCACCCTAGACGCCTCGACAGGGCCTTTAGCTCAGTCGGTAGAGCAGGGGATTTTTAATCCCAAGGTCGTGGGTTCGAGCCCCACAGGGCCCATCGCGGCGTACAGCGGATCTTTGGCTGTATCTGATCGTTTTCGCTTCGGTTTCTTCGTTTTGACAGGATGGGTTGCAGCCCCTGTTTTGGGTGCCATTCGGGTCATAAATCCCGTCGAAACCGGATCGTCTGGCACAATATAGGCACAATTTCCGACCTCCTGGTCGGCGGTTTTCGAAGCCTCCTGGCCTATCGAGACCCGCAATCGCGCGTCGAGCACGTTGGCGCTGAGCCGCCCGTAGACCCGTTCCACCATGGTGCTGTCTCGGTGCCCCATGCACGGAGCGATGAGGTCGGGGGGCGCCCCCGCCGAACGGAGCCAGACGGCAAACGTTCGGCGGAGGTCGTTGGGGGTACAAGGCTCGATGCCAGCTCGCTTGCAGGCTGCCTTGATGTCCCGAACCGCGTTGCTCCAGTTGAGGAACAGGTCACCGTCCTCGCCTTGGGCATGCTTGGCTGCGAACCGGAGCAACTCCTGTTGCAGCGGTAAGACCACGGGGACCACCCGGTCGCGGGTGCTCCGCTTGGTCCCTCGCACGTGCACCCGACTGAAGTCGGCGGCGATGTCCTCTCGCCGCGCATTGTTGGTTGGACCCCACGACGCCGAGCTGGCCACGATGAACGCGACGCGCGCCGCGCGATCGGGCTTCAGCTCGGCGAGGAGGCTGTTGACGTCTTCGGGGGTGAGAGACCGCTTGCGCGGTTCGTAGGCCGGTGAGAACCCCACCGGCAGAATCGCGTTGACGTCCCCCTCCCACAGCCCGTGGTTACGGGCCAGCTTGAGCGCCTTTCGGAGCACCACGAGCTCCTTGCCGATGGTGTTCTCGGCCGCGCCTTCGCCTCGGCGAGTGGAGATGTAGCTGTCGACGTGGCGCGCCGTCAGCTCGCGAAGGTGGAAAGGCCGGGTCCCCTCGGCTTCGAAGAGGCGCACGAGGTGACCGGCCTTCTTGCGATGGAACTGCACGGTCGCTTCGCTCTTGCGGCCTACCCGCGCTTCTTCCGCGAGGACGGCAATGGACCGTCCGAGGATGATGCCCAACGTGGCCTCGTCTTGGGCGTAGCGCTGTGGATTGACGGCCCGTCGCTCGAAGGCTTTGAGGACGTCGAGCGCGGCTTCCTTGTCCGTGCACTTCGTCGAGAACCGATGCCGCTGACCGGTGGAATCGACGAAGCTGATCCACCAGTACCGACCGCGCTTGTAGAGCTGCATCCGAACGTCTCCCTTGCGTAGTGTTCCCAATCAGCCACGGATACCCGCAGCAAGCCAGAGCGTCGCGTTCCTCGCTGCGCGTTGCGCAGGTGTCGATAGGCGGTGGAGCGTGAGCAGCCGAGCGCTCGAGCCACATCGGGCGCGCTGACGTACTCGGTGATCCGCGATGGACGGTCGGGTTGTGCTGCCGTCGCCTCTTTGCGCTTCGCCGCTGGGGGTAGCGCCTGATCGGACGCGACCACGTCCTGACCGGTCAGGGCGCGCAGCACGTCGCCCCAGCAGACCAAACTCACGCCTCCCACCGCATACCGGGGAAGGAGGGCCACCCATTCGTCGTCAGCGCCCGGAAGCGCTTCTCGCAGCTCGGCCACAGTCAGCAGCGACGTCGGTCCAAGTGCCGCACGCCAGGCTCGTACGGCGAGCTCTCGATCATTGTTGCCAGACATCGTTGCCTCCTTCCTTGATGGGTTTGGTCGCTTTGCCGCGGGCATAAGAAGCTGCCTGCGGACTGCCGATGAACACCCGAGCGCCGCTTCCGCGCATAGCGAGCGTGGGCCACACGACGGCGCGACGGCCTCGACCCCTTTCGGCGGGTTGGCCCAGCTCGAGGCCGCGCCAGGTGCCATTGACGACATCGAGACCGTCGCGGGCTTCGTCGCTGAGGCAAGCGAGATCGACGCCGTGCAGGCTCGAATGGCGTTCTTCCTCGATCAGCTCTGCTTCGGAGCGAACCGACGAGAAGGCGGCCGCACCCCAGATTGACGCCACGAAGGCGATGAGCTCGGCGAGCAGGAACTCGGTGAGGGCCGGGCCAACGACGGCTTGCATCACCTTGATGGTGGAAACGGCCAGGGGCGTGGTGATGGCGACGGACGGTCGAGATTCGGCTTCGGTCGGGAGGTTCTTGGTGGCGAGCTTGGCCATGGCCACCGCGTGTTCGCGGACCTTCGGCGTCAGGCGCTCGGCGCCTTTCTCCAGCGCTTCGGCCGACGAGGCCAACATCTTGGCTTGCGCGACCAGGACTTGGGCGCGGGCCCTCGCTTCCGGCGACTGCGTCGCGGTCGTCACCGCCTCGAGCCTCGCTGCCCGCGCTCGTTCGGCGGCGGCGAGTTGCTGAGCTTGCAGGTGATCAAGCGCCTTTGCGTAGCGAGCGAGCGCGATCGCGCCGCCCAACACGAGCAGCAGCCCGGTGACCTTGCCCTGTTTCGACAACCATCCTTTTGTCTTGTCGGGAATGCCGGCGCATGCGCCGCTGATCGGAATCAGGAGCGCGATGGCCAGGCCGGCTAGAACCGGAAGCCAGGCGCCCATGGCGGGGATGGGCGAGCGCAGGGACAGCGCTTGCATGAGATCGATGAAAAAACCGGAGAGGATGCAGAGCGAGAGAACAACGAGCAAGGCGCCCGACCACTGCAACTTTCGGCCATGAACGGCGTCAAAGAGCGCGAGATCTGATTTCGATCTGGCTCTTTGATGGATCTGGCCACGACGGATGGGTGGGGCCATCGCCGGTCGATCTCTTGTGGTTTCACCTGGCTGATGTAGTTGAGCCGGTGGAAGGAAAGGAGTGACGAGGCTGCGTTGCTTGCTCGTCACTGCTGCCAACCAATCAGTGGCGAGCTCGCCAAGCAGCTTGGGCCGCTGCGAGTCGTTGTCTTCTCCCTTCAGCTCGGGTGGTTGTCCGTACTACCCTCTTTTCGGCGATCAAAGTGACGAGCCCCTGGTCGATGATCTCATCCACCAGTCGACTATTGGGCCCCAGCACAACTCCGCGGTGCGTTGACCAGATCTCGATACTTCGATGAGATCTCCGAAGTATAAAACGCTAACAACGAGCAGAACCGGCACAGCGAAGATTGCGGCACCGATGACTGCACCGGCACCCGCGGTGAAGATCATTTTGTTGGCCAACCACTGCTTCTCCAGCTCCGATAATGAGGGGCTCTGAAGATTGCTTGTGCCCACCCATTGCGGCACAGCCAGAAAAAGAGCTGTAAAGGCCACGGCGGCATGAATCATGGTCGGGATAAAGGTCGAGAGAATCGTGAAGTAGAACCAGGCGCTCGCAAGATCGCCCTGCTGCAGCCTGTCGTACAGGGGCGCGAGCGGCAGCAATGGTCGCTTCGACGGTCCTAACATGCTGGTTAGATTGACCGCCTCGAGCACAAAAGCCAAGCAGAACACGAATCCCACCATGAGCAGCGCAGCCCCGATCCCATCGGCCAGGGATAAAGCTATTCGTTGCCAGGTTTTGGTGTAGGTCGTCTCGCTGAGTGTGAGGAGCTTCCTCGTAAGACCGACGGAGAGGAAGTCAAACAATCCGTTCAGTAAAGGCAAAATTCCCAGATAGACGTACCATCCAGGCGAAATTTTGACGTGGGCTGCGCCGACAATGAGAATGACCAAGAGGGTCCCCCAAATACACGTATATAATCCAGTTCGGTTGCCTATTGAGGCTCTGAGCTGCGCGAACGCGTACACGAACCCAAGTGCGGCAGCCAGCGTTCCAATGCCGACGGCAACGAGGACGACCGAAAAGGCGACCGGGTCTTCGGCGGCTGATTGTGTCTTAGCGCCTCGCACCCAGAAGATGATGGCGTCCAGTAAGCCCTCGCCAAGCGCAATCCCAATAGCCCCGGCGATTGCCCCGATACCCGAGAACGATCGTCCGCCCGCCAAGCGACCAATGAGCACAAGACCAAAGACCGAGGCGGCGGCCAAAGCAAACGTAAACGGACCGTCCAAGCCAACTAGCGCCCAAAAGACGGCCAGGGCACCGGCACTGGACACTATGCCTACGCGGACAATTGTACGGATATCGTCGGTGCGTGTTCGTGCTCGCCAAATACTGAGAGGGACCAGAAGGTACAGCCCGAACATCAGCGCGCGGGCACTCGTGGAAGCCGGGTGGAGCTCGAGCTTTGCACCAGCGGCGCCAGCGTCATTTAAGAAGATCCAACCGACGAAGGCGCTCACAAAAGGATAAACGAAGGCGAACAACATCATCCGGTCGAACAGCCGGGCCGACCACGCCCGCTCCGGTTCATCGCCGATGAATTCAGTCAGTCTGGCAAGTGTAGAACTGACTAAGTGGCGATAACTCACCCGCAAGCGACTCATCCATTGGATGCGGGCGACGACAATGTCGACGCCTCCATCCGGTCCATGAGCAAAAAAAGTGTCGTAGGCCCAACTGACCAATGGGCGGTAAATACATGAGATGAAGGAATACAGGGCCACAATAGTAGCAGCGAAGACCGCGAGGCCTGGAGTCTCTTCAAATATCCGACGGATGGTCGCCAGCAGGTCGATAGTGGAAGCCAAGACGGCGAAGCCGCCTCCAAGCACCGCTGTGACTAGGATACTGGTCGCCGTCCCGCCGCTTCCGCGGGCAGGTGCGGGGAGGGATGGCCGCTCCACGGACGTAGCCGGTGTCTGAGGGAACGCCGAGGCGATATCGTCGATCAAGCGCCGAACATCCGCACCGAACCGGTCGTTCTCTAGCACCACGGCTTGTCGGCGCAACAAGGTCTGAATCGATGGCGGCAACTTGTCGGCGGCTGGCATCTGGGCGTTGTTTACGAGAACGGGGATGATCCACTTGTCCCTTTTTAGCGCCGCCTCGATCTCTAGCCGAACATAGTCGCCCGGCTGGTCGATTCGACGCACTCCGTTCTCTGCCTTGACGTCACTCCAACTTGGCCCGATCACCGCTAGAAAAACGTCGCACTGATCGACCGCGTCTTCGAGGAGCGTCGCGAAGTCCTGGCCTCCTCGAATGTTGGCTACATCCATGAACAAGCCATCCGGGCCGTAGGATCTCTCAAGCTGGTCGAACAAACGGCCGGCAGCGGCGGGCTCATCGACGCGTCGATAGTTGACAAATATCTTGGTCACGTCAGCATGCCGCGCGCCGTAGGCGCGCCCGTATGGCGTAGCAACTAGCACGGACCTCGGCGTCATGCACGGACTGGAGACGAAGGCCCCTTAATCGCCGGCAGAATCCTAGTATTTGATGCCGTGCTGGTCGTGGGGACGTTGAGCGTTCTAGCGTGCGGAAGCTCGTCAAGCCGGCCGGGTCCTGGCGTTCTGCGGTGCTGGTCGTGAGAATGTTTATTACAACGCGCCAAGCGTATCGCAGTTCTGGCTTCTGCGTATTGCCGCGATTGTGCCTGTTCCGTCTGTTGCGGTTCGAGATGGCCCCGCTACGCCACGCGCGAATCAGCGCCGTGCTCAGCGTGTAATAGGCGAAAGTCCTGGACGACCTGGGGAATAGGCCATTCAAGGGTGGCGTGGTTGCCCTGCCCCACCCCGCTTCGTGGACATAACGCCCTTTCCCGGCACTTGGCGACCCGCTTCTGCGCCCGCTCCGCCGGCTTCGATCGCCCGGAGCCCGGGCGCCTGGGGTCGGACAAGCCATCGGAAGATGCACCTACCCCCTGGCGAGCACGTGCACGCCGCGGGTTGGTCCTCTTGAGGACGCAGGTCGGTTCAGCCGGCGCCGGCGTCGTAGACGACTACGGGCTCGCTCGGGAGGTCGGTCGCCTCGTCGTCGTAGCCGAGGTGGCGAAGGATGCGGTCGATGACCGATGGCTCTTGGATCGAGGCGATGATCTTGAGTCGCCCGCAGCACTTCGGGCACTCGAGGATGTCGATCTCGTACACGCGGGACAGCATCGCGGCCCAGCTCCCGCGAATTTCGACCGTGTCCTGCTGGCTCGTGGTCTTCGGGCGGGGCGGCGGCGTCTCTCGCACGACCTCCTTGCGCCGCCGCGCTGCGGGCGCGAAGGCGCCGTGGTAGCGTACGAGGTTCTGGCCGAGCGGTGGGATCTGCGAAGTCAGGCGTCTCAGGAATTGGACCGGAGTGAAGAAGATGTGCGTCTCGCCGGTGCGCTTGGGTTTGGCGAGCCGGAAGGAGATTCGGCCATCTGCGGTCCACGCCACCTGCTCGCACGCGTAGGACGGTCGGGTGACGTAGCGGCACAGGCGCTCGCGGCCCGCGGGCGGTGCTGCATGCGAGCACTTCCCGGACGTCAGCGTTCGATGCATCGAACATTAGCAGGGCATCTCCGCATACCGCTGGCCGAAGATCGGCATGCGATGCGGAGCTGTCGACTGTCTCGTCGCCCGGACCAGCACGGGGAGGCGCTCTCGCCCCTCTGCTCGAGACTCAGTCGCACCCCCGCCCTCGGCGATCGTCGACCGGCATCGGTGTGGATCAGTCGTTCGCCGCGAGCTGCTCGAAAGAGCCAGCTGCTGGGCAGTCGTCGCATTTCCGGGCCCGGTTCGCTTCGATGCGGGCCGCTCTGGCTTCGGCCCGTGCAGCGGCCAGCTCCTCGGGAACGTCGACGGCCTTGCCGAAGTACACCTCACTGGGAGTCCGACCGTTCAGGGCGCTATGCGG
>JANQQN010000103.1 GCA_028289325.1 Myxococcota bacterium | reverse complement strand
GACTCGGTTCCGATCGTTCGCACGACCGCGTCGACATCTTCCGCCACGTTCGAGGTCCATGCCAGGCTCGAAAGCAACCCGGAGAGCAAGCTGAGACCTGGGATGGCCGCCGAGATCCAGCTGAGCCCCGAGCCATCCGCCGCGCGCATTACCGTCCCTTCGGTGGCCGTCGGAGAAGACGTTGACGGTCGCTTCGTGCTCGTACTCGACGACGTGAATCAAGGCCGAGGACGAGTCCGCCGGCAGCCGGTGAAGGTGGGCCGATTTCGCTCTGGTCGCTTCGAGGTCGTCGATGGCCTCCGAGCCGGCGAGGTCATCGTCACCGCCGGTCTCGGTACCCTAAGGGAAGGGACCGAAGTGAAGATCCCCGCCGCCCGCTGACCGCGAAATTCGATCGCAGGAGTACGACATGGACATCACACGGATCGCCCTCACCCGCCGCCGCGTCACCGCGGTGCTGATCGCCGCGCTCATCTTGGGCGGCTTCGGCGCCTACCGCACCATGCCTCGTCAGATGGACCCAGGATTCATCGTGCGCACCGCACAGGTCGTCACGCTCTTTCCCGGTGCGAGCCCCGAGCGCGTCGAGCTGCTGGTCACCGATAAGCTCGAAAAAGCCATTCAAGAGATACCTGAGCTCGACTACGTCGGCAGCACTTCGCGCACGGGCCAGTCGGTCATCAACGTCAATATCAGCGAGAAGTACAAGGATATGCAGCCCATCTGGGACCGTTTGCGCCGCAAGGTCGACCGAATCAGGCCCGACCTCCCGGACGGCATCATCGGCCCCGACGTCAACGACGAGTTCGGCGACGTCTTCAACATGATCGTCGCCGTGCGAGGGGATGGCTTCACCTACCGAGAGCTGAAGGACGTCGCCGATGAAGTCCGCGACGCTATCTTGAGGGTTCCGGATGTCGCCAAGGCAGAGATCATCGGCGCTCAAACCGAGCGGGTGTTCATCGAGTACCAGGATGCTCGCCTCGCTCGACTCGGCCTGACGCCCAACACTCTCCGAAACGCGCTCGAAGCCCGAAACATCGTTATGCCCGGCGGCTCGGTCGACGCGCCCGGCGAGCGCCTAGCGCTCGAGCCGAGCGGTGATTTCGCTTCTCTCGATGCACTCCGGGCCGCCCTGATCTCGGTCCCTGGCCGGCCCGAGCCGGTCGTGTTGTCCGACGTGGCTGACGTCCGGCGAGGCTACGTTAATCCCGCCACCAGCAAGGTCCGGTCGCAGGGAAGAGATGCGCTCGCCCTCGCCATCTCCATGCGGGACGGCGGCAACCTGATCGAGCTCGGACAGCGCATCTCGAACGTCCTCGCCGAGCTCCCGGGCCGCTATCCCTACGGCGTCGACTTCGACGTCGCGTTCTTCGAGCCCAATACTGTAGACGCCAAGGTCTCCGACTTCGTCAGCAACGTCGTTCAGGCGGTGTTGGTGGTGATGGTCGTGATGCTGCTCAGCTTGGGGCTTCGCACGGGCCTGGCGGTCTCGGCCCTCATTCCCACCGCGATGATCATCAGCCTGCTCATCATGAGCGCTCTCGATATCGGCATGGACCAAGTCTCCCTCGCGGCCCTGATCATCGCCCTCGGGCTCCTGGTCGACAACGCCATCGTGATGAGCGAGTCGATCATGGTCCGCCTCGAGGCCGGTCAGGACGCGGTACGCGCGGCGATCGCCTCAGCGTCCGAGCTTCGTATCCCGCTGCTGACGGCATCGCTGACTACGGCGGCGGCATTCCTGCCCATCTACCTCGCCGAGTCGACGGTCGGCGAGTATACCGCGCCGCTCTTCAAGGTCGTGACGATCACCCTCCTTGTATCGTGGGCGCTCGCGCTCACGATGACCCCGCTGCTGTGCGTCCTCGTTCTCAGAGTACGTCGACGCACTGACGACAGCTTCGACGGTGGGTTCTATCGAGGCTACCGCTCCGCGCTGCGCGTCGTGCTTCGCGGCCGGTGGCTATCGTTGGCGCTGGTGCTGGCGGTATTCGCAGGTAGCCTGAGTCTGTTCTCGTACGTTCCGAAGGTCTTCTTCCCTCGCGAGGACCGCGCGTTCTTTCTCGCCGACTTCGAGCTGCCGATGGCCACCCCGATCGAAGACACCGAGGCGATGGTCACCCGCATCGACGCGTTCATCGCTAGCGAGCTGGCCGGCCATGACGGCTCCGTGACGGGATGGACGACCTTCGTGGGTGGAACGCCGCCGCGCTTCGTGCTGGGCTATACGCCGGAGCCGCCAGAGTCGCAGCGCGCTGTGTATATGATCAACTGCGCCGACTCCGAGGTGGTCGTCGACACCATGCGCCGCTTGTCGGACTGGGTGGTGAGTCACGAGCCCGCCGTGCGCCCCCACGTGCGAATGCTCGCGTCGGGCCCGCCAGTGAAGAAGCCGGTGCAGATTCGCTTGTCTTCGCCCGATACGGAACGGCTCTTCGCGATGGTCGCGGCCGTAAAGGCCAAGCTCTCGGCAACCGCCGGCGTGAAGAATATGGACGACGACTGGGGCCTCAAGACCAAGAAGCTCTTGGTCAAAACCAACGCTAAGCAGGCCGACGCCGCCGGCATCACTCACCGCGACGTCGCTGTGTCGCTGCAAACGTTCTTGAGTGGGCTCCAGGTGAGCGAGTACCGTGAAGGCGACGAGGTTATTCCCGTGACCATGCAGGCGCAAGAGGCCCAACGAAAGGACCTGTCACGCCTCGACACCCTCGCCGTCTTCTCGCAGACCACAGGGCGCTCGGTCCCCCTCTCGCAGGTTGCCCGCCTCGATTACGCCTTCGAGCCATCGATGGTCCTCCGTCGCGACCGCTACCGCACCGTGACGGTCGAGTCTGATCTCGCACCGGGCACGACGGCTGCCGAGGTGATCGCCGGTGTTCGCCCCTGGCTCGAGCAGAAACGCGCATCGTGGCCCTTGAGCGACCGATATGAGATCGGCGGGGAGATCGAGTCTTCCGGTAAAGCGAACGCCTCGATCAACGCTCAGCTGCCGGTCGCGGGACTGCTGATTGTTCTGCTGCTCGTCTTCCAATTCGACTCGCTGAGACGTCCGCTCATCGTGCTCACGACGATTCCTTTGGCTCTGATCGGCGTCGTCATCGGCCTTCTGGTGATGCGCTCCTACTTCGGCTTCATGACGCTGCTCGGCGTCGTTTCGCTCGCGGGAATCGTGATCAACAACGCGATCGTACTCATCGACCGGATCGAGATTGAGAAGAGCGAAAACGGCCTGTCGCCCGCACAGGCGATCATCGAGGCCGCGCAGCGAAGGTTTCGACCGATCATGCTGACCACGGCGACCACGATCGCGAGCCTCATTCCCCTCTATCTGGGCGGAGGCCCGATGTTCGAGCCGATGGCAGTAGCCATCATGTTCGGGCTCATCTTTAGCACGGTGCTCACCTTGGGCTTCGTGCCACTCCTCTACAGCCTCCTATTCCGCGTTCGGCTCGCTTGAGTCGCTGTCCTTGGGTGTTCCGACGGGAGCTTCCATGCGCCCGTCTGGATTCATCCAAATCTACCTACTCCTGGCCTGACGGTTGCTTCACCCATGGCATGCAGATCGAAACCACCACCGGAAAACTCGAGGGGCACCGAGATGGGCGCGGAATCCTATCCTTCTTAGGGGTACCTTACCCAGCACCGCCCATCGGTCCGCTTCGTTGGCGTCCGCCTGAGCCAATGCCCACCTCGGCCTGATGTAACGTCCGCGGCGCAACAGCCGTGTCCGATCGAGCCGAAGTGCTCGCGTTCCAAGCGCACGCTAGCTATCATCCCGACGTGACGTCAGCGGTCCATATTCCGCCGGGCGAGTACGTTCCCACCGCCGATGGTCGGGTCGTTCTGCGCGACGTCACGTGGTCGCAGTTCGAAGACATCGTCGCCGTGCGGGGGGAGCGCTCTGTGCCTAGGGTCGCCTACTTTCAGGGGGAGCTCGAGCTCATGAGTTCGTCCCGTGCGCACGAGAAGCTCGGCTCGCTGATCGGCCGCCTCGTAGAGACCTATGCCCTCGATCGCGGCATCGAGCTGTGTCCGTACGGCTCGTGGCTGCTCAAGAGTGCATCGAAGGCCCGCGGCGTCGAGCCGGACGAGTGCTACATCTTTGGAAGTCAGGACAACAAGGACGTCCCCGACCTAGCGATCGAGGTCGTTTGCACAAGCGGAGGCCTCGACAAGCTGGAGATCTACGGCGGGCTCGGCGTGCCCGAAGTCTGGTTCTGGATGGGGGGCCGCATCCACGCGCACGTGCTCCGTGAAGGAACATGCGTCCAACAGGCGCGAAGTGTCGTGTTGCCCGGATTGGATCTCGACCTGTTGGCTGCTCATCTGGAGCATCCGACGCTGAGGTAGGCGGTTCACGAGTTCAGGAAGGAAATGGCCCAGCAGAAGGAGAGATGAATCCGCTGCGCCGACCACGGCGTCGAACCGATGCCGCGGAAGCAAAGCGTGAGGCGGTCGATCAGAACCGTCTACCGCGGCGCCGCGGTACCCGGCGGGCAGGAACGACTCGACGGCGGGGCACCGGGCGAACGACGCGAACTGTAGGTCGAACGACGATCGGGCGGCGAACCACCGTGACCCGGATCCCCGGCGTGATGATCACGCGCGGCATGGGCCGCACCCACACGACGGCGGCGGGGCGAACGGGCCTCACGACGACGACGGCAGTGCCGGCGACCGCCCAGCCGCCGGGCCGGTAGATCCAAACGCCGTTGACCAGCGTCCAGCGCCCGGTCACGTAGACGTAGCCCGGCCTCGGCGCTACCCAGTAGCCCGGGACCCATACGTACCGCGTCCCTGCCCAGTACCAGTACCCCGACGCCCACACATAATTCGGCGCAGGACTGGCCGGCTTCTGCTCCGTGACCGCGTTGGCCGGCGGCGCCTCCGGAGCCTTCTGGTTAGTCTCCTGCTTCGGTACGGTCATCACGCACGCGTCGCCCAGCGCGACCTCTCCGTTCGCGGGCTGCCGAGGCGCGTCGGCGGGCGGCGCCACACAGCCTTGACTCGCTGCCTCCTGCGACGTCGCGGCGGCGTTGACGTTCGCGGGCGGCGCCGCCTGCGCTTGGGCCTGTTTGGGTGTGCTCGCGCAGGCCGTACCGAGAAGGGCGGCAAAGGTGAGCGAGTGCTTGAAGGTCTTTCCAATTCTGGATGTGTTGATCATGCACGTCTCCAATGCACCTTCGGGGCCAAAGTCGCGCCACATCCAATTGCTCATCCAAATATGCTTCCATACTTGTGGCCCGCACCTTGCTCCTTAGCGGTTGAGACTTGAAGTGATGCCTCGCCCGAGCCGCGGATGCGGCGAGCTGGGGCACGGAGGACAAATCGATGTTGGCATTGAACAAACGCGCTGGCCGCCGCGGGCGGCTGTTTACGCCCGCGGGCGCCCTTTCAGTGATGGTGGCGATGGGCCTCTCTTCGGCCCACGGTCAAGACGTCGCGGGGAACTCGACGAACCCGCCCACCGATTGCAGTCAGAAGACCACCTTTGACACCGACGGGGACGGCATCAGCGACTCTGTCGAGAAGAACAACCGGCAGGCCAATGGCGTCGACCTCGACGTCCAGCGGTGCGACCGCGACCCGTCGCTTCCGGTCGGAAAGCCAAGCTCCGGGCGACTCGAAGGTGGGCTCAATCTGCCGGACCGAGGCGCTGGCTATCAGCACTACCGCGGCTCTGACTCAGTCGACAGCGACGACTGGGCCGCGCTCGAGACCCTGGCTTGCCTCGATGCATCACCAACCACCTCGAATGTCCGACCGCCATCACGCGACCGCTCGAGCACAACGTCGACTTCGTCGCTGTAGGCAAAGTCCCCGCAGTCATAGCGGGTTCAGCGCGCGGCGCGACGGAGAAGGATCGCATCTCACTCGGCGTGAAGCGCTCAATAGGCCGACTTGCATAGCCGAACGTTGTCGAAGTCGGTTTGCGCAGGATCCGGTAGGTCTGGGACACTGAGGCGAACGCGAAGGAACTCCCCAACACGCGGATCTCCAGCATTGACTCTCCCAGAAGCGGTCGCCGTGGCCTGACTCCCGATCGCGGTCACGGCGCTGTCGATGTCTAGTGCGATGACCCCTCCGTCCGACTCGAGAATGATCCGATATCCTCGCGCGATCGGAAAGAACGACGGATAACCGATATCGACGAGCAACCAGTAATCATACCCAGCTTCGACGGTCGCTGTTAACGTCTGCGATATCTCCGGCTGGGAAAGGCAGTTCCCGGCCGGACTGTTGAGGTATGCAACGTTGGCCCCACTCGAGACTTGCAGCTGAGACAGCGTCGGATTGACCACACCCGAAAGCGAGTCACTCGCTGTATCCCAACCAGGTACGGGATCCGAAGAGGCAATAGCGTTGGTCTGGTCAACGTCACAATTACTGGGGAATGTAAAGAAGTTATCCGCAAGGATAGGGTCTTCGAAGCTAGAGTTGATGACTTGAATCGGGTCGCAGTCGGGAGGTGGCTGAAGCCCAATGCCGGCGTCAGTGATCTCCGCGTCAGCCTGAGAACCCCCGTCAAGCAACGGCAGTCCAGAATCATCTGAGCTATCCCGAAGTCCGGCATCTTCGCCGCCTTCAGTGGTCTGTCCTCCGTCGACCGATGAACCGGAACGCCCGCAGAAACCCACCGAGCAAACGAAGCCTTCGATGCAGTCATCGTTGGAACGACAACGAAACCTGTTCGGCTGATCCGCTTCTGGAAGGCCGGAACAAGCAACGAGCACTATGACGGCGAGATTGCGTAACGCGCCCGTACCCAGCGATGAGTACGTCAAAACTCCACCTGCATGGACACCTGGGCACGGTCTGGAGCTACAGAGGGCATGAGAGACAGACGCTGACGATCAGGATCGGGCGAACTATCCTGAATGAGATATACGATGACTCCCGCCAATAGCGTTGCACTACCCGTTCCGACGCCTATCCACCCGATCAACCTGTCTCGTTCGGCTTCGTCGATCTCTGCTTGCCCTCCTACGAAGCCTGGGTCGTTCGCATTGCTAGCGTGCGATTCCGCCTGAGCAAGGAACACCGAACCGACTACGCCGCCGGCCAATCCGGTCAGTCCGAGCAACAAAGACGTCACGGGAAATCCGGGATCGGATCTAACCGTCTCAACCGACGCGACCGGTGGTTCTGGGAACGGCGGAGGCTCACCTCTGAGCTTGGCGACGATGTTGAGTGCCGTTCGGTCCAATGCTCGTGTCAACGAGTCGAGGTCGCAGTCGGACTCTTGGTTCGTCGCGTGCTCACTCGTTGCAGTGAGTAAGTCGAAGGCCGTGCAAGCCACCGAACACTTGCTCCCCAGGTTGATCACCTTGGTGCTGATTATCTTGTTGGCTGCCACCTCCTTGCCGACTTCAATTTGGCAGCTTTCGTCATAACAGTCGTCGTAAGACTTGGCTTTCGTTTCCCGGAGCACATCCGCAATCTCGGTGCGCGGGACGATGACGAGTCCAGCGGCCACGAGCTTGGCGATCAGATAATCCGTTAGCTTATCCCGCTCGCTGTCGGGTAGGCTTCGATCCGAATTCTGTATCTCAAATACAGCGACCACCATCTGAGTGCTCGCGTTGCTTGCCTGTGCCGGGACGCTGACGAGCATCGAAAGACGTAGAATCGCGATGGCTAGAGGCCGCATGTCGGCTGCAGTAGGCCGTGTACTGAACCCCGACGCAAGAGTACGCGGCGACCGAGACCCCTGTTCCCTGAATACGCATGTATTCGCCATCGGCTCAGGTTGGGATGGGTATGCTGCGCTGTGACGACATTCGCCGTTGTTCGTAGGAAGAAGTCCATGGCGGCGATGCCCTCTCGGTGATTGCGCAGGAAGGCTTTCCAACGGTCAACCTGGTCAGGCTCTCCGGTTCGCCGAAGCATGTGGCGAGAAACGGTCTGCTCAGAGACGTCGAATCCGAGCTTTGGAGCTCGCCATGAATCCGCGGTGCGCCCCAACCATTATCGTTGGCCATCCTCCGAATGAGCTGACGGACTTCGAGATCGACTCGAGGACGCCCGGGCGACCATCTTCTGAACTTCCAGGCCCAGAAGAGCCGGAAGCCCGTGCGATGCCAACGGACGACCGTATCTGGTTAAACGATGACCAGGGTGTTGCGCCAGCTCGGCAACACGCGACGAAGGAGGACTCAGAAGAGCCGGTCGCCCGACGAAAGTAGGCTCGTCGTCGCCTCTGTTTGAATACAGCGAGCTGCTGTCGCAGCGCGCGGCGTTCTCGATGGCGAGATAAGCCGGGCCGCGGAAGCCGGCGACGGCAGCGCCGAGCAGCGCGGAGAGGGCGCGAGTTACGGCCGCAGGCTCGGCCAATCCGACGGTGCGCACAAGGCCAATTCCTGAGTGATACCCGAGTGTTCGGTGTATTAGCGAGCCACAGGAGGGTAGTGAATGGCCGGTCGCGCGACAAGGCGCGCATTGAGGTCAACCGTAGACTTCACGAGAAGAGGTTTGAAGCGACTGAAAATTACCTGCGCACGCTCCCAGGCAGGACCTAGCAGGACGCCAGCAGCAGGGCCAAGCGAAAGGCCGCCTTCGTAGAGTGAGATCTCAGGAAGCGATTCGCTGGCTCCGGTTCTCGTCCCTCAGCAAGCACTGAACCGCGCACTTGACCAAACATGAGCACGGTCGCGGAGACTGCTCGCCGCCGTTCAGGCGGCGCAACTCAATCAGACACCGGTCACGAGAAAGTCCAGAGCATCGAGAATCGCAGTTCGTTCGTCCGAAAGATCCGTAATCCGACGTCCGAGAACGCTTATCGGGACGCCCGCCAGCTCTGGCGTCAGCATGACGACGGGCTCGCCGTCGATCTCGAGCCGCGGCGTAAGGCGCCCGATCGTATGGTGCGCCATCAGTTCGGGCCGCCCGAGCGGTACGACGACCCGGGTACGTAGGCCGCTCAGCAAGTCATTCTGAACGTCGATGAGGTAAGGTATCCGGTCTTTGGAGGCGTCCGCTTCGTTCTCGAAGACTTCGAATCGCGACATCAGAAGGTTCGCAGCCCGTCGCTGAATACGCCGTCGCGCTCGACGTGCTCGTTGTAGAGCCGAATCGGCTCGCGGTTTTCGTCAAGCCAACGCTGCCGCTCTATCGCCTGAGTGGCCTCCTCCAGCGCACCTTCCAGCGTTTGCGACAGATTCAGACCGGCCTCGCGCGCTTTGCGCAACAGCTCGCCGTTGACCGAGAGGTTCACCGCCTTCTTGGGCCCACCTCGGTCGGGCGCAGTAGCGCGTGCCCTCGACATGCGCACACAGTATGCGCATGACCTGTGTGAATCAAGTCCACTGCCGGACTCGCCATATGGACGCCCGTACTGCCCTTCCCATTTGTCAACTTGGGCCGCCGCGCCAGCAACGCGCCCAATTCGACTGCGCAGCCTTCGGCTGCCCAGTCTTGTCTTATTCGTGGTCGATGCCCGCGGCTATCGCTTCTTGCGGGGGGACTCTTCGACCTGGCGCTTGACCGACGTCTTGCGCACCACCTTCTTGCCCGCCTTACGCGCGCGTTTGGCGGCGGTCGCCTTCTTCTTGGGGCTGGCCATCGCCCTCGCCTTGCCCCGCTCGACCCGCTTCTTGGGGCCCGCGTCTTCTTTGTGGGAGCGGTAACCGACGAGCAGAGGAACGCCGTGAAAGCCGTACGCCTTGCGCAACTCGTTCACCAAGAAGCGTCGATAGCTGTAGTGGAACAGCGCCGGATCGTTGACCGACACCAAGAACCGCGGCGGACGGACGTCGATCTGGGTGATGTAATAGATGCGGCCGTGGCGCCCTTTTTTGGACGGAGGGGAGTGGCGCTCGTTGAGGGCCTCGACGAACTTGTTGAGCTTCGAGGTGGTCACCCGTCGCCCGTACTCCCGGTGGACCTTGCGGACGGTGGGCATCAGGCGGTCCATGCCTTCCCCGGTGTGCGCCGACGTGAACACCACGGGCGCGTATTGAAGGTGGGGCAGCTCCTGGATCAGACGCTCGGTGACCGACTTCTTGCTCGTCCCTTTCGGCGCCGAGTCCCACTTGGACACCACCTGGATCACCGCTTTGCCCCGCTCGTAGGCGAATGCGGACACCTTCGCGTCTTGGTTGGCGATCTCCTGGTTGACGTCCATCAGCAACAGGGCGACGTCGGAGCGCTCGAGCCCTTTGAGCGCGGCCACCACGCTGAACCGCTCCACCCGCATCGCGATCGAGCGCTTGCGGCGGATGCCCGCGGTGTCGATGAACAGGTACGACTGGCCCTGCCACTCGATCAGCGAGTCGACGGTATCGACGGTGGTCCCCGCCACCTCGGAGACCAGGTGACGGTCTTCCCCGAGCAGCCGATTGACCAGCGATGATTTGCCCGCGTTGGGGCGTCCGATGACCGCGACCCGGACCGCCGCGCTCTCCGAAGGATCCTCACCCGCCTCCGGAGGCTCCTCGATCCCTTCGATCTCTACTTCTTCCGGGCCCGGCAGGAGGTCGGCCACCGCCTCCTCCATCTCCCCGACGTTTCGGCCGTGGGCGGCGCTGATAGGCCACAGATCGACGCCCAGGCCGAGCTGATGGAACTCGTGGAGCAAGTCATCTTGCTTGGGGCCATCGAGCTTGTTGACGGCGACGACCACCGGCTTGCCGCTTCGGCGGAGGAGGGCACCGATGTCGTGGTCTTCGGGCATGACCCCGGCCCGACCGTCGGTCAAAAAGATGATCGCGTCGGCTTCGTCGATGGCGAGCTGGGTCTGTTCGAGCACCCGACGCATGATCGGATCTTCGTTGCTGGGATCGAAGCCTCCGGTATCGACGAGGACAACGTCTCGGTCATCGGCGCTCCCCGACAAAACCGCGTCGGCGTAGATCCGGTCTCGCGTCACGCCCGGCTGATCCGCGACGATGGAACGCATCTGGCGAATGAGGCGATTGAACAGTCGCGACTTACCGACGTTCGGTCGGCCAACGATGGCTACGATCGGCTTCGCCTGGGTGCTCATTTCGGCCCCGCGTGGTCCGGGTCGGGGGGATCGCCGTCCGACGACGAGTCTTCATCGACCCATCCCGCCAACTCTTCCGGGGACAAGTCCGCGAGCGCGCTGAGATCGACGTCCGTGTCCGGCGCCGCAAGCGCGCCGAGATCCGGCGCCGCCGGCTCGCCGTAACCGAGCTCGGCCAAGCCGCGGGGCGTGTTGGACCACTCGGTGGTCACCCGCACGTGCAGCTCGAGATAGACCTTGCTGTCCAAGAAGAACTCCAAGTCTCGGCGGGCGGCGACACCGATGCGCTTGACCCGTTCCCCCTGTTTACCGATGACGATCGGCTTTTGCGAGTCGCGTTCGACGTGAATCGTGGCCAGGATACGGACGATCTTGGGCCGCTGGTCCTCGAACGCGTCGATGGTCACCGCAGCCGAATAAGGAAGCTCTTCTTTGGTCGCGAGCATGACCTTTTCCCGGATGAACTCCGCGGCGACCGCGCGCTCGGAGGCGTCGGTGAGTCGGTCGTCGTCGAAGAACGCTTGTCCCTCGGGGAGGGCCCGCGCCAGCTCGACCACCGCTTCCGTCAGACCGTCGCCTCGATACGCAGATATGGGTACCGCGGCCTTCATCCGCTCACCGAGGCGGTCCGAGTACGTCTGAAGCTGGAGCAATAGACCTTGCTTGTCTTTGAGCCGGTCGATCTTGTTGAGAAGCAGCACCACCGGCTTGCCCGCGGCCTCCACGACCTTCAGGAGCCGCTCGTTACCGGGCGTCACCGCGTTATCGGCGCGAGCCTCCACGAGATAGCCGATCACGTCGGCGTCATCGATCGCGCGTCGCGCCTGCTCGACCATGAAGCGGTTCAGCGGGCCCTTGGCCTGGTGGTAACCCGGCGTATCCAAGAGCAACAGCTGGCCGCCGGGCGGCTGCAGGATGCCGAGCAGGTTCTTCCGGGTGGTTTGCGGCTTGTGGGTGGTGGCGGCGAGCTTCGTTCCCAGCAGATGATTGAGCAGGGTCGACTTGCCGACGTTCGGGCGCCCGATCAGCGCCACGTACCCTGAGCGAAAGCCTCCGTCGTCGAGCTGGGGCTCGATCGGTCGTCGGGGGGCCGCGGGCCGGCGAGCCGACGACCGATCGTCGGCTTGGGGTCGGGAGCCGGCAGCGGCCCGCGACGACGCAGAGCGGGCCCCGGTTCCGCGGCCTGAGCGCCGGGCCGGGCGCCCGCCCGCCCCACCGCGGCGGGGACCTCGCTTCGGACCACGCCTCGGCACGTCAGCTCCGCTCGAAGGTAACCGACAAGATCTGGACCGGCTTCTTCGGTCGGTCGTCGTCGTCTCTGGGCACCCGCGCGATCCGCTGCACGACCTCCAGACCGTCGACGACCCGGCCGAAGATCGTGTTCTTGCCGTCGAGGTGAGGGGCGGGGGCGTCGGTGATGTAGAACTGGGACCCGTTGGTGTCGGGCCCCGCACTGACCATGGCCATCACACCGGCTCGGTCGTGCCGCCGGGCATCATCGAGCTCGTCATCGAACACGTAGCCTGGTCCGCCTCGCCCGTCGCCGTGGGGGCAGCCCCCCTGAATCATGAATCCCGGCACCACGCGGTGGAACGTCAGCCCGTCGTAAAAGGGCTTCGTGACCCATTCGCCGGTCTCGACGCTCTTGAATGGACGAAGCCCACGGGCCAGGGCCACGAAGTTGGTGACCGTCTTCGGCGTCTCGGCGTCGAACAGCTCGACCACGATCGTGCCTCGGCTGGTGGCGAGCTTGGCCTTCAGCCCCCCGGTTCCGCCGATGCCCTCGACGGCGTCACCGAGGGTCATGGTCAACGACGTCGGGTCGGGCTTCACGCCCGCGTCCACCGGGGTCGACGACGGCGGCTCTTTACACCCCACCGGGACCATAACGGCGAAACAAAGGATGGCGAGTAAGCGCGCGCGCATCGGCCCTGTTACAGACCCTCCGGGCGCTCGACGTCAAGCGATCCTGCGTCTTCGTCTTCCGCGACCGCCTCCGCGTTCAGGCGGTCCAGAACTTTCGCCGCCGCCTGCTGCTCCGCTTCCTTCTTGCTCCGGCCTTCACCTCGCGCCATGACCTCCGCCTCCACGAGAAGCTCTACGCTGAACACCTTGTCGTGGTCGGGCCCCGACGCCCCGATCAGCCGATAGGTCGGGGTGACGTGGCGGGTCGCTTGAACGCGCTGCTGCAGCTCGGTCTTGGCGTCGCCGCGATGGAGGGTCGTCGCGTGGGGAAACTCGATACACCGGCCGAGGACGTCAGCGGCGGCCGCGATGCCGCCGTCGAGATACACCGCGGCCATCAGGGCCTCGAACGCATCGCTCAAGATCGACGGCTTGCTTCGCCCGCCGGACATCTCTTCGCCCCGGCCGAGACGAAGCGCGTCGCCCAGCGCCAAGCGCTCGGCGGCTTCGGCCAACCCTGCCTCGCTCACGATCGAGGCCCGCAGCTTCGATAGCGGCCCCTCGCGGGCTTCCGGGTAGCGCCGCATGAGCTCGGTAGAGACGACCAGATCGATCACCGCGTCGCCCAAGAACTCGAAGCGCTCATTGTCTCGAACGTCGGGATCTTCGCACTCGTTGACGTAAGAGCGGTGGGTGAGCGCCTCCCGAAGGAGCGCCCGACGTTCGAAGCGATATCCGACCGACCGCTCGAGGCGAACCTCGGGATCCTTGACCACCTCGTTCATCGTGCCGCCTCAATCCACGCGCCGCCGAGCACCTCTTCGCCCCGATAGAAGACCGCCGCCTGACCGGGCGCCACCGCCCGGGCGGGACGATCAAAACGCACTTCGACCCCGTCGTCGGCCGGTACCACCGTGGCCGGGGTCCCAGGGTCTCGGTACCGGATCTTGACCGTCGCCGAGACCGGCCCCGAAGGCGCGCCCGCCGGCCACGCCGCGCGCCGGGCGAAGAGCCCCGTCTTGTCGAGAGCCGACGCGGGACCGACGGTGACCGTCTTCGACGTCGCATCGAGGCCGAGAACGTGGAGTCGCTCGGCCGCAGCGATGCCGATGCCTCGTCGCTGGCCGACGGTGAAGTTCATGACCCCGTCGTGTTGGCCCACGACGCGGCCTTGCTGGTCCACGATGGGCCCCGCGTGGTCGCCGGCCGCGGCCGGCTGCCGCATCACGAACTTCCCCGCCCCCGCTCCGCCCACGAAGCAGACCTCTTGGCTCTCGAGCTTGTGGGCGACGGGAAGACCGGCCGCCAGCGCTTCTTCGCGCACCTCGTCCTTGGTCGCGGCCCCGAGCGGAAACAACAGCTGAGCCAACACCGGTCGCGGGGTGCCGAACAGAAAGTACGACTGGTCCTTATCGAGGTCAGCGCCCCGAAACAGGCGAACCCGCTCGCCGTCGTCGTCGCGGGCGAGGCGAGCGTAGTGACCGGTCGCCAGCCGGACACAGCCGAGCGCTTTGGCTCGCCGGGCGAGACGGTCGAGCTTCACGAAGCTGTTGCAGCCCACGCAGGGATTCGGCGTCCGGCCGGCCAGATACGCGGAAACGAAGGGCTTCACGACCGCCCCGTCGAAAGCATCGCGGGCGTCGATGACGTAGAACGGCGCGTCGATGGCCTCCGCCACTCGCCGGGCGTCCTGCAGATCTTCGGGCGGGCAGCAGGCCCGGGGGGCCATCGGATTGTCGGGATCCGGGTCGTGAAGCCGAAGGCTGAGCCCCACCACCTGCGCACCGGCCTGCTTCAGGCGCCAGGCCGCGACCGCGGAATCCACGCCCCCGGACAGGGCCACCGCGACCCGCTGTCCGGCCAGCGACGCCGTCTCGGCCGCGACTTCGGCGGCGGTCGGTGCGCGTAAAGGTAATCGGTTAGGCTTCGGCGTAATCTTCGCCAGGCTCGGGCCCGTCATCATCATCGTCGGCGTGGGAGATCACGCCGCCCCCATGCGTTGGAGGGTAATCCACACGCTCTTTCAATTCCTTGCCGACTTTGAAGAACGGCAGTCGCTTTGCGGGAACGTGGATGGTCTCCCCGGTGCGGGGATTTCGTCCCGTATACGCGTCGTAGGACTTGCTGGTGAAGCTTCCAAAACCGCGGATCTCGATGCGCTCACCGCGGCGCAGCGCCTCGGTCATCTGTTCGAACACCAAGTTGACCACCTGTTCTGCCCGCTTCTTGGTGATCTTGGCGCGCTCGGCCAACTTCTCGACCAGTTCCGACTTGTTCATGCGTCTCCTCGGCCGGCCCTCACTCGGGGCCGTCCCCTCGCCCCCATTGACGCCGGTCGCGCCTGAAGACCATGCCCCCGACAGGACTCGAACCTGTGGCCTGCGGTTTAGGAAACCGCCGCTCTATCCAGCTGAGCTACGAGAGCTTTCCCGGACGGTCGATGTAGCTTGGCGAGAAAGTCCTGTCAACTCCATGAGTTGCCAGACACCAGACCCGACCCAGACGAAGTCGGAGACCGAACGGAGGTCGCAGTTGGCCACTGTCAACGCACGAGCGGCCCCCGAAAACGGGGCCGCGAAGCTCAATAGGCGAGTTGGAAACCCAAGGTGGGGACGGCCTCGAAGTCCGCGTCGCGAACCTGACCGACGGCCATGGTGAACGCCGGCGCGGCCGGTTGGGCGGCGATGACCGGGGCTTCGGAGCCGGGCGCGGCCGCAACCGCCCTCGACTTCGAGTTCGCGATCAGCGCGTCGATGCCGAACGAGACTCCCGATACGCCGCCCAGGACGGTGGTGGCGATAATGGGCCCCGAGAGGTCCAAGGTGTCGTCCGCGACGCCCAAACCGATCAGCACCGCCGCGTTGGCGATGGTCAGGCCGTAGGTCACCCAGCCGATGATCCTGAGGGCGATCGAGCCCCGCTCGGAGCCGGACCCCCCTCCCGAAGCCGCGATGGGGAAGACGATGGCTCCCACCAGCGTCGCCGCCGCGCCCAGGGGAATGGCCGGAATGTCCTCGTCGCTGGTGGCCGCCGACGCGCCGCCGAGGCCGAGGACCGCCGCCGCACCAACGAAGCTGAGGATCGCCGCGCCCTTGGTCCAGCCGGGATCGCTGTACGCGCTCTTCGAGCCATCGTCGATGATCATGGGCGGCGAATCTGGCGACGCCGGGCTGGGGCCCCCAGGATCCTGGCAGGCGCCGCGTACGCAGATGCGATCGCCCTTGCACTGCACGTCGGTCTGACAGCCCCCCGCCTGCTGCGCCTGCGCCGCAACCGGTGTCATCATGGAGGCACACGTAAGTAATGAAACGATTCTGACCCTCGTTGGCGCCATGGCTCCGACCCTACCAGGGACACGATGTACCGGAAGTCACAGCTTTGCGCCGAACGAACATCGATGCGTCGAGAGCCGTTCGGCTCCTTCGTTGCCGAGCGCTCTGTGCTCAGTACTGCACGAGCGCGTGGACATCGGCGGCCAGACGCCCCCGCCCGTTGAGGAACGACAGCTCCACCATGAACGCTGCCTCCACCACCTCGGCCCCGGCCTCCCGGATGAGCTCGACGGTCGCGTTGGCCGTCCCGCCGGTCGCCAACAGGTCATCGACGATCACCACCCGTTGGCCGGAGGCCACGGCATCGGTGTGCATCTCGAGGGTGTCCTCGCCGTACTCGAGCGCGTAGCTGCGACGGATGGTCCGGCGCGGCAACTTGCCCGGCTTGCGCACGAGGGCCAGCGGCACGCCGAGGGCCGCGGCGACGGGCGCACCGATCAAAAACCCACGGCTCTCGATGGCCGCGATCGCATCGACCTGCAGGGCGTGAAAGCGATCGGCAAACACGCGGGTCATCGCTTGGGTGGCCACGGGGTCGAGGAAGACCGGCGTCAGGTCTTTGAAGACGATGCCTTCCTTCGGAAAATCCGGAACATCCTTGATCAGTTGCTTGAGCTGCTCTCTGACGTCGGCCACGCGCCACGAATACGACGTCGAAACGGGTTTGTTAAGCGCAACGATCATCGACCGGACGGCACCGGATCGTCGCCGTTGAGCAGCTCGAAATACAGGCGGGCTCGGCCCCGGCGGCCCGGCCGACCGACGAGCGCGATCACGTCCCCCCGTCGAACCTGGGACCCGATGCCCACGCAGATGGCGCTCGCCTGCGCATAGACGGTCATGATGCTGAGCTGCTTGTGGCGAACCACCACCATGAGGCCGTAACCAGACTGCTCGCCGGCATACACGACCTGGCCGTCGGCCGCCGCCCATACCGGCGCCCCCTGGCGAGCGGTAATGCTCACCTTGGCCCGCTTGATGTTCCTCTTCGGTCCATCGAGCACGCGCCCGTCGGTCGGAGGCCACAGCAGCCCCTGGGACGATCCAGTGCGAGGGGCGGCTTTCGCGGTGGCGCAAGGGCGTCTGGACGGCCCGGGCGGGGGAAGGGGCGGGCCGCCCTCGCCGGGCCCACGATAGCCGGGGATAAGCAAGTTCTGCCCGATGGAGATGCGGTCTGGTCGCCTGAGACGGTTGAGCTCGATGATATCCCGAACGTCGACGTCGTAGAGGCGAGCGATCGAATAGACCGTTTCTCCGCGGCCCACCTCGTGTACGCCGTCGGGGGGTGGCGAAACGGGGCGCGATCGATCGGGCGGCGGCGCGCTGACGCAGCCGGCGACGAGCGCAGCGGCCAACCACGGCCCCGACCCTAGTACGCGGCGGCGGCAGTTCCAATCCGGTGGAATCGGTCGACGCCGCGTACGCGAGCGGAGCGTAAGCGAAGCGATCAAAAGGTCGATATGACTGGATACGCGGGCACGAATCGCCGAGCCGCGAAGCGGATCGGGATTCCTGCCGAGCGCATCTAGGCCCCATCGAGCCCACGGCAGGCCGCCATCGCCATTCCGATCCGACCGATCTGCACCGGGCCGGCGGCGGCGAGCCCAGATCAACGGGTTGCTAGGCATCATCGAGCTCGTCGGAACGACCCACGACGGTGTCCGGCCGTTCGCGCCCCGACCTTCGTTCGTAATCGCCGAGCGTCCAGTCGGCAAGATCGTGGCCCAGCGCGCGCTGATTCGTCATGTCGACGGTCAACGGGGTTACGGAGATCAAGCCCTGCTCGAGGGCGGTGCAGTCGCTCCCTTCAATGGTCCGAGGCACCGCAGGCACCCCACCCACCCAAAAGTACGGCGCCCCGCGCGGGTCGTCGCGCCGATGCACTTCGTGTTTGAACAACCGGTGGCCGAGGAACGTCATCTGGAACGCGGACGGCTCACCGCCGGGTACGTTCACGTTGAGGACGGTGTCTTCGGGCAAGCCATCCTTCAGGACCCTCGCCGCGAGCTGGGCCGCGAACCGCGCGCTGTGCTCATACCCGCTCGCCACGTCGCACAGCGACACCGCGATCGCCTGCACCCCCATCAGCGCGGCTTCGAAGGCCGCCCCGACCGTCCCCGAGTAATGCACGTCGTACGACATATTCGGACCGGCGTTGATCCCCGACACGCACAGGTCGGGCTTGCGCGGCAGGTGGTCGTGGACGGCGAGATACACGCAGTCGGCGGGGCTGCCGTCGACCTGCCACCAGCCGGGCCGGATCTCGATGCTTCGCAAGGGGGCATGCAGCGTGATCTTGTGCGACGCGCCGGAGTTGTTGCGGTCGGGGGCGACGACGGTCACGTCGCCGAGCGCGTCGAGGGCGTCAGCGAGCGCGATCAGTCCCGGCGCGTGGATCCCGTCGTCGTTCGTGACCAGAATCAGAGGTCGGTCGACGGGGTCGACGCGGGCGGCATCGCGAGCTTCGGACATCGCTTCGGGGCGTACACCGTCGGTCACGGCGTGGCCAGCGGTCGATAGTCACCGTCGGACAGCGGGGGCGCCGACGACCGCCATGGCCCGTCGACCCGGCACAACACGCGCTGCTGGGTCGGCGCTGGGGGGGGATTGATCCGCTCGACGGTGAACGTGGGTCGCTCGGACAGGACACGGCTCAGATCCGCGACGTAGTACCGGGGGACGAAACCGATCAGGTGTCGATCGCCGGTCCGCAGCGCGATGGCCTCCGGGTCCTCCGGATTGCCCAGATCGAGCATCGGCAGCAGCGGGTCGCCCTGGGCCAAAGTCATCACCCGCGCCTGGGCGGTCTGAGGCGCATGGCGAACCCCGTGGACAAAGAAGGTGGTCGAGAAGCGGGCCCCCGTTTTCGTCTGCACCAACGGCCGCGCAAAAACCTCGAACGGGTCTTGGGGCCGAAGCCCGCGATTCCGGGCCAGGATGTGCAGGGGGGCGGCCGGACCGTCCGTCACGTTGAGCCGAGACAGATACGCAGGGTAGTCCTCGCGGGCCGACGACATCACGCGGTTGGCGAACAACGGAAACAGCCGTTCCGATCGATAATCACGATCGACATCAGGAAAGCCGATCGGCGGGGCGAGGCCCCCCTCGGACTCGGCGCGACGGTAGCCGGCGACGTAGACGAACCGGTACATCCCCTCTTCGCAAGAGAGCCTGCCGATGGGGTACCACCTGCGGGATTCGCGGTCCTGCCACGCGAGGAACAGGACCGGTGCGTCGTCACTCGACATCTTCGGTCACCAACCGTTCCCAGTTGCATAGCAGGATCGCCTGCGCGAACCGACGATGAAGCGAACAGATGCGTCCTTCGGGGACGCGGTCCACGATCGCCTGCAGGGGCTCGGAACCCACCCTCCGCAGCCGGTCGCGCCAGAACCGCGCCGCTGAGGGCCGTATCACGGCCGCCCGGTGAAACGCCTCCACGGTGGCGATCGCCCGGGCCGAGCCGGGTCGATACAGCGCCGAGCGGCCGCGGGCACTGTACGCGGCGACGGTCATTCGAGGATCCGAGCCGTCCAGTCGCTCCTGCATCCGTCGCTGGGTCTCGTTGCGGCCGAGGGAGGCCGCGTGGTCGTAGCTCGGCGCGACGAACGCCCGCCGGCCGCGCCGGACGACCGCCCAGTTCTCGTGATGGCGATCGGTGTTGGAGATCAAGGCGTCGAGCGCGAGATACCCGACCATGAGATCGCACCCGTCGAAGCCCGGCCACGCCGGCAGCACCCCTGGCGGCAGCCCCGCCGCGTACCAGGCGAGGGTCTCGAACACCGCCTCGACGGTGTGTTGCCGGACCCGATATCTCGCCTGAAGCGGGTAGTCAGCGTCTCGAGCCAGCAGCAGCTCGTTGCCGTGGTACATCTGGTCGCCGGCCTCGAGAAAGGTTCGGCTCACCGTTCCTCTCGCCCCCTCGTGTTCCGCGAGCTCGATCCGCGCCGCGGGCAAGCCGACCCGGGCTGCGACCTCCGCCGCCACCTTCTCCGACCAGTCCTCGTTGGCCCGACCCCGCTTGAACAGAAACAGCGCGCCGTCCTCGGTCCGAAACCAGAACTTCGGTTTCGTGCCCAGGGTCTCGTCCTGTCGGATCGCATCGCGGGGCACGGACACCACTTCGTACGCTGCGTTCACTCGGCGGCGGCTCCCACCGGCTCGACCCGCACCGGCTCCCCGCCGGCCGGCGCCAGCTCGACCCACGCCCCCCGAAACCCCAGCGCGCTGGCGCCGGGATTGACGGCCACCGTCGCCCCGATGCGGTCCACGATGGACCCGGTCAGGTCCGGCGATTCGTGGACGTGGCCGTGCAGACTGAGCGGCGGCTGATGGGTCTCGAGGAACCGGCGCAGGGCATCGCTACCGATGTGATTCCCGCCGTGCATGACGTCGAGAAGACCGCCGGCGGGCGGCGTATGAACCACGTACACCGTGCGATCCGGCGCCGAGACGCGGCCCAGCCCCGCCAGCTCCTCGGCGAGGGTGGGCCGGGCGTAGATCTCGTCGAGGTCGCCTTCGCGCACCCGCTGTCCGTCGCTGACGTGAACGACGGGCGGGGGCACCGCGGGTCGCCACCCTACGTCGTCGCAGCGGTCGAAGTCCTTCATATAAAACGGGGTCACGGGCACGAGACCGAGACCCGCGATCGACCACCCATCAGCGAGCGGGATCGCGCGCCGGTGGACGTATCGGACCAGCCCCGCCGCTTCGAGGCGGTCGAAGCGCTGGACCGCGGTCGCCCAGTCGTCGTTCCCGTGGATGACGTAGGTCACCGCGCCGAGCTCCGCGATGCGGGCGAAGACCGACCGAAGCCCATCCTCCACGAATCCCACCTGCACCGCGATCGCATCCTGACCGATCATCGGGAATGGAAGAAGGTCGCCCCCGAGAACCACGGCGTCGGGGCGGCGGGCTCGAACGTGGTCGACCAGGGCCTCGTAGGCATCGACGATCCCGTGAAAGTCCGTCGCAAACAAAATACGCGTCACCCGCACAGTGTGCCGCCGTTCACCGCCCAGGGGGAGCACCTGCGGTCATCTCGCCGACACCACTCCATGCTCGCGTTCGCGCCGGGGGGCGACTACACTCGTAACAGGACCGGAACCACCCGGTCGGGGGTACACGATGGACTCGAACTTCTGGAAGGGCGTCATCTACGGCATCGGGGGCATGGTGGTCTTCCTGGTCTTCATGAACCTGTGGGGCTGGGTGCCATGGCTGCTCCTCGCGGCCGGAGGCGCCTACGGCTACTACCGAATTACCAACAAGAAGCCCCCGAGCCTGTCCGACCCCGCGAATAAGGCCCGACAACTCGCCGAGGAAGTCGACAAGCGCATTGAAGAACTGACCCGCAAGCGATAGCGGCAATGGCCCAACCTGCTGCGACGTCGAGCGATAGTGACCACGCCCAACCCTGGGGTCCATTTCTCCCCATCCTCGCCGTTCAGTTCATCGGCACCCTGGGGTTTTCTATCGCGGTTCCTTTTCTGGTGTTCCTGGTCGACGACTTCGGCGGTGCGCCGTGGACGTACGGTGTAGTCGGGGCCACTTACTCCGCCTGCCAGCTGATCGGGGCCCCGCTCCTCGGACGATGGTCGGACCGGGTCGGCCGACGGCCGGTGCTGATCCTCAGCCAAGGGGGGACCCTGGTCGCGTGGGCCCTATTCGCGGTCGCCCTCATGCTGCCGGTGATGGAGCTCGGTCGATGGGCGGGGGCCACGATCACCCTCCCCTTGCTGCTGGTGTTCGTCGCGCGTGCGCTCGATGGCCTTACCGGCGGCAATATGTCGGTGGCCAGCGCATTCGTGGCCGACCTGACCCGCGACGACGAAACCGCGCGGGGGGTGGCGTTCGGGCGGATGGGCATGGCCGCGTCGCTGGGCTTCGCCCTCGGGCCCGCGGCGGCCGGCCTGTTGGGGGCGACCTCCTGGGGCTATATGGCCCCCGTGGTCGCCGCCACCGCCGTTTCCGCGGTGGCGATGGTGATGTGCTTCGCCCTTCGTGAGCCCGAGGGCCGCTGCCCGGAGGGCCCCGAGCCTCCACCGGCGGTGGCACGAGTGCTCGGCCAGCAGTACAAGCGCTGCGACCGCGCCGAGCCCCACCTCGGGCCGGCGGCGCTCACCCAGCCGCTGGTCGTACTCCTGCTCGTCGCCACCTTCGCCCTGTTTCTCGCGTTTAATCTGTTCTACGCCGGCTTTCCGGTGCACGCCCAGGCCGCGCTGGGATGGGACGCCGGTCGAATGGGGCTGTTCTTCACCGTGATGTCGGGGATGATGATCGTCGCGCAAGGCCCCTTGCTGCGGTGGGCGAACGCGAAGCTGCAGCCCCGCACCGTCTTCTTCGTCGGCATGGGCGGTCTTACCGCCAGCTTCGCGGCCTTCGCGGTCGACCATCCGATGGCGCCGTTCGCCGGCGCAGCGCTGTTCGCGATCGGTAATGGGCTCGCGTGGCCGACGTTTCAAGCCCGGTTGTCCTCGGTGGTGGGGCCCGAGGATCAGGGCGCGATCCAGGGCGCGGCGACCAGCGCCGGCGCGTGCGCCAGTATCGTGGGCCTCATCGTGGGGGGGATTCTGTATCCGTGGCTGGGCGCGACGCTGTTCATCGCCGGGGCCGGGCTGTTCGCGGTCGTCGCCGCGGCGACGCCCGCGTGGTTTGCCGACCGCGAGGGCGCCGAGTCGCGGTAACCGCCCTCATCCCGGCTTCGAGTTGAGCGCGCGAAAGTATCGGTACTTCGCCAGCACCCGCGGCGCGTACTTGTTCTTCGGATCTCGGCCCTTCATCAGCGCCGCGTCGACGGGCCCCGGGCCGCGGTTGTAGGCGGTCAGGGCCATCTCCAGATCTTTGTACATCTCTTTGTAGAAGCCCAGGATCTGCAGGCCGTACTTGATCGACGTCTCGATGTCCGTCAGCGGCTTGTCGATGCCCAACACTCGCTTCCACTGCGGCATGACCTGCATGAGTCCCGTCGCGCCCATGTGGGAGACGATATTGGGATCGAACCGAGATTCGACCTGAATCATCGCCAACACGAGGTCCGCGTCCTGCTCGTATCGCATGGCGTACAGCTGAACGTACTTGGCGATCTCCCGCGCCAGCTCGTGATTGATCCGGGGCTTCGCGATCATGATCTTGAGGAACAGGACGTCTTCCGTACTCCGGCTGGCCATGAAGCCCCGCAGCTCCGCGATCTCGTCCTTGAGCGACTGATGCTCCTGAACGACCTGGGCCGTCTGGGTCGATAGCTGTTCGATGGTGGCGATGTGCGCTCTTCGGTGCGACGCTTGAAGCTCAGCGGACAGGCTGACGGATCGGGCCAACCACACCACCCCTCCGATCATCGCGATCTGAACGGCCACCAGAACCAGCAGGTAGCGGTCGGCGGCCGTAGACGCCGACGACGCGGCGGGGGTTACGTCTTCTCTGTCTGCAGCCTCGGTCGGCTCGGGCACCACTTCGGCTTGTTCTGCGGTAGTCACGCCCCCTTAGGTCGGTAGGGCGTCCAGCGGTCTACACCGCGACCGGTCATGGCGCGGGTCCGACGCCAGCAAACGACTCAAGAAACCGTCGCGTTACGAGACGCCTGCGACGGGGATCACTCGACCGTGGCCGCTGACGGCGACCACTGCCCGCGCCGCTCGAGAACCCGACGGAGGATCGACGGTCGGTCGGTGATCAGGCCGTCGACCCCGAGGTCGAGCAACCGCTCCATTTCCCGCTCGTCGTTGACGGTCCACACGTGAACCTTCAGGCCTCGGTCGTGGGCCGCGCGCACGAAACGCAGATCGGCGACGGGGATGCCTTTTTCGACCACCGGTACCTGGCAACATCGAGCCACGAAATCGCGGTCACGAGGCCAGCCCCAGCTCGCCAACCGGAGCCGGAGGACCTCCAGGGGCCCCATCGACGTGCAGAGATCGGGCCCCAGGGCCGCCCGAAGCCGCCCCAATCGCCGATCGGAAAACGCACCGATGCACAGGCGATCGAGGCCGAAGCCCACCCGCGCGAGCAGCGCGGGCAGCCGTTCCGCCGCGGGGTCGGTCTTAGGGTCGATGTTGATCCGAACGTGGGGCCAGGCCGCGAGCAGGTCTTCGAGACGAACGATGCGCTCCCCACCCGCCATTCGCACGTCGCGAAGGTCCGCCCACGTCAGATCCGCGATCCGGCCTTTCCGATCCGTCACTCGATCCAGACGGTCGTCGTGGAAGGCGACCAGCACCCCATCTCGAGTCGCGTGGGCGTCGGCCTCGAGGTATCGAAAGCCGAGCGTCTCCACCGCGTGGGCGAAGGCCTCCATCGAGTTTTCGGTCGCTGACTCGGTGCCGCCGCGATGGGCGAGCGCGACCGGCCCCTCGTTCCACAGATAAGGATGGAGGCTCGAGGCGCCGGTCATTTCGACGTCCCGACGCGATCCCCGTCGAGCGCCGACGACCAGTCGATCCTCACCCCGTAGCCGCTCGGGCACCGGACCGCGACCCGGCCCGAAACCCCGGCCGCGATCAGCGCGCTGAGCTCGTCGACGCCCGCGCCGCCGAGGACTTCGGCGACGGGTTCGGGTCTCGGCGATGGTGACGACGCGCTCGGGTCGACAGTGGTGGTCACCTCGGCCGGCGCGCGCAGACCTCGGACCGCACCGCGGTCGACGCGGCCGTCGACCGTGCCCCAGATTCGCGCCCCGCGCGCCTCGGCCACTGTTCGGGCCTCGAGCAGCCAGCCCGCGGCCATCGGACGCGCCGCATCGCTGAGCCGAGCCGCCGCAGGGCCCGTTGCGTCGACGGCGAGAACCACGGCCCTCGCCCACGCCCCGGTCTCGATCCGACGGCTGGCCTCGAGCAGCGCCGTCAAACCGGAAACACGCCCTGCGGACAATACGAGGTTCTCGCCTCCCCACCGATGGCGGATGGCCACCTCGCCGAGGACGATGTTGGGCAAGGTGTACGCGAAGAGCCTCGGGCTGGAGTCGTAGCGCTCCGGCGCGAGTTCCCGCATGTAGAAGCCGTGGTCGCTCTCGAGGCATCCGAGAGCGGTGCCGAGCACGAGGCCGTGGGGCGCTGCGGATAGGTCCTCGTCGGTCAACCCCGCCTCCGCCAGCAGCGCGTCGACGGCGGAGACGCCGTACAGGCATAGGTCGTCGAGGCGCCGCGCGGCGCGAGCGCCGATCCGGGCGACCGCGTCGGCGCGCGCGCGTGGCCCGCGCACGTGGGCGGTCAAGACCGCCGTCGCGTGCGAGTCGGGCGCTGAAGTGGCAGAGAACGTGACGGTCGGTCGCGAGGCGGAGGCGGTCGACGCGCCGATGATCACCGCCGCATTGACCCCCGCGAACCC
>JANQQN010000008.1 GCA_028289325.1 Myxococcota bacterium | reverse complement strand
ACGTCGCCGACCTGAGCGACGTATGCCAGGACCCGAGCTCCGCACCCCTCGGCCAGGATCTTCTTGGCGATGGCGCCGGCGGCGACCCGGCCCACGGTCTCTCGCGCGCTGCTGCGCCCGCCGCCCCGATAGTCGCGGTGTCCATACTTAACGGTGAAGCCGTAGTCGGCGTGGCCGGGCCGGTAGAGGTCCTTCAGCTGACTGTAGTCTTTGGACCGGGCGTCCTTGTTGGCGACGAGGATCGCGATCGGCGTGCCTGTGGTCCGGCCCTCGAATACGCCGCTCAGGATCTGTGGCTCATCCGCCTCCTGGCGGGCGGTCACCAGTTTGCTCTGGCCCGGTCGACGGCGCTGCAGGTCAGGTTGGAGGTCTTCGACGCCCAGCGTCAGCCCGGCCGGCACCCCATCCACGATCACCAGCTGGCCGTGCCCGTGAGACTCGCCAGCGGTGGTGATCCTTAGGGCGTGCCCGAATGTGTTGGCGACCATCGGCCCGCGACCATATCGGACGTGGGCCGGCGCCGCGACATGGTGAGCGCTGATTGACTGTCGAATCAAGCCTGGTTGATTATGAAGTCAACGAGTTGATTCTCGAATCAACAACGGAAGGCAGATCATGAGCACGGTGACCATGCAGGACAACGAAATCTTCGGCGAAGAGCATCAGCAGCTTCGGCGGACGACCCGCCAGTTCGCGGAGCGCCTGGCCCCGCACGCGGAGGCGTGGGACGAGGCGGGCATCTTCCCCCGCGAAGTATTCAAGGAGGCCGGCGAGCTCGGCCTGCTCGGCATCCGGATGGCGCCGGACATCGGCGGCAGCGGGCTCGATTGGTGGTTCACGACGGCCTACGCGGAAGCGTTGGTCCACACCCGAAACGCGGGCGTCAACATGGCGCTGATGGTTCAGTCCGATATGGCGACGCCGATCATCGACGAGATCGGGACCGACGAGCTGAAGCGGGAGTTCCTGACCCCCGCCATCGCTGGCGACAAGATCGCCGCCCTCGGCATCAGCGAGCCGGGCGGCGGCTCGGACGTCGCGGCCATTAGCACCACGGCCCGGCGCGACGGTGGGGACTACGTCATCAACGGTCAGAAGCTGTGGATCACCAACGGGACCCGAGCCGACTTCATCACCCTCGGCGTGCGAACCGGCGAAGACGGATACGGCGGTATCACGCTGCTCGTGTTCCCCACCGACACCAAGGGTTTCAGCGTCGGCAAGAAGCTCAAGAAGATCGGCAACCGGTCATCCGATACCGCGGAGCTCTTCTTCGAGGACTGCCGCGTGCCGCAGCGATACCGGCTCGGGGAAGAAAACCAGGGCTTCTACCACATCATGACCAACTTCCAGGGCGAGCGGCTGATCGCCGCCATCAGCTGCGTGGCAGGCATGCAGCTCGCGGTTCAGGACGCGATCGCCTACGGCAACGAGCGCACGACCTTCGGACGCCCGCTGACCCGGTACCAGATCTGGCGGCACAAGCTCGTCGACCACCTCACGAGCATCGAAGCCGCGCGCCGGCTGACGTACTTCGCCGTGGACCAGTTCAACAAAGACCCGATGGGCGCCACGCGCGCGATCACCATGGCCAAGTTGTTCGCCGGCGACCTCGCGCAGCGGGTTATGTATGACTGCCAGCAGATGTACGGCGGATTCGGTTACACGACCGAGTATCCCATCGGCCGCGCATGGACGGACACCCGACTGATCACCATCGGCGGCGGCACGTCCGAGGTCATGAAAGAGATTCTCATCAAGCTCGAGGGGCTGTAAGGTCCGCGGCCGTTGCCTGCATCCCGCCGTTCGCTCCCGCTGCTCTTGGCGGTCATCACTGTAGCGGCGCTCCTCAGCCGCTTCCCGTGCCCCGCGCCCGCGTTTGCCCAGGACGATGTCGACGGCGTGCCGCTGCGGTTCGAGGGCAACCTGGTCTTACCGGATGAGGTGTACACATCGGTGCTCGAGCTCGCCGCGGCGGCGACGAGCTCGACGCCGGTGACCCTCGACGCCACGGCGCGGTTCGTCGAGTTCCACCTCACCGGTTTCCTCCGGGCGTCGGGTTATCTGCTCGCGACCGTCGAGGCGAACCCAGATCCGCGGGGCGAGGTTCTTATCCGCATCGACGAAGGGCGCTTGGACCGCATCATCGTGGTCGGACAAGGTCTCGTCCGAACGTTGGAGGTCCAGCTCAACCTCGACTTGCCACAGCGGGTGTTCAACCGCTTCATCATCGAGCGCCAGCTCGCCGAGCTGGTGCGCCGGCGGAGTCTGGATGAAGCGACGTACCAGGTCGTGCCGATGGAGCAGATCGATCACGGTGGCATTCAGCTGACCCCGTCGAGCCTCCTCGGCACCAACCTCGGCTTGTCGCCGGGCGCGCCGCACGAACTCCTGATCCGGCTCAAGCAGCCCGACTGGCGCACCGGCTTCGATCTCGGCATCGGTTTTCGGAGCCCCGACGGCTTTCACGGCAGCACGACCTATCGCGACGGATCGCTCCTGCTCGACGACGACCGCACCTCCACCGAGCTCCTGGTGGCCTTTCGGTCTTTCGAGGCCCTGTTCAGCAGCAACAAGAACACCGGCGTTACGCGGGTGATGCTCAACAACCGCTGGTACGGGCCACCGATCTTCAGCGATCTGTTTCGGCCGACGGTCGAGCTCGACCTCCAGCTGCAGAGTCGATTTCGCATCGACCTCAACGTCGATCAGTATCTGTTCGCGCCGTTATCCTTGGCGCTGCGGCTGACGTACGAGCCAATGCGAGGGCTCCAGCTGGGCGTCGGCGGCGGCATGCAGTTTCGTAAGCTCTTCAACGTCGACCCGGAGAACGACGACGTCGTCCTCCAGATCCGAACCGGTGAGCAGACGCTGCGCGCGTTTGCCGAAGCGGACCTCACGTGGAACTTCGAGCCTGAGGAGTTGCGGCAGGACCGCCAGCCGCGCTGGGACTTGAGCGCACGGTTCATCTCCAGCGGCGGCACGGCCTTCGACCAATTCCTTCGGCTGCAGTCGACGTATCAGCGCATGTTCACGATCGGGTACGACGAGTTTTGGTTTGTCCTCGCCGGCGCTGCGCTTCTGGGCGACGTACCGTTTTACGATGAGGTCGCGCTCGGTGACGGCTTCGTCCGTCTCGGCTACGGCGGCGACTTCTTCGTCCGCAAGGCGGCCGGATTGAACGTGGAGTACCGGCTGTCCCTGTCGCGGGAGTCCTTCAAGCTGAGCTTGTTCAACGACGCCGCGATCTTCGAAGAGCTGAACCAGGACCGTACCGGACGACGGCTGCAGTTCACGGATAGCGTGGGGATGGGGCTGCACTTCCTTGTGATGACGACGTTCCAGGTCAACTTCTACGGCGGGGTGGGCTTCGTCCCTGGCCTCCGCCCCGTCCCGGGGGTGTCGCTCCAGGTGACCCAGGCGTTCTAGCCAACCGCCGAGTTACGTCCGGCCATCGAAGGTCGACGGCCGTTCTTTGAGATCAATCGACGCGGATGCGGATCGGGTCACGAGCTCCCGTGGTCGTCGATGTCTTCGCGGTTCGCGCGCGCCGTGCGCGGCGCGATCGGTCGACCGTGGTCTGGGGCTCGGACGTCGGGGCACGCGACGTCGCCGGGTCGTCCTGTATCATGCGGTCGCGACCTGGCTCGCCCTCGCTCTGAGCGCGGGGGACGGTCTCTTCGATCGCCGCCCCACCCTCCCGTTCGGGCACTTCGTCCGCCGCCGGTCCGGGTTCGATGCCGACCGACGGCCCTTCTGCCGCAGGCCCGCGCCGTGGCGTGGGCGGAGGCCTTCCCGTCGACGGCGGTTCGGTCGCCTCGGCGCCGGACAGCCCAGGATCGGCGGCGTCCGAAGCGGACGTGTCGGGCTTCGATGCGCTGGGCTTGGCCTTGACCGCCGGCCCGCGGGGCGCGGGGGCGGCGTTCTTGTTCGCTCTCGCGGACGACGAGCCGGCCGCCTTCTTCGCCTTCGCCGTCGACGATGTCGACGACGCGAAGAAGGGTGCGTTTCGAATGGACACCGGCTTGGCCTTGGTCGCCTGCTTCTCAAGCTTGATGGTCGCTGGCGGCGGCGCGTCGGTGAACGTCCCTTCGTAGGTTATGTATTGGCGGGCCCCGACGGCGAGCGTATGCGTTCGGCCGTCGCGCTGCATCGTCGTCTCGTAGTGGCCTTGGGCCACGGCCTTACCGTCGATCACGATCATCGCCCACCGGGGCTCGACGGTGACCGAGATCCGGTAGGTCGGCGCAAGGGGCAGTGCGATCGGCGGAGGCGCCGCGACCGGTTCCTCCGGCGGTGGCGGCGCTGGGATGGCCACCACCGGGGCGGCGGGAACCGGCGACATCACCGAGAAGCCGAACGCGGTCAGGCCCGCTACGGTCGCGGTGGCGATGATCGCGGTCGCCCAGTAGGCCGCGGTTGAGGGGCCGTTGCGTCTCGCCGCACCGCCGTGCTCGATGGTGGTGATACCCGGCGGGTCCGCAGCGACCGGTTCGGCGTACGCGGCTTCGAACGCCACCGGAGGTGTCGGCTCCGCGCCCGCGCGCTCGAACATCGGCGCCCACAGCAGCTGAAGCCGCTGATCGGAGAACGGTAACAAGGCTGCCCCGAACTCGGCCATGGTGGCGAATCGAGCCGCGGGATCGCGAGCCATCGCCCGCAAGACAACCTGCTCGAGAATGGGGTCAAGATCGGGGACGACGGATCTCGGGGACGCAAACTGGGCTTCGACGATCCGATTGAGCAACCGGTACGTCGACTCCCCTACGAACGGGCACACGCCGGTGAGGCACTGGTACAGCACCACGCCCAGCGAATAGATATCCGTTCGGTGATCGACGTGTCGGTTGCCTTGAGCTTGCTCCGGAGACATGTAGTGGGGCGTGCCCATCAACACTCCGGCCATGGTCAAGCCTTGGATAGGGGACTGCGTGTTCTTCGAGATGCCGAAATCGAGCACCTTCGGAACGATGGCCCCGTAGACATCCTTCGCGAGAAAGATGTTGCCGGGCTTCAGATCGCGATGGATGACCTGACTTCGGTGAGCCGCGACCAACGCCGCACAGACGGGAAGAATGTACGCCGTCGACGACTGGGCGTCGAGAGGCCCGATTCGCTCGAGTAGAAGGCCGAGATCTTCCCCAACCAGGAGCTCCATGACCAGGTACGATACGTCGTCTTGAGTGCCTACGTCGTAGATGTCGACGACGTGAGGATGTTGGATTCGCGCGGCCGACTCGCCTTCGCGCAGAAATCGAGCCGAAATCTCGGGGTCGTGGGCCAGTCGAGGATCCAAGACCTTGATCGCGACCCGCTTTTTGAGGTCGTTGTGGGTGGCCTCATAGACCGCGCCCATGCCCCCTAGGCCGATGCATCGACCTAGGGTATAGCGCCCCAGGACCGTTCCTGCGCTCAGCGTCGGCCCGATCGACCCAGGCCACGGATTGGAGCTACCGGCGGTCATCGAGCGCGTCCGGTGAGGACCTTACCGCATTCCACGCCCTCCCGGCTAAGAAGACCGACAAAGTTATGCACGACGTCCGCCGATGACCAAGTCTGTTACCGTCGCGCCGGGATCATGAAACATCGCCGATGTCCGCTTTGCGATAAGGACTGGGAGTCGACGATCTGCCCGGTCCACGGGGTCCCCACCATAGGACCATCCCACGGCCCCAAGCAGCGCCTCGAAGCGGGCATGGTCCTCATTGAGCGGTTTCGGATCAGTGGACTTCTCACCCAAGGCGGGATGGGCGCGCTTCTTTCCGCGACCGATCTGCGATCCGGCCGACCGGCGGTGGTCAAGGTGTTGCGCGGCGAACGGATCGACGAGCCGACCAACGTTCGTCGCTTCTATCAAGAAGCGCGCGCGGTTCGGGCCCTGTCTCATCCCAACATTGTCGAAATCTTGATGTTCGGCGTCGACGAAGGCACCGGCGCCCCCTTCCTGGCCATGGAGCACATTCCCGGTCGGACGTTGAAGGTCTGCCTCGCCGAGGACGGACCGATGGCCGAGGCCCGGGCCGTGGTCATATTCCTGCAGATCGCGAGAGCGCTGGAAGCGGCGCATCGCGCCAACGTCCTGCACCGTGACCTGAAACCGAGCAACGTCATGGTTCACGATGACCCGCTCGGGCCATTCGTCAAGGTCTTCGATTTCGGTCTCGCCAAGCCCCTCGAGGATCCCGGAGCCCCACCGTTGACGCGACCGGGCAAGACCGTCGGTACGCCGGCGTTCATGGCCCCCGAGCAGGTCGCCCAGCGGCCCCAGGATGCGCGCACCGATCTGTACGGCTTGGGATGCATGCTTCACGCTGCGCTGACCGGAAGCCCTCCGTTCACCGGGCGGGATCTGGTGGAGGTCATGCATAAGCAGATGCGGAACCCGGCCCCACCGCTGCCCGCCCGCCTCGTCGACGGCGAGGCGCCGAGCGCCGAGCTGCGAAGCCTCCATCACCGGCTGCTGGCCAAGTCTCCGGACGATCGCCCGCGGGCACAAGCGCGGTCAGGGCGCGCACGACGGCGGCC
>JANQQN010000067.1 GCA_028289325.1 Myxococcota bacterium | reverse complement strand
CGGTCCCCGATGCGCCCGACAAGCTCATCGCGCAGGTCTCCGTGGTGCGGATCAGCGGCCAGGAGCCGCGGTGTAGCGGCGTCTACGGCCGAGACGGCGTCCTGCTCGAACCGCTCGACGAAACCGACGAGCTCATGGATCTGAACCCGCCTTCGCGCGAAGCCACCGACTGAGCCCCTCCCTTCGCCGCATTTCGTCGACGGTTGCTTTTTCTCCTCCCGGTCCTTGATGGTCCCGCCGTGCGAGCCCCTCTCATCCTGTTGGTCGTCACCGTCGGCTGCTCGAGTCCGCAGCGGGCATCCGTGGCGGGGTACGTGGACGTGACCACCACCCACCTTCCCGGGACGCTAAGCGGATTCAGTATGGACGCCGCGGTGGCCGACGTCGACGACGACGGCGACCTCGACGTGGTGATCGCCAGCGAGTTTCGGACCAACATCCTTCTCCTCAACGCCGGCGACGGTCGCTTGATCGACGCCAGCGACCAGCTCCCGCGCACCCAACGGGACAGCGAAGACGTGGTGATCCACGACTTCGACGGCGATGGCGACCGAGACATTCTGATCGTGTCCGAGGATGACCAAACGAACGAGTTGTATCTCAACGACGGCGGGATGTTCGTCGACGCGTCGGACCGCATCCCGGTCCGCGGGACGAGCAACGCCGCCGTCCTCGATCGCTCCACGACCCCCGCCACGGTGTTCATTGGCAACGCAGGACAGAACTTCGCGATCCGCTGGTCCGCCGCCGAGGCGGCGTTCGTCGACGTGACCGACGACGTGCTGCCGGCGCGGATCGATCAAACGCAAGACTTGGAGCTCGGGGACGTCGACGGCGATGGCGACCTGGATCTTGCGGTCGGCAACGAGGATGACTCCGTCATTCTGATCAACGAGGGCGGGCGATACGGGACGGTCGTCGCGCTGCCCGCCGACGCGGAGACGCGGGAGATCGACCTGTTCGACGCCGACGGTGACGGCGACCTCGACGTCGCCCTCGCCAACATTCGATTCCTTCGCGCCCGGCCGCGTCGCAATCGTCTCCTCCTTCAGGTCGACCGACTTGTATTCGAGGATCGCTCCGACGAGGCGGGGGCCGGGACCGCGGTTCGCCTGCCGCCCGACGACGACAATAGCTTCGATATCGACGCGATCGACGTCGACGGTGACGGTGACCTCGACCTGGTTACCGCCAACCTCGACGACCTTTCCGGGGCGCCGGCGAACGCCCCGTACCGGGCGTACCTCAACGACGGTCGAGGCTGGTTCTCCTTGGCCTCCGACGTGTTCCCGGACACCGCGGTCGGCAACGGATTCGACGTCGAAGCCGCGGACTTCGATGGCGATGGCGTCCTAGACCTGTACCTGGCGAGCCGAGGCGGGCTCGATCGGTTGCTATTGGGCCAGTGACCGCCGAACGGGGGTCTGGGTTAGTCGGGTCGGCAGCCTCATGTCGACGTGCGTTGCTGTCCAGATGAGCGAAGGCTCGATTGCACTCGAAAACATTGGCCTTCGCTCGTCCCGGTGGCTCGGCGAAGCATGCATGCCGCGGCGCGCTATCAGGCCATCCCCACTTCCGAAATCGCGATAGAGTCTTCTATCATCCGCTTCCATGACCAACGCCCAGTCCGTCCCTCCTTTCAACGAACACGTCGACCACTACGCCGCTCATCGCGGCGACGAGGCCGCGATCGTCTTTCACGACCAGACCCTGACCTGGTCACGATTGCGAGCGCGCATCCGACAGAACGCGGCCGGGCAGAAGGCGGCAGGCCTCGTGAAGGGCGCTCGCATCGCCTATCTCGGTAAGAATCACCCCGCGTGTTTCGAGAGCGTGTACGCGTGTGGGCTCGTGGGCACGGTCTGCGCGGTGGTCAACTGGCGGCTGGCGCCGGAAGAGATCCACTACGCGCTTAACGACGCGGAGGCGGAGTTCGTGTTCGTGTCCGCGGAGTTCCTGTCCGTCCTGGAGCAGGTCAGAGACCGTCTGCCGAAGCTCAAGCGATTCGTCGTCGTCGACGGCGCCGGCGACGACGCGTATGAGGCGTGGCTCGGCAGGCACGACGGCGGCGAAGCTCTCGAGCCCACCGACGACCACGACGGCTGGTTCCAGCTCTACACTTCGGGCACGACCGGCTTTCCCAAGGGAGCGGTCCTGACTCGACACGGTATCGACGCCCACACCAAAGGCTTCGCGGGCTTCGTGGGCGTCGCCCCCGGCAAGACGGCCATGGTCGCGATGCCGCTGTACCACGTCGGCGGCCTGTCGTGGGGCCTGGGCGCGCTGGCCCAGGGCGCGAAGGTCATTCTGGTCGACGTCCCGATGCCGAACGTGATCCTCGATGATCTCGTCAAGTACGAGGTGACCCACAGCTTCTTCGTCCCCGCCTTGTTCCAGGCCTTCCAGATGGTTCCGGATCTGGCCCAGCGCCGCTTTCCGAAGCTCGAGCAGCTCGTCTACGGTGCTTCGCCGATGCCGCTGCCATTGCTGTTGAAGTCGCTCGATGCGTTCCCGTGCGACTTCACGCAGGTCTACGGAATGACCGAGATGAGCGGGGTGGTGACCCTGCTCGATGCGGCGTCCCACCGCGACCCCAACGTTCGGCATCGACTCGTCTCCGCCGGTCGACCCATCCCCACCTGCGAGATCCGAGTCGTCGACCCGTCGACCCTCGAAGACGTTGCGCCGGGTGTCCTCGGCGAAGTCTTGGTGAAGAGCGAGCAGCGGATGGTGGGTTATTACAATCGGGCCGAAGCGACCGACAAGGTCTTCAACGGCGACTGGTACCGCTCCGGTGATGCGGGCAAGATGGACGAAGACGGCTACCTGTACATCAGCGACCGCATCAAAGACATGATCATCAGCGGAGGCGAGAACATCTATCCCGCCGAAATCGAGCGCGTATTGGTCGAACACCCGGCGGTGCGGGAGGTCGCGGTGATCGGCGTGCCGAGCGACAAATGGGTCGAGACCCCGAAGGCGGTGGTCGTGCTCGAAGACGCCAGCATCGAAGATTCAACGCTGATCTCGTACTGCCGCGAGCGCCTCGCCCACTACAAGTGTCCGACCAGCGTCGACCGCCTCGAGGCGCTCCCTCGCAACGCGACCGGCAAGGTGCTCAAGCGTCAGCTCCGGGCACCGTACTGGGAGGGCAGGGATCGGTCGATCGCGTGAGATCGGGGGCACGGACGGACATCTCCGTGCCTTCATTGAGGCGCAGGCGCGTCGACATCCAGCCGTTCCCAGAATAAATCGTCATCCACACGGTCTCCGGTCTCGCGGAGAAGGTGACGAGGCGTCCCGATGCGGATGTTCGTCGCTGGTCTCGGGTGACCAGTGACATGCTGATCCGGCAGCTGGGTCTCACCTGACGTCGCGCCAGCGGCGGGCGTGGATGAAGCTGGGGCTCAGCCGTCCTGGAAGACGTCAGCGACGGCGTCGGCGTCGAGGGCTTTGGGCCGCGTCGCCAAGGGCGGCCACATTCGTTTCGAATCGACGCAGGTGGGTTAGGCGGGGTCGGGGGCGGCTCGGACCATCCGCTTGCCGCGGTTGGTTCCTTCGAACAGGCCCATGAGAGCCTGGGGCGCGTTCTCCAGGCCCTCGACGATGTCCTCCGCGATGCGCAGTTTACCTTGCCCCATCCACCCCAAGAGCTCTTGGGCCGCCTCCGGGGTGCGGTTGAAGTAGTCGAGCACCACGTAGCCCTCCATCCGGAGTCGTTTGACCACCACCAGGCCTGGCAGCCCCTTCGGGCTCTCCGGCGCGTCGGTGTCGTACTGCGAAAGGGCGCCGCAGCAGACGATGCGACCGCGATTGCGCATCTGGAATAGACACGCTTCGAGGATGGCGCCACCGACGTTGTCGAAGTAGATGTCGATGCCGTTGGGGCACGCGGCCTTGAGTTGCTCGGCGACGTTGCCGGCCTTGTAGTCCACCGCGGCGTCATAGCCCAGTTCTTCGGTCAGCCATCGGCACTTGTCCGGTCCGCCGGCGATACCCACCGCCCTACAGCCCTTGATCTTGGCGATCTGCCCCACGATCGAGCCCACGGAGCCCGCGGCGGCGGACACCACGACGGTCTCGCCTTCGCTGGGCTTGCCGATATCGATCATGCCCCAGTACGCGGTCAGCCCAGCGATTCCGATGACCGACATGAGGTGGCTCAAAGGGCGGTAGGGCGGCGCTTTTCTCATTCGTCGGCCTTCGACGACGGAGAAGGTCGACCACAAGCCTTCCCCGAGCACGAGATCCCCTTTGGCGAGACCGTCGTATTTGCTCTCGACGACCTCTGCCAATACGTACGCGGGCATCACCTCGCCGGGCATGACCTGGGGCCGATAGGTCGGGCCTCGCATCCACGCTCGCATCGCGGCGTCGATGGAGATGAGGACCGTGCGGATGAGGACCTGCCCGTCGTTGACCGCGGGTATCGGTGCCGTCTTTTGCTCGAAGTGTTCGAGGGTCAGCGCCCCGGTGGGCGTCTTCGTGAGGTGGATCTGAATGTTCTCGGTCATGAGGGCTCCTTGTGAGCAGTCAGAGCATGCTGGCTTGCGTCTCGAGGCCGAGCTCGACGCGGCCGATCAGCTCGTAGGTCGACGGCGCGACCATGATATGTTGGGTCGCGACGTGGGCGTCGCGAAAGTGGCGTTGCAGCGGATGCGACGCGTAAACCGAAGTCCCGCCTCCCAGCTCGTAGGCCGTCGACACGACGTCCGCACTCTCGCGGGTAGCGTGGGTGCACGCGAGCCGGAGGTCGGCCCGATCTTCGGTCGTGAGTGCGCCGCGCGCGGTGGCGCCCTGCCAGCAGCGGTCGATCGCGTCGTCGAGGTACGCGCGGGCGGCTCGCCACCGCCCCTGAGCGCGCCCGAAGTCGGCCTGCACCGGGGTCCGTTCAGCCAGCGAGCGCCGGCTGTACTGGGGCTTTTTGGCATTGGCGAGGTCACGGAGGCTTTCGAGCGCGGCCTTCGCGTTGCCGAGGGCTACGCTGGCTACCCCGACCGCGAGGAGGCCGAACACCGGGAACGCATACAGCGCACCGGCGGCGGTGGGCGGGTCCTCTAGAGATACCGATCGCCCGAGAGGCACCGCGACGTCGTCGACCGCCATGTCTCCCGAGCCCGTACCGCGGAGCCCGGAGGCGTGCCAGGTGTCGATCAGCTCGACGTCTTCCCGGCGAAACAGCATCATTCGGTTTTCGGGCCCCCCGTCAGCACGCATCCGCGGTCGTTCGCCGTCGAAGATCAGACACCCGCCGCACAACCAGTCGCAGTTCGCTGACCCTGACGCCCAGGGCCAGCGGCCGGTCACCCGGTAGTGGTCGCCGTCGACCACCGCCTTTCCGATCGGGGCGAACACGCCGCCGGTGATCACCTTTGGGTCCCCGTAGACCTCGCGCGCGACTTCAGGGGGCAGGTACGCGGCGTTGAGTCCGGTCGTGGCGCCGATCATCACGCACCAGCCGACCGCCGCGTCGGCAGCGGCGATCGTCTGCACGACCTCGGAGAACGCCGAAGGCCGGACTTCCAGGCCGCCCACGCTCGAGGGGATGAGCTGTCGAAAGAGGCCGGCCTCGGCCAGCGTCCGCGCGATATCCGCGGGCAGGCGCCTCGCCTGCTCGATCTCCTCCGCTCGCGCCCGGATGTCGGGCGCCAGCGCTTGGGCGGCATGTACGACGTCGACCATATCGACCAGGATGCCTCAAGCCGTCGAGTCAGGCTACCCCGAGCGATACCGGGATCCCGTTGAGGACCGAGTTTCCACTCAAGGGATCGATCTGATGTCGTGAGGCGAGGATGTTGGTGTTGGTGCCGGGGGTTCGGGCCGCGACGCGAAGCCTCGCGTGTTCGTCGCTGTGGCCCCAGCCGTGGGGCAGGGAAACGACCCCGCGTCGGATCGAAGGGTCGAGTTCGGCCACCACCGTGACCTCCCCGGTGGCGGATCGAACACGAACGGTCTGACCATCGGTGATCCCCGCTTCTTTGGCGTCATCGGGGTGAATCAACGCCGTGCATCGGGGGCGCCCGGTCATCAACCCTGGCACGTTGTGCATCCACGAGTTGTTGGACCGAAGGTGTCGTCGACCGATGAGCACCAGGCCCGGCGAATCGCCCTCATCGAGCGCGGCCTCGAGCCGCGACAGGTCTTCGATGAATGCCGGGGGCGCGAGCTCGATGCGTCCACTTGGGGTCTTTAGGGCCCCCGGCAGTTTCGACACCAAAGGCCCGAAGTCGATGCCGTGGGGGTTGTCTTCAAGGGTCTGCAGCCGAAGCCCGCCCGGGTGGGCGCCGAAGCCGTCGCCGTACGCACCGGCGCGAAGGAGGAAGTCGACGAGCCGCTCGGGCCCTCGGGGCTCGCCCAGCTCGGCGATCAACGCTTCGGGGTCTCGGCCGTTGAGCGGCGACGCCGGGTCGCGGACTTCGCGCCCCACGACCTGACGACAGACAAAATCATCGACCTGGGCCACGTGTTGCTGATCGTCGACGCCGGCCGCGAGGCCGGACAACCCGGCCACCAGCCGCAGCTGAATCTTCCATTCGGGCCATCCATCCCCGGGGAGCGGCATGACCGCGGGCGAAAAGTTGGCCACGTTGCGGATCGCGAACCCGTAAAACGAGACGTCGTAGTGGGTTCGAGACAGGGGTGGAGGAGGAGGAAGGATGATGTCGGCGTGGCGCGTGGTCTCGTTGAGGTACGGATCGATGCTGACCATGAAGTCGAGTCGCGACAGGGCCGACGCCAATGCGTCACCGTCCGGCGTCGACAGCACGGGGTTGCCCGCGACGGTGACCAACGCACGGATCTGGTGTTCGCCTTCGGTGGTGATCTCTTCGGCGAGGGCGGCTACCGGGAACTCGCCCAGGACCTCGGGCGCGCCTCGTACGCGGCTGTTCCACCGGCCGACGTCGAAGCCGCGGCCGCCGGGGGTGGGGGTGGCGCGCCGCGGCTCGTGGGCCGGGGTCGGGAACATCGCGCCGCCGGGCTCGTCGAGCCGACCGGTGATCGCGTTGAGCGCGTCGACGAGCCAGCTGGCGAGGGAGCCGAACCGCTGGGTGCAGGTACCGATGCGTCCGTAACACACCGCCCGCTCGGCGGCGGCGAACTCGCGCGCGAGCCGGCGTATGGTGGTCGCGTCGGCGCCGGTCGCGTCGGCGACCCGCTCCGGCGCCAACGGCTTCAGCGCGGCTTCGAGCTCCGCACGGCCATTCATCGCCTCGGCGAGGCGTCCGGGACGGGCGAGACCTTCGTCGAAGATCGTATGGATGATCGCGGCCAAGAACCACGCGTCGGCGCCGGGGCGCAGTGCGACGTGTTCGTCGGCGTGGGCGGCGGTCTGGGTGCGAACGGGGTCGACGACGACGAATCGGCCCTGACGCTTCCGGAGCGCGCGCAGGCGACCGGGCCAGTCGGGGGCGGTGGCCAACGAGCCGTTGGAGACCCAAGGATTGGCGCCGAGCATCAACATGTAGCTGGTCCGATCCACGTCCGGCACCGGGATCATCAGCGGCGCGCCGAACATCAGTCCGCTGGAAAGGTGCTTCGGCATCTGATCGACGGTGCTGGCCGAGAACACGTTTCGGGTGCCGAGGGCCTTGATGAGAGCGCGGTTGTAGAGCGTGCCGGATAGATTGTGGGCGGACGGGTTGCCGAGATAGATGGCCAGCGCCTGCCGGTTGTACTGCTGCGCGACGCGGTTGAGACCGGCGTCGACGGCGGCGAAGGCTTCCGACCAGCTCACTTCCTCCCACCGGTCGCCCGTCCGTTTCAGCGGACGGCGAAGCCGATCGGGATCTTCATTGAGTTCGCCCAGGGCCGCGCCCTTCGGGCAGATAAAACCTTTCGAGAACACGTCGTCGGCGTCGCCGCGAACCCGCAAGACCTTGCCGTCTCGATGCTCGATGGCCAGTCCGCACGTCGCTTCGCATAGCGGACATGTTCGGTAGGCGGTGGAGGCGCTATCAGATGAGGTCACCATGGAGCAACGTCCACGATAGCGACGCCGGGCAGCGTTGAATAGGGTCGGGTCGAAGATCCTGCTTCAATCCGTCGCCTCGGCGAGGGTAGCGTGGCGGCGATGGACGACCATTCCTCGGACGAAGCGCTCCGCTTTCCACTCGGCCCTCCGCCCGACGCCGGTGACTACCGGGAGGTCCGCGAGGGGCTGTTTTGGCTCCGGCAGCGCCTGCCGTTCGACCTCGACCACATCAACGTCTACGCGTTGTCCGAGAACGACGGGTGGACGGCGGTGGATACCGGTATCAACAGCCGTTCGTCGAAGGAGACCTGGACTCGATTCGTCGAGGGGGCGATGAACGGTCGAAAGCCTCGCAAGCTCGTTGGCACGCACCTTCACCCGGACCACGTCGGGCTCGCCGGATGGTTCGCGCGTGAGCTCGATGCCCCGCTGTGGATGACCCGTACCGAGTACCTGCACTGCCGAATTCTGGTCGCGGACACCGGTCGTCCTGCCCCCCCGGAAGGGGTCGCGTTCTACCGCCGCGCGGGACTCGACGACCAGGCGCTCCAGCGTTACCGCGATGAGTTCGGAGGCTTCGGTCGGTTGGTCGCTCCGCTGCCGGAATCCTATCGGCGCCTGCAGGACGGGGACGTGATCGATGCCGGCGGTCATCGATGGCGGGTGGTGGTCGGCTGCGGCCACTCCCCCGAGCACGCGTGCCTGTTCGACGAGGCTCGAAACATCATGATTTCGGGGGATCAGCTCCTGCCTCACATCTCGTCGAACGTCAGCGTGTGGCCGACGGAGCCCGATGCAAATCCGCTGGACGACTGGCTGTCGAGCTGCCGACGGCTGTTGGCGACCATCGATGACCACACCCTCGTGTGCCCCGCCCACGGCGAACCGTTCACCGGCGGCCCGGCTCGACTGCGGGCGCTGATCGCCAGCCACGATCGGAAGCTGACCACCTTGATGAACGGGCTCGATCGCCCGATGCGGGTTGTCGATGTCTCCAAGGTGTTGTTCGCGCGGGTGGATCCGCAACATAGCCTGCTTGCGGTCGGCGAGACGGCGGCTCACCTCAACTATCTCGTGTTTCGCGATGCCGTGCGGCGGGAAGTCGTGGACGGCGTCCACTGGTATGCGCCGGCTGCATAGGACGTATGTCAGGCCGAGGTATGTACGGGCCGCATAGGACGTATGTGGGCGCCACCGGCCCGGTTAATGCGTCGCGTCAGCGGGTAGGCCCGTCGTCTAAGGACCGCGCGATGAGCTCTTTCATGATCTCGCGGGTTCCTCCGTAAATCTGCTGAACGCGCGCATCGGCGAACAGTCGCGCGATAGGATACTCCGCCATGTAGCCGTAGCCGCCGAACAGCTGCAGGCACTCGTCGGCGATTTCGCACTGGGCCTGCGCACACCACCATTTCGCCATCGACGCCGTGGCCGCGTCGAGATTCCCGGCCAGGAGCTTGCGCACGCATTCGCTGGTGAACGCTCGGGAGACCTCGAGCTTGGTCTTGCACTCCGCGAGCTTGAAACGCGTGTTCTGGAAGTCGAAGATCCGCTTGCCGAACGCCTTTCGGTCCTTCACGTACTGCAGCGTCTCTTGCATCATCACGTCGCAGGCGCCGATCGCGCTCAGCGCGATCTGAAGGCGCTCCCAGGCCAGCTCCTGCATGAGCTGATAGAACCCGCTGCCCTCGATTCCGCCCAGCAGGTTGGCGGTGGGAACGCGAACGTCCTCGAAGAACAGCTCGGACGTGTCTTGGCCTTTCATCCCGATCTTCTCGAGGTTGCGTCCCCGACGGAATCCTTCAGCGCCGTCTGTTTCGACCATGATCAGCGAGATGCCCTTCGCGCGCTGCGAAGGGTTGGTTTTGGCCACCACGACAACGAGGTTGCTCAGTTGACCGTTGGTGATGAACGTCTTGGCGCCATTGATCACGTAGTGGTCGCCGACCTTCTCCGCTTTGGTCTGGACCGCTTGAAGGTCGGAGCCGGTGCCGGGCTCGGTCATGGCGATGGCGGGGATGAGGTTCCCGGTACCCAATCCGGGCAACCACCGGTCTTTTTGCTCTTCGGTGCCGTAGGCCATCACGTAGTGGGCCACGATGCTTTGGATGGCCCAGCCCCACGACGGATCCCCTGAGCGTGCGAGTTCGAGGCAGATGACCGATTCGTGCCCGTAATCTCCCCCCGAGCCGCCGTAGGCCTCGGGGATGGCGGCGCCCAGGAAACCCGCGTCTCCGGCCTTGGTCCACAGCTCGCGGTCGACTACGCCTTGCTTGCGCCAGCGCTCGGAGTGGGGGCGTATCTCTCGGTCGACGAAGGTACGCAGGGAGTCCTGCAGCATGAGGTGTTCTTCGGTCATCCATGCTGCCGACGAAGTATCCGACACAGTCGTCATCGCCGAAGTACTAGCCGTCGCGATCGCGAGCCGTCAAACAGGGTACTTTCGGGTTTCCTGGGTAACGCGACCCCGGCGCGGCTTGAACTTTCTACGGGGCCGTGCCCCCAAGTGCTATAAGCGGCGGGGTGAGCGCTATCGAATCGACCCTTGCTCCGGCCACGACGGGTTCGGACTTCCGAGCTGAAGTTCGCGGCTGGCTGGACGCCAACTGCCCACCCGAGATGCGAACGCCGATGCAGTCTGACCGCGAGATCTGTTGGGGCGGCCGAGACTTCAAATTCATCTCCGATGCTCAGCGAGACTGGCTTCGCGCGTGCGCGAGTCGCGGCTTCACCGTCCCTACCTGGCCGCAGGCGTACGGCGGCGCAGGTCTCGACGCCCAGCAGGCGAAGGTCCTCGAGCAAGAGATGGCGGCGATCGACGCCCGACCGCCGCTGGTGAGCTTCGGGGTGTCGATGCTCGGGCCGGCGCTTCTGCACTTCGGTACCGACGAGCAAAAGGCATCCTATCTGCCGCCGATCGCCCGCGGGGAGATCCGATGGTGCCAGGGCTACTCGGAGCCGAACTCGGGCTCGGATCTCGCCAGCCTCGCGACTCGAGCCGAGAGCGACGGCGACCACTACGTGATCAACGGTCAGAAGATCTGGACGTCTTACGCCGATCACGCGGACTGGATCTTTGCGTTGGTCCGGACCGATACCAACACCAAACACGGCGGTATCAGCTTCGTTCTGATCGACATGGACGACCCGGGCATCACCACCAAACCCATCACCCTCATCAGCGGCAAGTCACCTTTCTGCGAAGTGTTCTTCGACAACGTCCGGGTGCCGAAAGCGAACTGCGTCGCGGGCGAGAACCAGGGATGGACGGTCGCCAAGGCGCTGCTCGCCCATGAGCGGCAGTCGATCGGCTCGGCGTCGCTGATGGTTTCGACGGACGACCGACCGCTCAGGGAGCGGGTGGTGGAGCTGGTAGGGCTCGACGAAGGACGACTTGCCGAGCCGATGCTGCGGGCCTCGGTCGCACAGTGGGAAGTCGACAAGGCGGCGTTCGACGCGCTCGTCGAACAGGCCCAGCTCGAGTATCGGTCCGGGGGCGGGAGCCCGACCACCGCGTCTTTGCTCAAGTACTACGGAGCCGAGCTCAACAAGCGCAAGTTCGAGCTGCTGATGACCGCGGCCGGAAACGACGGCGTCGAGTGGCGAGATGTCGACGGCGGATCGACCGACCTGCCGCGCTCCTGGCTGCGGACCAAAGCGAACTCGATCGAAGGCGGAACGTCGGAGATCCAGCTGAACATTCTGGCGAAGCACACCCTTCGCCTTCCGGGAGCGTAACCGAGATGATCGTCAACGAAGAGCTCAAGCAGCTGGCCGAGAACGCCCACGGCTTCCTCAAAGACCGTGCGGGTCCAAAGGCATTTCGCGCCGTCCGCGACCAGGATCCCGCCGAAGGGTTCGACGTCGGTCTGTGGCAGCAGATGTCCGAGCTCGGCTGGGCGGGCATCGCGGTCCCTGAATCACTCGGCGGCTACGAGATGGGGCCGCTGGCCGTCGTCCTGGTCGCCGAGGCGCTCGGGGCTCATCTGGCGTCGGCGCCGTTCGCGGGGACGGTGTTCGCGGCGACGGTGGTGTCCGACGCCGCGAAAGAGGGCGGCGCCTGGGCCGAGAGGCTCACCGCGCTCGCCGAAGGGCGGGGCCTGTTCGCCCTCGCGATCGACGAGCGAGCGCATCACCACGATCTCGCAGGGATACAGACCACCGCTACTTCGGCCGGCGGGAGTGTTAGGCTCGCGGGGAGCAAGCGCAACGTCCTGGACGTCGACGCCGCCGACAGCCTGCTGGTGTTGGCGAAGACCGATGACGGCCTGACCCTGGTGGACGTAGCGAAGAACCTTCCCGGCGTTTCGGTCAAAACTGCGGTCCAGCTCGACGTGAGGCGGACATCGACGGTGAGTTTCGACAACGTCGAAGTCGAGCGGTCGTCGGTCATCGGGGGGCTGGGACAGGCGGGGCCGTCGGTGGCTCGAGGTCTCGACCTGGCCCGGGTCGCGGTGGCGGCGGAGATGCTGGGCGCCGCGAAGGCGGTGTTCGACATGACCCTCGACTACATGCGGGACCGCAAACAGTTCGGGGTGCCCATCGGGAGCTTTCAGGCCCTGCAGCACCGCGCCGCCCACGTCCACACCGAGCTCACGATCGCCAGGGCCGCGGTGATGAAAGCGGCGAGCACTCTCGCCGAGTCGCCCGACAACGGTCCCGCCGCCGCGTCCGTCGCGAAAGCCAAGGCTGCAAGCGTGGCTATCCACGCCGCGAATGAGGCGATTCAGATGCACGGCGGTGTCGGTGTCACCGACGAGTTCGACGTCGGCTTGTTCGTCAAACGCATCCGAACTTTGGACCACGCGTTCGGCAGCCACACGTTTCACGCCGACCGTTATGCTCGCCTGCGCGGGTTCTAGGAGGACGTCATGAGTGATGCTGCTGCGCCCCGCGCGAAGTTCAAAGAGATGACGGAGTCCACGGCCGAAGAGTGGCAGATGATCGCCACCTCGGCGTTCGCGTTCGCGGCGAAGCTTCCGGAGCGCGTGATCGCTCACCTCCGTCTGCTCGACGGCGACTTTGGAGGCTTTCCCGTCGACCGGCTGACCCATAGCCTCCAGACCGCGACCCGCGCCCATCGCGACGGTCGCGATGAAGAGTATGTGGTCTGCGCGCTGCTGCACGACATCGGCGACACCCTTGGGCCGCTGAATCATCCGGACGTCGCGGCCGCGATCCTGAAGCCTTTCGTGAGCGAACAGAATCACTGGATGGTGGCCAACCACGGCGTCTTTCAGGGCTACTACTTCTTCCATCACCTCGGGCTCGACCGAGACATGCGCGATAAGTTTCGAGATCACCCGTGGTACGACTACACAGCAGAGTTTTGCCACGAGTACGACCAGAAGGCATTCGATCCGGACTACGACACGCTGCCCCTGGAGACGTTTATTCCGATGCTGCAGCGGGTCCTGACCAGCCCCAAGCAGTCCATCTACATCAAGGAAGAGAAGTGACGAGGCGCCGCTTCGACACGCGAGGAGACCACGATGACCGAAGTGTACGTTTACGACCATGTCCGGACCCCGCGCGGTAAGGGCCGCGCGGACGGTAGTCTGAACGAGATCACCCCCGTCGAGCTTGCTCGTCAGCCCCTAGACGCGATCAAGACCCGCAACGAGCTGCCCGAAAACGCGGTGGACGATGTCTACTTGGGTTGCGTTTCTCCTGTCGGCGAGCAGGGCGCGTGCATCGCTCGCACCGCGGTCCTCATGTCCGAGCTAGGCGAAGACACCGCCGGCGTGCAGCTCAACCGGTTCTGCGCTTCGGGATTGGAGGCCGTCAACACCGCGGCCGGCCACGTCGCGGCCGGGGCCGCCGACCTGTCCATCGGGGGCGGCATCGAGTCGATGAGCCGGGTGCCGATGGGCTCCGACGGCGGTGCGCTGATGATGGATCCCGCGGTGAGCATGCCGAAGTACTTCGTTCCCCAGGGGATTTCGGCCGACCTCATCGCCACCAAGTATGGCTACAGCCGGGAGGATCTCGACGCGTACTCCATCGAGAGCCAGCGGCGGGCGAAGACCGCGTGGGACGAGGGCCGGTTTACAAAGTCGATCGTTCCGGTCACCGACGTCATTGGTCTCGAGGTCCTCGATCACGACGAGTATATGCGGCCCGAGACCACGATGGAGGACCTCTCCAGACTCAAGCCGGCCTTCGCTAGCCTCGGCGCGATGCCTGGCTTCGATGACCTGGCGATCCAGCGCTACCCGGAAGTCGAGCGCATCGACCACCGCCACCACGCCGGCAACAGCTCGGGCATCGTCGACGGCTCGGCCGCGGTGCTGCTCGGAAACAAGGATGCCGGCGCGAAGTACGACCTCAAGCCCCGGGCCCGCATTCGGTCGTGGGCGTCCATCGGCTCCGAGCCGACGATCATGCTCACCGGCCCGAGTTTCGCGGCCGAAAAGGCCCTCAAGCGGGCGGGGATGACCTCGTCGGACATCGATATCTGGGAGCTCAACGAGGCGTTTGCCGCCGTCGTTCTGCGGTTCATGGAGGCGATGAACGTCGACCGCGCTGACATCAACGTCAACGGTGGCGCCATCGCCATGGGCCATCCACTGGGCGCGACGGGGGCCATGATCTTCGGGACCATGGTCGACGAGCTGGAGCGGACCGGAAAAGGCACCGCCCTCGTTACCCTCTGCGTAGGGGGCGGCATGGGTACGGCCACGATCATCGAGCGGGTATGAAGCAATGACGGAGACAGTGAGATTCGAAGTCGACGCCGATGGCGTCGCGACGTTGACCATCGACTTGCCGAACGAGTCGATGAACGTGATCAACGAGAAGTTTCAGGAAGAAGTGGCCGGACTCGTCGAGCGGGTGCTGACCGATGACGCCATCAAGGGCGCGATCATCACCACCGGCAAGCGTGATTTCATGGCCGGGGCCGACCTGCGCATGCTGGGTCAGCTGATGGCCAGCAAGGAGAGTCTGGGGACGAAAGGGGTCTACGAGCGGGTCTCGAACCTCAACCGCTTCCTGCGCCGGGTCGAGACCGGCGGCCATTCGCCCAAGGCCATCCTCAAGGGCCAGGCGGCGGCCAAGCCGTTCGTGGCCGCGGTCAAGGGCATGGCTCTCGGGGGCGGGTTCGAGATCTGCCTTGCGTGCCATTTCCGGGTGTGCACCCCCGACGCGAAGTTTGGGCTCCCGGAGGTGAAGGTCGGGCTGCTGCCGGGCGGGGGCGGAACGCAGCGCTTGCCTCGGATCGTGGGTATGCAGGTCGCATTGCAGCACCTTACGCTGGGCAACAACATGGACGCCAAGACCGCCGAGGCCACCAAGGTGGTGAGCGCGGTGGTGTCCGAAGACAAGCTGCTGGCGACCGCTAAACAGCTCATCTTGGACAACCCGAAGGTGTCCGCGCCTTGGGATAAAAAAGGCTTCAAGTACCCCGGCGGCGGGGGGGCGATGGATCCGCGGTCGGTGATGACCATGAGCGGCGCCAGTGCGATGGCCTCCAAGGAGACCCTCAACAACTACCCGGCCGTCAATGCGATCCTGAGCTGTGTGTTCGAGGGGTCGGTCGTCTCGTTCGACAAAGCCATCGACATCGAGAGCAAGTACTTCGCGAAGCTCATCCTCGGGCCCACGGCGCAGAACATGGTCCGCACCTTGTTCGTCAACAAGCTGGCCGCCGACAAGGGCGTGGCCCGGCCGAAAGACGTGCCGAAGACCGACCTCAAGAAGATCGGAATGCTCGGGGCGGGTCTGATGGGCGCAGGCATCGCCTACGAGTCGGCGCGGGCAGGCCTCGACGTGGTGCTCGTCGACGTCACACAGGAAGCGGCGGACAAGGGCAAGGCGTACGGCCAGCGCCTTGTGGAGCGCGCGGTGTCCAAGGGCCGGATGGCCCCCGAAAAAGCCGAGGCGCTGATGGCCCGGCTGCATCCGACCACCAACTTCGCGGACCTCGAGGGTTGTGACCTGATCGTGGAAGCGGTCTTCGAGAACGTGGAGACCAAGGCCGAGGTGACCAAGAAAGCCGAAGCCGTCGTCGGCGCCGACACCGTGTTCGGCTCGAACACGTCGACCTTGCCCATCACCGAGCTGCAAAAGACGTGGTCGAAGCCGGCTAACTTCATCGGGCTGCATTTCTTCTCGCCGGTCGAGAAGATGCCTCTGCTCGAGATCATCATGGGCAAAGAAACCGGCCCCGAAGCGCTGGCGGTGGGCTTGGACTTCGCGCGCAAGATCAAGAAGACCCCGATCGTCGTGAACGACGGACGCGGATTCTACACCTCGCGGTGCGTCGGGGTGTTCATCGCCGAGGGGGCAGCCATGGTGCAAGAGGGCGTGGCCCCCGCCCTCATCGAAAACTCGGGCAAGAAGGCTGGGTTTCCGATGGGGCCGCTGCTGCTCAACGACAGCGTTAACATCGACCTCGGGGTGAAGATCGCGGATCAGTGGAAGCGGACGCTCGGCGACGCGTACGTTCCGTCCCCCGGCGAAGACGTGCAGCGGAAGATGGTGGACCTGGGCCGGATCGGCATGAAGGCCAGTAAAGGGTTCTACGACTACGAGCCGGGGGCGAAGAAGCCGTCGCAGTTGTGGTCCGGTCTGCCCGAAACGTTCCCTCTTCAGGCCGAACAGCCCAGCCCGACGGAAGTCAGGAATCGGCTCCTGTTCGTGCAGGTGCTGGAGTGCGCGCGGGCGTTCGAGGAAGGCGTGTTGACGAACCCGATCGACGGGGACCTCGGCGCGATCTTCGGATGGGGCTTCCCTCCGTTCACCGGCGGGCCGTTCAGCTTCCTCGACACCATGGGCATCAAGGCCTTCGTCGACGCCTGCGACAGGCTAGCGGAGAAGGTCGGTACTCGCTTCTCGCCGCCGAAGTTGCTGCGCGATATGGCCGCGGAACGTAAGACCTTCTACGGCGAGCTCTGATACCCGTCATCGTTCGAAACTGTGATGCCCGGGTGGACGGTGCTCCGCCCGGGCCCTCATCGAGGTGTTCATGGCCTTGCCCAAGTTGTTCGATAGTTTGTCCGTGCCCGTGGTGGGCGCGCCGATGTTCATTGTCTCGACCCCCGACCTGGTGATCGCTCAGTGCAAGGCCGGAATTGTAGGCTCGTTTCCTGCCCTCAATGCACGGCCGGCGTCCCAGCTGGATGAGTGGCTGGCGCAGATCAAGGAAGAGCTCGCCGCGCATGACGCCAAGCATCCGGACCGTCCAGCCGCGCCGTTCGCGGTCAATCAGATCGTGCACCGGTCCAACGCTCGTCTGGAGGAGGATATCGCCACCTGCGTGAAGCACCAGGTGCCGATCACCATCACCTCACTCGGCGCGCGCCCCGAGGTCTACGAGGCCGCCCATAGCTACGGGGGCATCGTGCTTCACGACGTGATCAACCAGACCTTTGCCCACAAAGCGATCGACAAAGGAGCGGATGGACTCATCCTGGTCGCGGCGGGGGCTGGCGGCCACGCCGGGACGACCTCCCCCTTTGCGCTGGTGCAGGAGACCCGAGCCTGGTTCGACGGCCCGATCCTGCTGTCAGGCTGCATAGCCACCGGGGGGGCGGTGGTCGCGGCGCTGGCGATGGGCGCGGACCTCGCGTATATCGGCTCGGCGTTCATTGCCACCGAAGAGGCGAACGCGGTCTCGGACTACAAGCAGATGATCGTGGATTCCGCCGCCGACGACATCGTCTACTCCGACGTGTTCAGCGGCGTTCACGGCAACTATCTGAAGCCGTCCATCGCGCGGGCGGGCATCAATCCCGACGAGCTTCTCAACGCCGAGAAGACCAAGATGGATTTCGGCGCCTTCACCAGCGGCAGTAAGGCGTGGAAGGACATCTGGGGCTGCGGCCAGGGGATCGGGGCCGTCGATAAGGTGAGCACGGTCGAGGAGCGGGTGGCCAAGATCCGCGAAGAGTACGAGTCGACCCGTCGCCGCCTTACGGCCTGAGCTCGCGGCCGAGCTTCAGGCTCGGCGGCGAGCGCCGTCAGGCGTTGAGCAAGCTCATCATCGCTTCTGGGTATCGCGTACCGACGAACGACTCCGGCGGCGCGAGCTCGTCGAGCTCGGCGAGCTCGGGGGTCGACAGCGAGACGCCGGCCGCCTTTTCGTTTTCCTCGAGCCGTTTGATGCTGCGGGTGCCGGGAATGGTCACCACCCGTTCGCCTCGCGAAAGGACCCAAGCGAGGGCGAGCTGCGCCGACGTGCACCCGCGGTCCTTGGCCCACTGCTCCAGCTTGGAAACCATCTCAAGGTTGGCGTCGAAGGTCTCCGGCTGAAAGCGCGGGTTCTGTCGCCGCCAGTCGTCGGCCGCGAGGTCGTCGAGGGACCGGATCTGACCGGTCAAGAAGCCGCGGCCGAGGGGGCTGTAGGCGACGAAGGTGATGCCCAGCTCCTGGCACAGGGGCACGACGTCGTTTTCGTAGTCCCGTGACCACAGCGATAGCTCGCTCTGGACGGCGGCGATGGGATGTACGGCGTGGGCGCGCCGCAGGGTGTCGACCCCCGCTTCCGACAGGCCGAGGTAGCGAACCTTGCCCGCGCTGACGAGGTCGGCCATGGCGCCCACGGTCTCCTCGATGGGGACTTGAGGGTCCACTCGGTGTTGGTAATAAAGATCGATGGTGTCTACGCCCAGGCGAGACAGGCTCGCGTCACAAGCCGACTTCACGTACTCGGGGCGTCCGGAGATGCCGATGAAGCTCCCGTCGGCGCCGCGCTGGATGGCGAACTTGGTGCAGATCACCGCCTGGTCGCGCCGATCTTTGACCGCTTGTCCGACCAGCTGTTCGTTCCGGCCCGCGCCGTACATGTCCGCGGTGTCGAGAAAGTTCACTCCGAGGTCCAGCGCTCGGTGGATGACCGAGATCGACCGAGCGTCGTCGGCCGTGCCGTAGAATTCGCTCATTCCCATGCAGCCGAGACCCACGGGATGAATGGTAGGGCCGTCTTGGCCCAAGGTCCGCTTGAATGCCATGCCCTCAAGATGCGCCGATCCGCCGCCTACGGCCAGAGCCCGTACTTCCGAGTCCTTGCCGGATTCTGCGATCCCGGTCCGGGGCGATGGCTTGCTCGATCCTGCGATCAGCCAGTCCGTTTCTGCGCTTGGGGGCCTCCGCCGTAGACGCCGGCGGCGGGCTTGGACATCATTGTTGGCGTGGGGTTATCCGACCTGCGCAATCGCGTCGCCCGGATCGCGAACGAAGAGGGCTTGAACGTGACCGCTATCCCGGGGTTCTGGGTGTTTCATTCGTCATGCCGATCGCAGAAGAAGCCGTCGGTAACGAAGATGGTGACCTTCGCTGCCGTGCTCCAGGGGCGAAAGCGCGTCGTGTTCGACGATCTCGCCCTCAGCTACGACGCCGGCAGCTACCTGTTCGTCACCGGTGAGCGACGGTACCTGTCATCGATCGGGGAGGCGACGCCTCAGCGGCCATACCTGTCGCTCGCGCTCCAGATCACCCCCGAAGAGATCGCCGACGTGATGTTCGCGCTGACCGATGCTGGCCTTCGATTCGACGAGGGGCCGGTGACCGGCGATCCTGCGTTCGTCGCGCGGATGACGCCAGAGATTCTCGGCGCGCTGACGCGGATGGTGCAGAGCCTCGATGATCCGATCTCCAGCGGTATCCTGGCCCCCCTCGCCAAGCGAGAGCTCCTGGTGCATCTGCTCCGTGGGCCCGCCGGCGCTACGCTTCGGCGGGCGGCAGCGGTCGACGACGGACGCATTCGGCGGGCGCTGGCGTACCTCGACGCCCACGCGAAGGAGCGGATCACCGTCGATCAGGTCGCTCGCCACGTATCGATGAGCCCGTCGCACTTCGCGCATCGATTTCGCGACGTGGTGAGAATGAGCCCGATGCAGTACCTCAAACACGTCCGGCTTCGGCAGGCGCGTCTACTCATGCTCGGAGAAGGGCTCGGGGCGGCGGAGGCCGGGGCCAGCGTCGGTTACGCGTCTCCGTCCCATTTCGCTCGGGATTTTAAAGGGTACTTCGGCGCTCCGCCGGCGACCTACGTGCAGCGGTTCCGGCTCGCGTCGTGACCGGGCGGCAGCGAGGCTTCGGGGCACCGGAGGCGTTCAGCGTCGCGTCCGAACGTACAGACACTGCCGGTAGGCCCGCCCCGAAAGGACCTTCCACACCCCACGAAAAGGCCTCACCTTCGAATCGCCGACGACCCGAACCTGAACTTCGTAGGTGCCCGGATCGACGGCCTGCTCGAAAGTTACCCTTTTTCCTCGACAGGGCCGAATGGGGTCGAAGGTCTCGCCGGGCAGAAGCTTGGTCTTCGGAATTCGGTATCGCTTCTTGCCCAGCTGCATCGAAAGGTCTCTCGCCGACGCGTTGACGATCGAGATCGTGGGTGGACCGTCGGTTCGACCGACGACCTGAAGCGGCGGGAGTCGACCCGCCTCCTTCTCGAGCCGCTCGGATTTGGCCGCCTGGGCGCGCGCCAGTTCCTGCTCGAGTTCGGGGACCGTCGTGGCCGCGGTATCGTCGGTGAGGCGAGCGAGCTCTCCGATCATCCCCTTCGCTCGGTCGTGATGACCGCGTCGGATGGCGTTTCGAGTGCACATGGTCAGGATTTCTGGGTAACGAGGTAGGTTCAGCTGCCGGAGCACGGCTCGTCGCTCGCAGTGCTGCCACAGGTCGGCGACCTTCTTTGACGCCACCCGCGCCGCGAGGGCGTCGCGGGCGTCGCGCTGGACCACATTGATGATATCGGCGACCTGCTGAGCGGAGAACAACGGTGTCAACTGATCATGCAGGTCTCTTACGTCACGACCGATATCCCCGACGTGGAACAACGCCAGCTTTAGCTCCCGCTGATCCGCCGCTCGACAGCCGCTATAGACTTCGCGCACGACCCGGAACAGCGGCCGGCTTCTTCCTCGAGCCCGCTGTCGCGCCGAAGAGAGGTACGCCGCATCCTTCGCCGCTTCGTACTGGCGACGGAAGGCCTCGCAGCCGCCGTCGAGCGTCGCTTCCAACGCGTCGGCGGCCGCGACTTCGAAGTCGTTGGCCTGCTGAACGGTGATAAAAGTGTACGCGCCATAGGCGATGGCGCCGCAACCCGCGACAATAGCAACGACGACCAGCAGCTTCTTCACTTTCGGGAGGGTGGCGGCGACGGGACGAAGATGTCAAAGCGCAACGCGGCATCGTGTCGACGCCACAGTATGTCGTCGCACCGAGGGATCTCGGCGGTTCCGTTTCGCTGGGGGATCGATCTCACGATGGCCAGCGGTGGTCGGTCATTCTCCGCCGAACCAGCGTCGAAGGTGGCTGAGCAGGCCGGGCTTCGCCGTGGACGGGTTCGCCGCCGCGTCGGCGGTCGGTGATGGACCGAGCTCGGGCGGTACGGTCTCGGTGGGTGGCGCCCGCTCGAGCTCGACCGCGATCGCATCGACGACCTCCCGCATCGACGCAGGTCGTCGGTCGGGGTTTGGCTGACACATGCGGTCGATGAGGACCAAGAGCGGTCGGTCTTGGCCGAAGCCCAGCGCGGACATCGTCCGTCCCAGGCTGAAGATGTCGCTTCTGACGGTGACCACCCCGTCTTGCGCCTGCTCGGGGGCCATGAAGGTGACGGTCCCGAAGGCGCCGGTGATCGGCACGCCCGCGTCTGTCGCTTGTGCGCCGGGGCCGTCGATCAGTCGCTGCACGTCGGCGATCATGAAGTCGACCAGCACCGGCTGATCGCCGCGCATCAGGACGTTCGAAGGCTTGATGTCTCCGTGAAGGATACCGCGGGCCTCGAAGCCGGTCTCGTCGAGAAAGCGCGCGTTGTGGGCGGTGTCCAAGGCCTCCGCGAGCGCCTTCGCGACCTGCAGTTTCTTACGTCGTCCTTCGTCGCCCTCGGGGAGCCGCCGGATCCATTCATCGAGGTCGGGCCCGTCGATGAGCTCCATCGCGATGTAGAACGACTCGCCGTCGCGCAGACGGGTGGCGTCGAACTCGTACACTTTGACGATCCCGGGGTGATCCAGCGCGGACAGGCCACGGATGCCGCGAGCCATCGGGCGCCGGACCGACGCCACGCTGGCCTGAAGCGGAAACAGGAGCTTGATGCAGGTCTTATTGCCCCGGCGAACGTTTTGCGCGGCGAAGACCCAGCCGCTGCCACCGGAGTCGATGAACGACGTGACGGCGTAGGGTCCGACCCGGCGGCCGATGAGCGCGCGAGGGTCCGTCTTGAGTTCGTCGAACGAAGCGGGGATCGCGGTCGCGACGACCTTCATGGGCTCCGCCCGGACGTCGGGCGTGGGCGCGACGCGGCCGACGTACGCTCCGATGGCGCTGGTCAGCCGCTGCATATGAAGCCGGAAGTCCGGTCCGGAGCGAACCTCGGTTGCGTTGCGGAGGGCGAGGGGGGCGAGGGCGGCAGGGAGCTGATCACCGGCGGGCATCGTCGCTTCGCCCACGAGGACGGGGATGACGGTGATGTCTTTGGCGAGGGCCGTCTCGACTTCGAGCCGCACGAGGTCGTCGTCGTCGTCGATGCGACGCTCGCCTTTGCGCGGTCCGCTGGGGTGGCGACAGTCGAGCCACTGCTCGCCGATGATGACCAGGGCTATGCGAACGCTTTCGAGCGCAGCATCGATGGCGCGTCGGAAGTCCTGTCCGATCGGAATGCTGTCGATGTCCATGAACACCCTCTCGGTGCCGAATTCGCGCTCGAGATGGTCGTAGATGCGCCCGGTGATGTCCGCGCTATCCTGGCGACGATATGAAATGAAGATCCGCTCCACGCGTCGATGGTCGCCGGGCGTCCCCCTATCCGACAAGGTCCGTCGGCGATGGCGACCGTGTCCGGGCGAGGCAAGGTGGGCTGCGTAGGGTGGAGGACGTCATCCCGATCAGGGATCGTACGCCTGTTGCCGAGGATCGTCGGTCTCTAACACCCGGGCATGAGCTTTGAATCGTCTAACGCCAAAGAGGTAAGTCAGCGCACAGTATGGCGGTTTTCTACCGCCCGGGTAGTGACCGGCGTCGCGGTCGCGTTGTTGAGCCTCGGCGGCGCTGGTCTCGGCGCCGCATCGATGACTTGGGCCGCCATTGCGGAAGCCATCGGCCCGACCAGCCTGAGCTTTGAGGAGCGCCTGCAAGTCATTTTGCCGCCGACGCGACACGATCTCATCGATGACGTGGTAGGCCTCGAAATCCCCACCCGCGAAGCGCTGGCGCAGGTCGGGGTTCCGGAGCGGTTCTGGATCGCGATCGACGTTGCGCACGACGAAATCGGGCCGGCCATCCCGGCGGTGGTCCCCGCATGGCCGGCCACTCGGGGAATCCTGGGAGTCTTCGGCGTCGTCATGGTCGGCTTAGGCGTATCCGGCATCGTCGTGGCGGCGGTCCTTGTGTTGTGGCCTGCGGGACTCGTACGCGGGGGTTGAGGTCGAGTCCGGGCGCGAGCCGCTCGGCGGCGCTTGACGGCGGCGGCCGCGGTTCAGCGCCGCCGCAGGGAGGAAAACGAACTATCGCGATCAGCGCGCCATGGACGCGATCGGGGCGACGCCGAACAGCCACTGGTGCAGGCCAAAGATGAAGGCGACGTACAGCCCCAGACCGGCCACCACGGCGATGATGTCGTTGACGATCGAGCCGGCGGCGGGGGTCACGGTCGTACCGCGGCGCTTGATCGAGATCCGATCCAAGACCGCCCAGGCCAAGAATCCGCCGAACAGAAGCACGTCGGCGAGGGCACCGTTGGACAGCAGGTGAGCGAGGCCCCAGGTCTTCACCGCGGTCAACATCGGGTGCTTGACCGCGGCCTTGATTCGGCCCGGCAGGTAGGTCGACAGCAGCAACGGGAAAACCGGGAGCATCAAGAGCAACGCGAGGTGGCTCAACCCGGTAGGGGGCGTATAGAGCACCGGGGTTGCCGCTTTGGCGTCGCCGTAGCCCCAGATGAGCACCAAGAATCCGACCAGCGATACGATGGCATAAAGGCCCTTGTATCCCCCTTCCCCGAGGCGCTCGATCAAGGATCGACGCAGCCCAGGGGCGAAGATCGCGATCGAGTGGGTTCCCAAGAACAGCGCGAGGCCGATGATGAAGGTCGTCATGACGCCGGGACCCTACCACCAACGCGACAGCATGGGACCCATTCGCCGGGGCGCTGCCCGGTAGTGGGACGTATCATTGTACAGGGCGAGGCGAGCGCGTACGGGGTCCTTGAAGTCCAGGACATTGAGGCTGCACGGCGCGAGGTCTAGACGGTCGCGGTATCGCCGAGGTTCGATGCTCAAGTAGCTGGCGAGAAGGAGACGGATCGTCGCCTTGTGGGAGACCACGACCACGCATTCGTCGCGGTGTCGCTCGACGATCGCCCGCAAGACGGGCAGCGCGCGAGCGGTCACCGCGAGCCCCGACTCTCCGCCGTCGGGGGCGAAGGTGTACGGGTCCTCGTCCCATCGCTCGTACTCCTCGGCGAACTTCGACTCGACTTCCTGGCGGGTCAGGCCCTCCCATCGACCGTGGTCG
>JANQQN010000056.1 GCA_028289325.1 Myxococcota bacterium | reverse complement strand
TACGAGCACCTCGAGCGCGGCCCGGGCCCGAGGATCGAACGGAGGGCCGGGAAGCTCGGCCGCCGGGGCGCGGGGGGCGCCCGTCACGGCCAGGGCGGGATCGATTTCGTACCCCTGACGACGAAGCCACGCGTACGTGCCGGTGGACACCGCCGCCGCCGTCCCGAGGCCGCCGATGAGGAATGCGCGGCGAGACACGCGGTCAACCTCGCTGGCGGCGGGCGGATCGTCAACGCTGGCCAGGGCCAGGTTTCAAAGCAAGCCTCCGTGCGGAAGCTCACCGGTTAATCGAGAGTCAGATCCGAAGCACTTGCCGCCCCGAGTGTTGCGGCTGCCGGGAGGCGAGTGCTAGCGTCCGCCCACAATGTGGGAGATCTTCCAAACCCTGTCCAAGGGCGGGGTCATGATGTTCGTCAACGTGGGTGTCTCGTTGACGGCATTCACAGTGGTGATCTTTCGGGTTTATTACCTCTGGTTCAAACACCGCATGTCGGCCTCCGCCTTTGCTGACAGCGTCGTGGCCGCCGTCGACCAAGGGAACTACGCGAGCGCGATTCAAGCGTGCAGCCAAAAAGGTGACCACCCGCTGGCGGCGATCGCGAAAGATGTGTTGCTGAAGGCCGACAAGAGCGACCGCGAGATCGACCGGGCCTACGAACACGCCTCGGCCCGCGAGATTCCTCGCTTCAAGCGATTCACCGCCTTCCTTCCCCAGGCCGGTAACCTCGCGACCCTCATCGGTCTCCTGGGCACGATTCAGGGGCTGATCGAGGCGTTCGGGGGCGCTCAGGCCGAAGACGCGGCGGAGCGACAGGCCGTCCTGGCCAAGGGCATCACCGTCGCGTTCTACAATACGTTCTTCGGTCTCGCGATCGCGGTGTTCTGCGCCCTGACCTTCATCATCATCAATGGCCGCCAGGGTCTGCTTCTCGAAGGCATCGAGACCGCGCTCAATCGAATCCGGGAGCGGATCATGGAGCGAAACAAAGCCCTTCGCTCCGCCCGCGCCTCCTCCTGATTCTCGAGGGGGTCGAGCGACATGGCAGGCGATACTTCGGACGAGGCAACGGCCTTCGACCTGACGGCGCTGATGGACATCCTGTCCAACATCATCTTCTTCCTCATGGCCAGCTTCGGAGCCGCGGTGGTGGCCATGGTGCCCGCTTCCGTTCCCACGATCTCGGAGGCCGGCGACAACGACACGGCCCGAGAAGAAGACAAAGTCACGGCCACGATGCGCCTCAACGCCGATGGGTCGGCGACGGTGACCGTCGCCAACAACGATATGCATCCTGACGATCTCGCGAAGTATCGAGGCCGTTTTGCCGGCAAGGAAGGGGCCGTGGACACCCAAGCCGTCAACGACCATCTGTGGGCGATCAAGTCGGTGTTCAAGAAGTCGACGGACATCATCATCGTGCCCGACGACGACGTGACGTATGAGGTGCTGGTCGACGCCATGGACGCCAGCCGCAATCGGCCGACCCAGGTCAACGGCGAGTGGACTTATCCGCAGCTGTTCCCCAAGGTCGTGGTCTCTTCGCTGGCGAAATGAGCGGCTTCGGTAAGAGAAACGTCCGCGGCGCCTTCGCTGACGGCGAGGAAGAGACCGCGCCGCTGCGGCTCAACCTCACCGCGCTGATGGACATCCTGTCCAACATCATCTTCTTTCTCATGGCCAGCTTCGGGGCCCAGACGCTGGAGTTGTCGTCGGCGTCCAAGGTCCAGCTCCCATCGTCGACCTCCGAGCTGTCGCTGCGGATGGCGACCGCGGTGGCGGTCGGGCTCAATGAGGTCTTCGTCGACGACGAGCCGGTGGGCCAGCTTCGCAACGGTCGTCTCGTTAACCTCGACAAAGACCGATTCTTGCCCAAGCTCGGGGACACCCTCCGGCGCATCAAGGCCCAGCAGCTGGCCAAGAACGAGCGCCCGAAACCCGAGGACGACGTGGTGTTGTTCATCGCCGACAAGCGCCTCAAGTTCAGCACCATCGACCGGGTCATGAAGACCTGCGCTCGGGCCGGCTACACGAAGTTTCGATTCGCGGTGGCCAAGCAGTGATCTCGGGGCCCCCCGGGCCAAGGTTGCTCGTCCTGCTCGTCGCGGCGATGGGGTGCGCTCGACCAGCGAGCGAAGAGGCCGGGGGTCGATCGCCGCCGGTCTGGCTCGATGGGCCCCACGTTCAAGTGTTCCCCATGGGCAGCGCGGTCGGACACTTGCTCGGCGCGGGCGCGGTGACCGGGGTCGGTATGCTCGAGGACCGGGCGGGCATCATCACCTTCGACGACGGCGTGCTGTGGGTCGCTCGCCCGGGTGAGGATGGGCGCAGCCGGACGGAGCGCCTCACCGCCGGCCAGCCGTTTGCGGCATCGGCGCAGGTGATGGCCGTGGCCCAGGTCTCGGCGTGGCAGACCCAAACCGTCGACGACGAATCGGATCTGGACGATCTGAGCGAGACGGTTCGCCTCGTCGCGGGTTCCAACGACTGTCGACCCCCGTACTTGTTTCGTCTACAGGGCCGGCTCACCGACTTCGAAAGCCGGTTCCCGACCCCCACCCACCGCCGGTGGCTCGATGGGCGGCTGGTGGGCGTCGTCGACGCCCCGGTCGCCCCGGCGCTGCACGCGGCGGGCGCGAAGGTCTGGGCCCACGCGGTGTCCGCCGGCCGCAGCGGCCAGGTCCACTCGGCCCGGGTGGCCAAAGGCGCGCGGCTGTCGGTTCCGCTGTGCGCCGACGGGCCCTTTCGGCGCCGCTAACCGGCCAGGTTGGCGAGGCCGGCCTTCAGATCCCCGGTGACGTAGCCGCGATCGAGGATCAGGCCGTTGATCCAGCCGGCGGGGGTGACATCGAAGGCGGGATTGCGGACTTTGACCCCTTCTGGCGCGATGCGCTGGCCGCGGATGGTGTGAACTTCGTGGGCGGGGCGCTCTTCGATCTCGATCGCGTCGCCGGTGGCCAAGGACATATCGACCGTAGACCACGGGGCGGCGATATACGTGGGCCTATCGTGGTGATGCAGCAGGCAGGCGACGCCTCGAGTGCCGATCTTGTTGGCCGCATCGCCGTTGGCGGCGATGCGATCGGCGCCGGTGACCGCGCAGTCGATCGCGCCTTGGCCGAGGAAGTGAGCGACCGCCCCGTCGGCGATGACCGTGACGTCGATGCCGTCTTTCATGAGCTCCCACGCGGTGAGGCGCGCGCCCTGGAGCACGGGACGGGTCTCGTCGGCGAGCACCCGCACCGTCTTGCCCGCCCCGTGGGCCCCGCGGATGACCGCGAGCGCCGTGCCGAGCTCGGCCGTGGCCAGGGCGCCGGCGTTGCAATGGGTGAGGACGGTGGCTCCGTCTGGGATCAGCTCGGCGCCGATGCGGGCCATGGCCTCCGAGCTCGCCTTGTCTTCCTGATAGATGCGGTGGGCTTCGGCCTCGAGGGTCTCCGCGTCAGCGCCATCGGCCCACAGCGGGCGCATGCGGTCCAAGGCCCAAAAGAGGTTCACCGCCGTGGGCCGGGTGCGGCGCAGGCGCAGGTCGGCGTCGGCCATCGGTACCCCGGTTCGGCGGGCAACGGCGAGGCCGTAGGCGGCCGATATGCCGATCGCCGGCGCCCCGCGCACGACCATGGTCTCGATCGCTTTCGCGATGGACTCGAGGTCGGCGAGCCGGACGTAGGTTTCGTCCGTCGGCAGCTTGGTTTGGTCGAGCAAGGTCAGGACGCCCGGCTCGTAACGAATGGTCAGAAAGGATGGCGCGGTCATGGCTCGTCTCACCGGTCTTCGGGGCTCGGCGGGTCGCTTAGCTGCTCTTCGAGCAGCGTTCGCGCCGCGGGCGGGTCGGCGCGGCCTTGGCTCGCTTTCATGACCTGCCCCAGAAGGAACCCTATGACGCCCACCTTACCCGCTCGATACTTGGTCACAATCTCCGGGTGCCGGTCCAGCACTTGTTGGACCACCGGCGCCAGCCGCGCCCGGTCCGCCCACGGTGTGTCCGGTTCGGTAGAAAGCGTGAAGTCGCCTCTTTGGGCCCATGCCTCGGCGACCAGCTGCTTTTGCTGCGGTGACGAAATCCGACCTTCGGCCTTCAGCTGAGCCAACCGGCGCACCGTGTCCGCGGTGATGGGGATCCCGTGGTCCGGGTTCGCGTTT
>JANQQN010000055.1 GCA_028289325.1 Myxococcota bacterium | reverse complement strand
GTCGACCCACGGTCTTGGAGGCCATCTAAATGCGCACGTTCATCGTGGCTTTTTGTCTCGTCCTCGCGGCGCCCGCCGCCGGCGCCCCGCTCAGCGAGGTTGCGCTCTATCATCGCTGCTACGTTCGGCTGACGGGAGAGTTCCCGGACTACCTGACGGACACGCGCCTCGCGCAGGTCCGCAGCTCGGCCATGACGGCCGTCGACGCCTGCATGGAGGTGGTCGACGCCGCCACCTTCCAGAACCAGGGGGGCCAGGAAACGCCTCAGGATTCCGACCTCGGGCGGACGGTGCTCGCTGCGTTTCAGACCCTCCATAGCTCATGGTTTCTGAACCGAGTATTTCCGTCCGACGACGATATCTCGCTGGGGACGGAATCGGTCTATGAAGCCGGCGAGCCGGCTGCGTATATCACGCGGGCGCTGTTCAATCGCGCTGTTCCCGCCTCGTCCATCTTCACCGCGCAAGATCATCTGCGGGTGCTGCGTGCTCCCGGGGGCCCCCCGTTGTTCGAGTTCGAGCCGTCGGAGTTCGCGTACGACAACCCCCCGCTGCTGACCATCGGCGAGGTGGTCGGGATCGACATCGCAGGACCGCTTCGGCGTTCGATGCGCATCGTCGATCCGGAGGACCCGGAATCCGGCGCTGACCTGGAAATCGGTCGACACCTCGGAGGAGGATTCATCGGTTCGGCGGGCTACCTTCTGCAGTCGGTGAAGGAGACGTTGGACTTCGTGGCCAACGGAGGGCGCAAGATGCCACGCAAGTGGGCGAAAGCGGTGTTGCACGACGCCTTGTGTCGCGAGCTGCCCGTGGTGCGGACCGAAGACGCGATCCCCTACGTCGTCGCCGACAGCGCCGTACCCTTTCGCCGGCAGGCTCGGTGCAGCCAGTGCCACGCGACCATCGACCGCATGGCTTCGACCATCCGGGGCTTTCGGTACCGGGTCGTCGGCGACGAGGGCGTGGGCGGGCTGTTCGGAGCCATGTCCCCACCCGTGCTCTCTGCCGAATCCGGGTGGCCGGCCGTCGAAGATCCCGAGTTCGGTGAGCGGCCGACGCGAGGGACTCTGTACCTTCGGGACCACGCCGGCCAGCTCATCGATCTGCCGCTCGACGGACCGGGCGCCCTCGGGGCCCGCCTCGCAGAACTCGACGGACCCTATATCTGTCTGGCCAAACGCTACTACCGGTACTTCACGGGCATCGACGCGTTCATCGGCGACCCCGACAACTTTCCGGCCGGGGCGGGAAGCCGCGACGCCTACTATCGCAACTTGGTGATCGACCTCGGTCGAAAGCTTCGGGCCGACGGCGACCTGCGAGCCCTGATCGAGGCCATCTTCCGGTCCCCCGACTATCGCGAAAGCGACTTTGGAGTTTCCCGATGAAGCGCCGCGACTTCTTGCACGCTGGCCTAGCGGCTCTGGGCGCGGGGGCGATGCAGGCCACCGTACGTCCCGCCACCGGATGGGCGCAGGCGGCGGGCAGCCGCCGGTTCGTGTCCATTCAGCTTCCCGGGGCGCCCCCGCGATGGATGTATGACTTCTTTCCCACGGCGTACGGCAACGAAAACTTCAACCTCGCCGGCAATCGGTCGATCGCTAGCCACTACGCCTCCGCGAACGGGCGATACGTGCGGCCGGACTTTTCGACGGTGTCCATGAAGGGCATCAACGTACCGCCCTATTGGCAGCAACAGGTTCCCGCGTCGGGCGGTGGCCTGCGGCCCGTCAGCGGCCTGCTCGATAACCTGTTGTCGCTACAAGGGGTGAGTACCGCCGTCGACGGTCACGAGACCTGTCAACGCCTGCATTGGCAGCCGGTGGCGGGGGCGCAGTCCCGGTCTGCGCTGGCGGCGGACGCCAACGACGTTCCTCTGCCCGCGGTGACGAGCCAGGTGGTGACGTACACGTTTCAGTCCGCGCGCGCCAAGTCGTTCGTCCCGATTCCCGATCTGGAGGAGAATCCGCTGTCGAGGCTGTTACAGCCGTTCTTGACCCCGCTCCCGCCAGGGACGCCAGCGGTCAGGGCGGCGGAGGCCGCGCTCGACGCCGATGCCGAGGCGTGGTCGCGAACCGCGTCCGAAACCCGCAGCAGTCAGGCCAACGCATTGACGCTGTTCGCCCGAGGCTTTGGTGACCTCGACGCGGTTTTCGCGCAGCGGCGGGCAGTGTATCGAGACCTCATTGATCGGTCGTTATCCAACAATCTGGTGCTCCCTGGCTTCACCGACTTGCCCGTCGGTGGGACGGGCAGCCGCGGTCAGCAGTACCGGATCGGCGAGCAAGAGCGGGTCGAGACCCCGGACCTTCGCGACATGTTCGCGCCGGAGGTCGACATTCCGGGCCTTGCGGATCAGTTCGTGGTCATCGAGTTCCTGCTCAGGGAAGATCTCTCTCGGTCGGTGGCCATAGGAAGCGAGCCGTTGGTGGGGATGGGGGGGGCCAACAATCCCTACGAAGAGCAGCAGTTCGACGAGCATGACATCGGCGTCATGCTCTCGTTGATCACCAACGCCAAGTTCTACACGGCGCTGTCTTCGTGCTTGCTCGAGCTGATCGATCAGCTCAGGGCGGCTGGGGTCTTCGACGACACGATCATCGAGGTCGCCGGCGAATTCAGCCGTTCTCCGCTGCCCGAGGGGGAAGGCTCCGACCATGGATGGCCGGGCAAGGTCAGCTCGTTCTACGGCGGGCGCATTCAAGGCCCTCATGTTATCGGCAACATCTATTCGAGCCCGCCCGCCGACAGCGGCTTCGATCCGTACCCCGGGACCTGGGGCTACGGAGCGCCGGTGGACGGTGTCCAGTCGATCCTGACCTTGAACCACGAGATCGCGACGTTGGCCGCGATGCTGGGTGTGCCGTCGCCGACCAATGCCGCCCCGTCGTTGGTCACCGTCGACGGCGGGGGTCGTATCGTGCCTGCCCCCGGCATCGAGCCGGCGCGGATCGTGGCGACCTAACGAAGGCCTCGCCCCGGACCTATAGGCGCCGCCGCTGGGCTTGCTGTCTTCGTTGATCCGGCCCGACCGCTCCGTGGTCCAGCAGAACGTGCCACACCTTCGGCTCGTCATCGCGAGCGTTCAGTCTATGGGTTGTTCGTATCGGCCTTCGGATACTTTGAGCCGGCGCAACATCGGCGTTTTCTTGTGGTGGTGTTCGCGCATCCGAAGCAGGACGCGATTGAGGAAGCTAACCGCATCGAGCACGAAAGGGCCTTTATTGAGCATGACGCACTCCGCGCGGCCACTCATCGCGGCATCGGTGACCTCCGCTCTCGATGGTACGCCCTTTTTGGCCAGCCCTTCCAACACCTGAGTCGCCCACACCACGGGAACGTGGGCCGCCTCGCACAACCAAAGGATCTCTTCCTGCACCTCCGCCAGGCGCTCGAAGCCCACTTCGACGCCGAGGTCACCGCGAGCCACCATCACGCCGAACGGCGGCCGCCGAAGCCCGGCGAACAGAAGACGGGGGAGGTTCTCGAATGCGGTTCGGGTTTCGATCTTCAGGATGACGCCCAACTGCCGGCGGGTTCGTTCGCTGATGTTCCGCTGCAGATCGAATAGGTCGGCCGGCTCGCGGACAAAGGATAGGCCGATGATGTCGACCTGTTCGGATGCAAAATCTAAGTTTCGAAGATCGTCATCCGACAACGCGGGGACCGACAATGCGGTTTCGGGCAGATTGATGCCTTTGTCCGCGCGCAGCTTGGCCCCTCCCGGCGGTGCCCTCTCGATGAGGACCTCCAGACCCTCCGATGTCGTCGCGGTGATGGTCCCCCAGAACTTGCCATCGTCGAACGAGATCGGGTCGCCGGGTCTGGCCTGGGTCAGCGCGGCATCGAGCGTGCATGGGAACCGAGGCCAGTCTCGCCATCGACCGTCCGGCTCTCGGCTTCCCGCTCGTCCGAGTGTTTCGCTCGCGGTGAGGATCAAACGATCGCCGGCGGCCAGGCGGACGGACGACTCGAGCGGATCCATCGCTCCGACTTCTCCGGTGGCGATCACCACGCCGCTACGAACGAGGCGAAGCGGAACCGAAGGTTCCAGGTAGGTGGCCTGCCGAGATTCAGCCCATGCGCCCCCGGGGCCCAGCCGGACCACCTGCATCTTGCGCTTTCGTCCCGGCAGATCCACGAACTCGATCCCGTCGCCGGGTTGGAAGGCGTGGGCCAGGTTCTCGTCGACGGGGACGACCGCCGACGTCGGCTCGGAATCCTCGGGCCGGGGGCCGGTGCCGAGCCACACCAGCGCTGGTCGCACCACCGTTCCTCGCTCATCGCGCCGGGGCGCGAAATGCACGATGGCCGGACCCGTCTCCAGGGGCCCGGTGCGGAGCTTGGGCCCGCAGAGGTCGAAGAGGATTCGACACGTTCGGCCGAGCTCCCGCTCTGCGCGTCGGGTGTGGCTGACCATCGCTGTCCACGCCGATCGGTCGTCGTGGGCGCTGTTGATGCGCGCCACGTTCATCCCCGTCGCCACGAGGTTGCGGATCAGTTCGTAGTCTGTGGCTGCCGCCGACGGTAGGGTGACCATGACCCTCACGTGGCGTTCTGGGCTGGGGGGGCCGAGCAGCTGCTCCGTGTGTCGGAACAGGGCCGTGTCGCCTTCGGTAAAGGTCCGGCGGGGTGGTCGAGGGGGAACGGGGCCGAGCGGAGCGTCGGAGATACGCGACAGCGCAAAGAGCACCGATTCGATCCCGGCCAAGACGTGGGCTTCCAAGCGACCGATGGAGCTCAGGCCCAACGCGCTGAGGTCGACCTGCAGCGCACGAACGTCGTGACGACGGAGCGCCAGGTAGTGGGTGAGGTTTCGGGCGCTGTCCCTCCATGACAACGGTACGGCGGCGAGCTCGTCGGCGCGCTGGTGCTCGGCTTCCAGCAGATCCTGACGAAGGCGCGACAGGTCGCGGTACAGGGCCTCGACCATCCCCGATACGTCGTCTTGCTTCATGGTCCGGACTCTACGGGGTGAAGCCGCTTTCCCGAATCCTCGGGTGCGGGCTGGTCGTCGTCGTCGCCCGGTTCGGTCGTGACGCGCCACCCGGACGGCGTTTGGCCGGTCCAGCTTCGAAACGCGCGGGAGAAGGCGGCGGCGTCCGAGAAGCCGAGATCATCGGCAATCTCGGCCATCGGCCGCCTGGAATCTCGTAGGAGCTCGCGGGCTCGACCAAGACGAACTTCGCGCTGGAGTTCGCCGTAGCTCGTGCCTTCGGCGTCGAGCCTTCGGGCGAGGGTGCGAGGGGACAGGGCCAACATGGCCGCAACAGCGTCGCGACCCGGAAACGATGACACCGTCAGAATGCGTCGCACCTGTTCGGAGATCGGAATGTCCCATCGCAGGCCTTCGGCGATCTGGGCCGCGAGTTTCTCGTAGGTGCGAAAGACGGTCGGGTTTGCGAGTAGGGGCGGCGCATCGAGGATACCGCTCGTGAAGTAAGCCCGCGCCTGCGGTGCGTCGAAAAGGACCGGACAATCCAGCTTGCTACGTATCTCGCGGTGGTCGGGCGGAGGCGGGAAGGGCAACCAGACTTCCAAGGGAGGGCAGGCAGGACCCACCAAGTCTCGGAGAGTGCGTATCGTTCCCGCGAGATCATTCGTTTCGCAGTACCGACGAAGCGATGGGTTGCTCCCGGCCAGATCCTCGGCCAACGAATAGCCGACGTATGCTCGTTCGGCTTCGATGGCCACAGTGCGACTCGAGTGGGCCCAGTTCAGCTCCGGGTAGGCGTCGATGAACCGCAAGCAGTCCTTCAAACTGCTCGCATACATCAGGGTGAGGCCGCAGATGTTGTGGGTCAGCCGATACGCGTGCGCCACCTCGAGCGCGTGGTGGGGCACGGAGCGCCCGAAATCCATGCGCTCCAGCAGGCGCGCTATCACCATGAGTTGTTGTCGCTGCGTGATCGGTGTGTCCGGCTCCTCGAGGGCGTTGGCGGGCAGACCACATTCGGTCAGGAGCGATATCTTCGCGTGGTCGGGAACGCGAAAGTATTCAAGAGGGCCAATGAGGATGTTGGCCGTGCGACGGGGCGCGGCCCGGCGAGTGTGGCAGATGACATGAGGCGCCCCCATCCCTCCTCACCGTTTCCCGCGTGACCGCAAATGACAAGGGACTGTCCGCGCCCATCATTCAAGCGCTCATCCTCCGCGACGCAAGATGCCGTTGCCGACGCGGGCTCCGACTGGTCCGGAGCCTGGGCACGGAAAGGAAGAGAGGATGACTGCGCGATCAGAGAACGAACCCTTGCCGTCCGAAATCGAGCCCCGAACCGGGATCGTGACCGAGACTACGCTGTACCTAGGTCTGATCCTCACGGGGTCGGGGCTTCTGTGGGGGCTGGAGCCCGTGCTTGCGATGTGGCGACCGGAACCGTCGCCGATTCCGGTTCCCGTGAGCGCGCTCATGGCGGCGCTGCCGGGCCTTGTCGCGGCCCTCGTCGTTCGGATGACCGGGTCGCAACGCCAACGCGCGTTTTGGCGGTCGATCTACCTAACGAACCGCCGTATCGACACTACGGGGCTGGCCATCGCGATCGCCGCCCCGCTTGGCCTTGCCGGCCTTCAGCTGCTTCTGCAGGCACTGGCGTCGCCGCTTCCGCCGTTAAGGGTTGACGTCGAGCGGGTGGTTCTGCTGGCCTTCGCGTTCGTCGTATTCGGGGGATTGGAGGAGCTGGGATGGTCGAGTCTATTATACGAGCACTGGGCGAAACGCCGGTATGACCTCGGCGTGGCGTTCGGGGTCGGCGTCATATGGGCGCTGTGGCACGTCGTGCCCTATCTTCAGATGGGGAAAGGACCGGCCTGGGTCGTGGCCCAATGCGTATTCACTGTCGGCTTTCGAGTAGGCCTCGTCGTTCTCTATGATCGCTTCTCGGCGGGGCTGGTTAACACCACCGTGGCCCACGCTTGCATGAATCTCGCCGTGTTCACGTTTCCGGACCACGGTGCGTCATACGACCCGACCTTCGCCGCCGGAATCATGATCGCCTCGCTACTGGCTGCAGCCGCGATGTGGTCGAGATCCGCCGGGGAGAAGCGACGATGGTGAGCTACGCAAGCCTCAGCCTCTACCTGGTCCTCGGCGCTGCGATGTCGGCGACGGAGGGGGCGTCGGTGGCCCAGGCCGGGGAGACACTCGATGCGAATCGGCTGGAGGCAGGGATGGTGCCGATCATCTCCTACGACAGCAACCTGGGCCTCGGCCTGGGCGCCCTCGTAGCGCTGACCCAGTTCGATCCGGACCACGAACCGCACCGATGGCGCCTGCAAGCCCTGGCCTTGGTGTCCGTTCGCGCGACTGGCGACGGCGACCTGCAAGTCCCCGTTCAGTCTTACAGCGTCGACCTCGATTTGCCGGAGATCGCGCCTCGGCTGAGAGCCCGCGCTCGCGTCGGATTCTTTCTCCAAGAGAACGTCAACTACTTCGGCCTGGGCAACCGATCGACCCGATTTGAAGACTCTCCCGAGGAATTCCATCAGTATGAGCGGATGAGTCCATCTCTGAGTGGGCTCTTGCGATATCGGCTAGTCGGCTTTCCTCGGCGCCGACTGCGCCTGGGTCGACTGGAGTTGTTTGGTGGCCTTGATGCCTCGTACTCCAAGCTCCAGCTCCTGCGAGACTCGTTGCTGCGCGACCACGCCGCGCGAGCGGCGTCTCCCCAGAATCCGGACGACGAGGTCTTTCAAGACCTGATCCACGGTACGCAAGATCACTTTCTGATCTTGGCGAGAGCAGGTCTGCTCTTGGATCTTCGCGACAACGAGTTCCATCCGGAGACGGGCAGCCTGTCCACGATCGGACTGCGCTGGTCTCCTGGCGTAGACGCATCGTTGGACTATCTTGGCTTGTCGGCGTCGACGGCCTGGTTCTTTCAAGTGATCCCCGGCTATTTGGTCGTGGCGACCCGCGTGGCCGGAGACCTCATCGTTGGTGATGCGCCGTTTTACGACCTCGCTACCTTCGGTTCTTTTCAGACGACGGAGGGGCCGGGGGGCGCCGACTCGGTGCGCGGGTTGCTGCTTCGCCGCTTTCACGGCAAGGCCAAGATCGTCGCCAACCTCGAGCTACGGACCGAGTTCCTGCATTTTCGGGCGTTCGACTCCCCCTTTACGCTGGGCGCCCTGGTGTTCAGCGACGCCGGCCAAGTGTGGGCCGACATTCGCTCCCGGTCTGTCGGAGACGAGCGCCTCGACGGTGGGCTCGGCGAGATGCAAGTAGGGCTCGGTGGAGGTCTGCGGCTTCGTTGGGGCGACACGTTCATTATTCGGGCCGACTACGGAATCTCCCCCACCGATGACACTACCGGCCTCTACATCAGCATCAACCACATCTTCTAGTCACCTATCTCGTGGATTCCTTACCGAACTTCGTTCTGCTCGGAACCCCGGTGAGCGTAGGAGGGAGGAGTTTGGAGCTCGCTCAACCCTCGACGTTTACCCCAAACCCTTCCTCGCACGCGCACCCCAGACTTCCCCGATCCACCGGATCAGGCCGCCTTAAGGACCTACCTATGAGACGGCCTTAAATCGCTCCGCAGGCTCCGCTTGCGTACTCCGCGCCGGGTTCCCGACCGGCGTCGGAACGCCAGCCGCCGAGTACTAGGCGTGGACTCCACGTTGCGCTCGAGGCGGTGGCTCCGGCGTTTGTTGCGCGGCCAAGAGATTCCGGTTCACGCGGTCGACCAACGTTTGTTGGGCGTCTGCGTCCCCGAGGGCGACGGCGGTCCGGAATTCATCTCGAAATTCGCGGATCCCGAGACCCGAGTGGAGACCGAGCAATGCCGTTTCGTCGGAGATGAGGGTCGTGCATCCGAGCGCGTCGATGTCCCGGGTGAGTTCGGCGGTCATGTGAGCGAACTCGGCAAACTCCCGGCCGTCGATCCGGTACGGAATTTCCGGCCAGAACTGGGGCGGGAAGAGAAGGCGGGCCTTGTAACGGAGCATGCACGACAAGAATCGTTCGCGATCGGGAACGTCAAAGCCGAACTTTTGTGGGCTCGTCCACCACGTGCTGCCGGGCAACAGCAACGGGAAGTGGACGGGAACTCCGTCAGGCTTGACGCGCTCCAGAAGGCGCAGTGTTGCCTGCCGGCTGTCTGCGGTCTCGCCGGGGTTCGGGTACACGAGGCTCGCGATGGTGTAGATTCCGGCCGCCTTTGCCGCCTTCAGGACAATCTCGGCGTGTTCGGTCTGATAACCCTTGTCGATCGCCTCATCGAGCAGCATCTGGCTGCCCGACTCGACGCCGAAGAACAGACTTCGACATCCAGCTCGATAGTAGTGCTCGAAGTCGGCGCGCCGAGCGTCACTGATGCGTCCGTAGCCGCAAAACGTCACCCCTAGATTCCGATCGATCAGGCAGTTCGCGAGCTTCTTGAGGTAGCCGGTCGGCGTGTACGAACCACCGAGCTTGAACGCGCTGATGCCGTGGCTCGACCGCATATCTGCCATGAGATCGACGACGTGCTCGGGCTTTCGTACCCGTAGTTTGTGCCCGGCTTTGAGGGGATGGTTACAGAACGCGCAATGATGCGGACAACCGCGGGTCTCCTCGACGACGCCGGCTCGAAGCTTCCCCGCATCGTGAATGGCGGGGTAGATCGCCGGATCATACAGCGGCGCCGGTAGGCCGTCGAGGTCGTCGATCCTGTCGGTGGCCGTGCGCTGCGGTCCCAGGCGCGTACGCCACACGAGATTAGGGACCGAGTCGATCGAGACTTCTCCGCTGGCGTAGCGCGCGAACTCGATGATGGTCGCTTCGCCCTCCTGGATGCCGAAGTAGTCGAACGCGCTGTCGATCGTCGGAAGATACTCGGCGAAGAAGTCGGCGTGAGAGCCGCCGCCCAGTACGGGCAGGTCGGGCCATTGATTCTTTACCTGTCGGGCCATTCGCTCCGACCCCGAAAAGCCGTCCCCGTTCCACAGTTTGAAGCCGACGAAGCCGGCGCCGAGCTCGCGGAGGGTGCGCGCTAGCTCCACGCCTAAGGCGTCGAAGGTCGCGTCGCGATGGGCATCGAGCTCGCGCTCCAGATCAGCAAGCTTGGACGCTTCATCGGGATCGAGAGGTCGTTCCAGCTTCGTTCGGACGAGCGGCGATACCTTCTGTCGCAGGTCCTTTGGGAACAAGCGGTCAGTCATCTCCGGCGTGTTGAAGTCGAGGATCGTGACATCGTGCCCCTCGGCCACCAGGCACGCGGCGAGCTGGGCCAGCCCATTATCGGGCATGAAGTTCGACGGGACGACCGGGTAACCCGACATTGTAACTAGGACGGCGTGCGTACTCATAGTTCACCTTCTTTCCTGCATCGTTGGCGGCCGACTCCGAACGGAGCGGCCGCAGTTAGGCCGAGCTTTTGGACTTCTTGCGAGCCGTGCGTTCGAACATCAGCTCGATGTAATTTTCGAAGTGACGAAGCCCGAGCGGTGACCAGTTCACGAGTCCGACGTTCTCGATATAGCGACACTTCGCTTGCTCCATTCGTTCTTTCCACTCTTCGGGGACGAGGAGCATGGACAGCTGCAAGACGTTCTTCCGGTAGACGTGGTCTATCCCCAAGAGGAGCTGCAGAATCTCGTCGGAGGTTGGGGTGAGGGCCGCATCGACGGGGAAGACGTACGTCGCGTTAAACAGGTTGAACAGGGATAGGGCGGGGTCCGCCAACTCGCAGAGCGCGGTGGCGATCGTCTGGTCGCCGCGCTTAAGAACCAGGACATCCCGCCGCCGGATGATGTTTCGCTTGGCGTAGTTGGGGTGAAGGGCCGAGGAGCGAAGATGGCCTTCGGTGAGGTCCATGTTCTCGATGGCCAACGCCGGCAGATAGCGAGGCAACGCCGCCTCGACTTCCCCCAACTCATGTAGGCCGGCGGGATGGACGACGGCGGGGTCGTGGTCGCTGTCGTCGAGCACCTCGGGAAGGAGAAAACGCTCGAGTCTCGTGACCACGATGTTGTCAGGCTGGTCTAGCCATTCGGAAAACCCATACAGCATCCGACGATTCCACGGGCTGAGCGGAAAGATCGCGGCGAGCGCTCCGGGCCGTGGATCGGCGAGACGGGGCCAGATAGAGGCGAATCGATAGAGCTCGCGCCAGCAGGTCCCGACTTCGTGGTGATTGGATACGCTCGCTAGCTGGTGGGCAGTCCACGTATGCCGATAGGCGCGAGTCAGCGACATGTGTCCTACCAGGTGACCGTCTTCGTCGATGTAGACCATGTCTCGCCCGATCTCATGGTCGTCGAGCCGCAACCACGCTTGGGTCATGCGGACGTCGGGGTCGAGGCCAAGGTATCCGGAGTCTGCGAGCAGGGTGTGTACGGCGGTCTCCGAAAACTCGGACCTGGAGAACAACCTCGGAAAGTACTCTCTGACTAAGACCTCCAGGGCCTGGCCTCCCAAAGGAAAGATGAACTCGAGCCCGGCCGTCACCCCGGTTGCAGACGCTCGACGCCATCGAACCACGGCGTTGGACAACGGCGGGTCGATGCCCATGAGGCCGAAGAAGTGTACTTCGTCGCCGACGTCCAACGTCCCTCGCGTAGACATCGCGACGCCACCCGGTCCAATATCGAGAATCGAGCCGTGGCGATGAGCACCGCGTCGGGTTTGAAACGCGATCTCATGCATCCATGGGATTCGGGGCGAACGACGTCGGGCCAGGCTATATACGTCGCAGTTCTTTCCGAACTCCAGATGTGGTCCGGTTCGGTCGATGGCGCCGTCTAGTTCGAACTGCGCTCGGCCGACACGAACCGAGAAGGAGGCCCGAGCTGAGGACGGTATCGATATCTCTTCGGACTGCGGAAGAAGATCCAGGGTGTCTCGGGCGGGTCTCGATGCGCCGACCGAAAAGGTTCCGCCATCCGCGTCGCGGTGAATCCACGGCAGCTTGGCCTTCACGATCGTCCGGAGGATTCGATCGCGGGCCGTCGTGCTTTCGATGCGTACTCGTTCCGCGTCCTTCTGCTCCGCCGGCGTCGGTGCGGAAGATTGGTGTCCATCCCTGGTTTCGCTCGCATGCATTGACGTGGCCTCCTGCCATCACGCGCATCCGAAACCTACACGCGACAGAGGGTGAAATTGAATGCTGAGGACATAGATGGACTCGCGCGCGGTAAAGAGGTAGCCGCGGAATCCCTTGAAGACTTTCGGTCTGTGTCCAAAGCGGCGGTAGGTGACGAAGACGTCATATTCCGCGAAGGGTTGGAGCATCTCATCGGATATCGCGGACGATTCGCATGGAGAGATATCTGCGAGCTCTATCGACGCGCAGAGTCGATGATGCTTTCAATAGGAGTAAGACTCGAAGACTGGGCAAAAGATCCGCGCAGACTGCCGCTCGGTGGCGCAGTCGGGAAAGCGCTGTCTGTCGTTGCGAGTCCCCAACTACTCTACACCTTGGGCAATCGTTTCGGGCTGGAGCGAACTTTCTCCCACCTAAATGTGGCGCAGAAGAGTCTGCCTGGCGGCCAGATTTGGATAGAGATCGAGATCCCCGAACCCTACGAAGTGTCGCCGGAGTTTTTTCGATTTACTTCGGGTGTGTTGCAGGGACTGCCTCTCATCCTCGGGTTGGAGCTAGCGGATGTCGCGTGGTCAATGACCGGTCGGCAGGCGACCTACGTCGTGACCCCGCCGCAATCGACGACGATGTGGAGCCGGTTGGGTCGAATGTACCGAAGCGTGTTCGCTTCCCGGAGCGCGCTGCAAGAGTTGGTACTTCAACAGAAAGAGCTCAACTTCAAACATCAGGAGCTCAAGGCGGCCTATGACCAGGTCTCAGCTGCGCTCGAGGTTCGCCAGCGCTTCTTGCGGGTGATCAGTCATGAAATCCGAACGCCGCTAAACGGGATTACCGGCGCGAGTTCGGCGCTGCGCGCGGAACGCCATCCGGAGGACTTCGACGCGCTCATAGATGTCCTGCAGCGCTCGTCCAGCCGACTTACCGGCATCCTTGGAGAGGTACTGGACTTCGTCGCCGTCACGGATGACGAGACCAAGGCAACGCCGTCGAACGTCGATCTCGTCGATGAGTTTCGTCTGTCCATGGTTACCGTGGCCGAGGATGCGAAACGAAAGGGCCTAGAGCTACGGACCGACGTCGCGAGCGGATTCCCGCGCCGGATCGTGATCGATGGCCCGAGGCTGGTACAGGCGGCCCAGCGTCTGCTCGATAATGCCGTGAAGTTTACCGATTGCGGGCGGGTGACGCTCGGCCTTCGATTCGAGCCCAACGGCGGACAGATGGGAACGGTAGAGGTCGAAGTGGCGGATACCGGTCCCGGTATTGCGGCCGCCGACCACGAACGCATCTTCGAGATGTTCACGCAAGGTGACGATTCATCGACCCGGAGGATAGGAGGTACCGGGGTCGGGTTGGCCATCGTGCGCAAAGTCGTAACCCTGCTCGAGGGCGACATTCGGTTGGAAAGCGCGCTCGGGAAAGGGAGTCGATTCATCATCCGGGTTCCGGCGCGGCTGGGCGGCAGCGTTCGAACGTACGGAGAGTCGATGGCTCCTCGGAGCGGAAGAGTGTTGGTGGTCGATGACGATCGGATCAATCGAATGCTCTTGCGGCGAATCGTCTCGAAGCAAGGCTACGCGGTCGATCTCGCGGAGGACGGGGTAGAGGCGGTGGCGATGGTCGAAGAGAATCAATACGGCCTCGTATTCATGGATTGCGAGATGCCCCGCATGGACGGCTGGGAAGCGACGCGAACCATCCGGCGGACCATTGGTTCCCGCCTGCCGATCATCGCCGCTACCGCCTATGTCTCGTCGTCGGATCGCAAGCGCTGCGAAGACGCGGGCATGAACGAGTTTCTGCCCAAGCCCCTGTCCGTCGAATCCGTGCTGGATGTTCTCCAGCGTTGCTTTGCCGTCGAGCCGGTCGAGCCACCATTGATGGCCCCTCGGAGCGGCAGAGTATTGGTCGTCGATGACGATCGGATCAATCGACTCCTCCTGCGGCGAATCGTCTCGAAACAAGGCTACGCGGTCGATCTCGCCGAGGACGGAGTAGAGGCGGTGGCGATGGTCGAGGAGAACCAATACGACCTCGTATTCATGGATTGCGAGATGCCCCGCATGGACGGCTGGGAAGCGACGCGAACCATCCGGCGGACTATCGGTTCCCGCCTGCCGATCGTCGCCGCAACTGCCTATGTCTCGTCGGCGGATCGCAAGCGCTGCGAAGACGCGGGCATGAACGAGTTCCTGCCCAAGCCCCTGTCCGTCGAATCCGTGCTGGATGTTCTTCATCGGTGCGTTGCGTTGCAGCCGGTCGAGTCGCCGTTGGAGCCGTCGCCCGAAGATGCCGCGTACGTCGCGGACGCGGCGGGCTCGGCGTCCGTAGGCACCGACGCCGAGCTGTGGTGACCCCCGGCGCCGCGTCGTTGTCGTGAGAGCCGGAGGTCTCGGTTCAGACATCCGATCAATTCACCGAGTCTGTGCCCAAATGGTGGGCTTCGCGGGTTCCATGGACAACCATGCATCCCTGCACGGGGTCTGGAGTTCGCTCTTGCTGCCGGCTGGGGCGTCGGGCTTGGCGTGGGCCTCGGATGTACCTGGTATCGCTGGAGAATCCTGGCTTGTCGCCCACCGTGTCGTCGGTCTTCTCTCTCGGCGGCCAGGTGACGGTCACCAAGCTGTTCTAGTGCGGAGCGGGTCGTACGGCGCCTTGAGCACGAACGCGGTCAAGGCGCCATTCATGAGGCTAACGCCGAGGCGCAAGTGATCTAGCGGGAGCGCCTTGCTTCTTCTTCGCGTTTGATCCCCGCCTCTACCGCTTCGATGAGCCACGGGCGGAGGCGAGCTGCGGGCACGATATCGTGCAGCGATCCGACGTCTTTGGCCCGCTGGACGCTGTGTACGGAGTCGAAGTAGTCCGCCATCTCGCCTTGCTTCTCCGTGTAGACCTCATGGTAGAGGCGATCGTACGCAGCCCGGGCTCGCGCCCGCGCGACGTCGTCGCGGGTCGCGCTGAGCTCGGCTTGGGCTTGCTTTATCCGCGGGTCGGTCAAAGTGTTCTTCTGAACCTCTCGCGGGAACACGACCGCGGCGGCCGGGGCGCCACCGATCACCGATGCGTACGAGCCTTCGATCGCCGCCACCTGCAGGTTCTCGTTGAGCGTGCACGAGAAGACGACGTAGGCACCACCGTGATAACGCGAGATCACGCAAAACACGATCGGGCCTTGGAAGTTGATCACCGCGCGACCGATCTCCGCCCCGTACTCGAGCTGCCACTCGCGCATCGACTCTGGAGAACCATCGAATCCCGATAGATTAGCCAGGACGACGACGGGGCGGTTGTCGCTCGCCGCGTTGATGGCGCGGGCCACTTTCTTGGACGAGCGCGGAAAGAGAGTGCCGCCGGTCCACACGTCGGGACCGTCCCCGGGAACGAAGCCCAGTCGCGTGAGCGGTCGACACTCGATGCCGATCATGGTGATCGGAATGCCCCCGAGGTGGGCGTCCCAGATAACCGCGGTCTCCGCCAATCGCATCATCTTCCAGCGTTCCAGCGGCTCGTGGTCGACGTCGAGGGTCGCGCGCATCACCGCGCGCACGTCGAACGGCTTCTTACGGCCCGGGTTGGTTTCGTTTGAGAAGATATCGCCGATGGTTGAGAAGTCGACCCCGTCGACCGGCGGATGCCGCACTTCGCATACATTTCGGTCGACGGAATCGGTGGTCGGGGACCGTCGAGGCCAACGCTCGCCAGGAACGACGTAGCTGTGCTCGTAGTACTGCATGAGGATGCGGCACGCTTCAGCGATGTCTTGCGCCACATACTGGGCTTGGCCGTTGTAGCCCATGATGCGTTCGACGCCGCCGATACCTACGTTGTCCTCGGCCGAGACGCCGCCCGAGTAGTCGAGCGCCTTCTTCCCCGTCAGCACCATGGACGCCGTCGGCGTCATGATGAGGATACCTCGGGTATGCATCAGCATCGTGCCTTCGGCGTTCCAGTACGACTGGCCACCAACGTTGATGCCGGGCACGATGATGTTGACCTCACCGCCACCTTGGGTGAATTCGACGAGCTTTCGCAGCGTACGCGCGACCCAGTCGAGTCCTTCCGTACCGACGTCCATGGAGATCTTGGCTCCCGACGAAACGGCGAACCACTCGAAAGGCACCTTCATCCGGGCGGCCAGGTCGAGTCCGGCGTTGATCCGACTGCACTCAGGCTCGGCCAAAGAGCCCATGGCCCGACTCCCGTCGCCAAAGCAGATCACCCGCTTGATGCCTTCAGGATACTTGCTGGTGTAGTTCGTGATCACACCGACGACCACGTTGGCTTCGTTCATTCCCGGTCCTCGGTTCACCGGAACCAACTGCCCGTCCGGGTCGAGGTCGTACTCTTCGAAGTCCCCAGGGGCAAAGCCGGTCCCCGCGAGCCCGGTCTTCGGCGGAGTCATCATCCGGATGATCTCGTAAGGATAGGCGAGCCCGAGACGGCGCAGGCGAACGACCTTCTGGGCGTACGGGGTGAGGGGTTCGACCGGCTCGTCCTTGGGCTCGGCGACCTGGATCTCGAGGCCGGTGCCGCTTCGGTTGGCAAACTCGATCAGCTTGTCTTGGGTCTGTCCGGTCTTGGGGTCTCGCAGCTGCAGATGGACCTGCACCTTCTCGATGCCCAGGTTGCGCCCGGCGGGCTCAAGGCGGCGAGCGATCTCTTGAATGGTGCCCATGGAGAGCTCGACCGTGGGCCGTATCAACAGGACGACGCGATTCCAGGGCAGCCTCCGGCGCGACTCCCGCCGGGCCTGGAAGTCTCGGATGTTCGAGAGGGCCTCGAGATAGAGGTGCTCGAGACCCGGTACTTCGGCCACATGGCCTTGGTCGTCGAGGATGGGGGTCATGTCCCGGATCTCCACGAACCCAACGAGTCGCTCGTCCTTGGGGTTGTCGCGGGCGACGGCGTGAAACAGGAAGATATCGTCCGAGATCCGTAACGGCCGGGCCTCGAACTTTTCGAGCCGCCAAAGACTCAAGCGCTCCGCGACCATCGGGTGAATTCCGCGCAGCGTCGATAGCTCCGTGAACCCCATTTCGGTCTGCGTAAACGTGAAGTAGTGCGTCGCTTGCGGCGGCTCGAGGGCGACCAGTGAGACGCACGCTCGACGGACGGCACGAGGGGCGCCGACGAGCTTGCCCTGGATTTGGCGAGCGGTGGCGTCGAGGTCGGCCGGCATGTTTCGAGTGACGGTGTACAGCTCCACGAACGCGGGTTCGTCAGCCGGCAAGCTCGATAGTGTCAGCTCCACCTTCTTCAGCGCTTGGGTGAGCTCACCGAAGTCGCATGCCGTCGCCAGGATATGAGCTGGCCGTCCTTTGTCGGTGATCGCGGCGTGAACGACCGGCTGGCGGGGATCTGCGGCGGCGTGGATTCGTTCGATACTCCGCGTCCGATAGAAACGACGAACGAGGACCTCTGCCGCGATGCGACGCCCGGGGCCCTCCGCGGCCAGACTCGGGGCCAATAGGGCGACCACCGGCTGAGGACACTCGACGAGTTCCGCCAAGGCTTGCTGCCGGGCCACGTCGTTGTCGCCCGGCTCGCCGCTCGTGAGCTCGACGAGGCGGGCCTGCATGCGCCCGTACAGCTCGCCGCGCGCCTGCTCGAATCGCGGGCGGTCATAAAGGACGTAACGAAGCTCTCGCGCCAGGTCGTTCAGGGACACGAAGCGGCTGTGGGTCTCCTCGACCAGTCGCTCGAGGAGCGTTCGAAGCTCGGGGGTGGCGAACGGTCGCAGAGCCTCCGCATGTTGCAGTCGCCGCTCGAGGAGATCGAAGACCACCTCGGCACTTTGGTCGAGACGTGCGCGCGCCTTGTAGAGGAAGAACAGCGCCTCCTCCAGCCGTGGTGTTCGCGCCAGATCTTCGATGCCGTAGTGCGAAAGGGCGGTGGTGAGCTTATCGATGAAGGTATCCGGAAAGCGCTCTCTGCGCACATCGACCGAGCGAAGGTACGTCTGCAGATACTCTTCCGCCGCCGCGTCATCGTTACCGGATTCGCTTTTGAACAGAGGCAAGAGGTCCGCAAACACCCGTAAAAGTCGATCCTCTTCCGTGAGCAGCTCTCGGTCGTCGGCCGGCAGCTGCCCGCAGACCATCGATCGCTGCGAGCGAATCTTCTTGGCGTCGGAGGCATCGACATCGTAGCCCAGCAGCAGTCGCTCGATATCGGTGAGGAGTCGATGGCACTGAGCGTGGGTCGACGACTGCTCGCCGTGTTCCGGGTCGCCCCGAAACACCACGCGCTCCGCGGCTTCGTCGGTCGTCGTTTCTCCTTCGGGATCGACGATGACCAGCGGGGCGCCGGGGGCGACCTGCTGGCTTTTGAGGACCTCGACGCTCCGCACTCGTCCGTCGAATGGCGCGCTGACGACCATCTCCATCTTCATGGCCTCGAGCATCAGCAGCGGCGCGCCTGCTTCGACCACCTGGCCGGGTTCAACGCGGATGGACAGCACCACGGCCGGCGACGACGCGCGGAGTAGGCCCCCCTCATCGAGGGAAATGCGGTACGGCAGGCCTTCGACCTCGACGAGGTGGGTGGAACCGTCGGCGACCGCGAGCACTCGATAGCGGGTGCCGCCGACGGTCAGGAAGCCGCCGAAGTCGCCGAGGGGATCGAAATGGACTTCGATCGAGAGCGTATCGACACGCACCCGATAGGTCGCCGGCGCAAGCTTAAAGACGACGAGCTCGTATCGCTGTCCGCCGTAGGTCAGCTCGACAGAGTGACCAACCTCCGGGCCCACCGCTGGGCGGCCTCGGGCAGCCCCCGCGAAGAACTGCGCGGTATCGACCCCGAGCTCCTGCTGATACACCTCGATCGCGGCTCGCAGGAGCGCGATATCTGCCAAGGGCCGATGCATTGGGCGACCCTGCTCGGTGAGGCGGTCCAGCCATCCGATGTCGTATTCGCTGGCCACCACGTCCGGGTGTGACAACAGCTCGAGCAGGAACGCTTTGTTGCTGCTGCCGCCGCGAATGACGATCGCGCTCTCCAGCAGCGCGCGACGCAAGCGCCCCATGGCTTCGCCCCGGTCACGACCGTGCGCGATGATCTTGGCGATCATGGAATCGAAGTCCGGCGGAACGACGTCTCCTTGGCTGACACCGGAGTCGACGCGAACGCCAGGGCCGATGGGAACATCGAACAGTTCGACCTTGCCCGGCGCGGGGGCGAAAGCGTTGTCCGGATCCTCGGCGTTCAGGCGAACCTCGATCGCATGCCCGAGGCACGCAGGCGGCTCGCCTTCGAGCCGACCGCCGGACGCGACATGCAGCTGCAGCTTGACCAGATCGAGCCCGGTGGTCTGCTCGGTCACCGGGTGCTCCACCTGCAGCCGCGTGTTCATCTCCATGAAGTAGAACTTCCGCGTCTGGGGGTCGAACAGGCACTCCACGGTGCCCGCGTTGTAGTATCCGGCCTGCGTTGCGAGACGCACGGCCGCCGCCCGGACCTCTCGGTCTTCCTCTGGCGTCAACGCCGGTGATGGGGCTTCCTCGATCACCTTTTGATTGCGCCGCTGGACGGTGCAGTCCCGGACGCCGACCGCCCACGCCGTCCCGTGCTTGTCGGCGATGATCTGAATCTCGATGTGGCGGGCGCCGACGACCATGTTCTCGATGAACACGGTTCCGTCGCCGAAGGCCTTGAGGGCTTCGCTCCTCGCGCTTTCGAAGCGCTCCGCGAGCTCGTCCGGGTTCTTGATGCGCCGAATACCTCGTCCGCCGCCGCCGGCGCTGGCCTTGACCATGACCGGGAACCCAAGCTCGTCGCAGACCCGACGCGCCTCTTCGACGGAAGCTACGGGGCCCTTGCTCCAGGGGGTTACGGGCACGTCGGCGGCTTCGGCGATGCGCTTCGAGGCGATCTTGTCGCCCATCTTGTGCATAACGGCCGCGCTCGGTCCGACGAAGTTGATGCCTAGCGAGTCGCAGAGTTCGACGAACGCGGCGTGTTCGGCGACGAAACCCCATCCGACCCAAACCGCGTCGGCGCGCGTCTCGACCAGAGCCTTCTTCAGCCGGTCGTAGTCGAGATACGCGCTCTTGCGCTCCTGATCGGATGGATCGACGTATGTTGCTTCGCCGAGATAGTATCGATCGTCCGCCTCTCGGACGAACATCGCGCGCCGATCCGGGGCCGTATACAGCGCGATGGTTTGAATGTGCCAGCCGTGTTGTTGGTTCAACTCTCGCACGGCATGAAGCAGCCGCATCGCGGGCTCTCCACGGTTAACGATGGCAATACGTCGAAAGGCGAGCTCAGCACTCTTCATACTCCACTATCCGTCCTTGTTTCGAGGGTGACTCGCCGATGCTAGGCGGACTCATTCGCGAGAGCAATCGACCGGCGACCGACGTCCGGTACCTGGCGGGCATTCAATGCAGCGCAACGCGTTATCGGGCGTCGCAGTGCGCGTTGACATCTTGTTCGCAAGGTCTATCAGACGCGCTCCTGCGGGCGGCCTTCAGCGCGACTCCGTGGAAGTCTTAGCCGCCGGTCCGGTCGGACTAAGGGCGCCAAGAGGTAAGAGGGTATCCGATTCCTGAGCACGGTGGCGGAATGCGTCGCTCATTCTGCTCCGCTCCCCACGGCTCCCCACGCCGAGGTGGCCGGCCCGTCTCGAGGGAAGGCGGGTGGCCGTGGTTCGGCAATGTATCCACTCAATATAGACGCATCGGCGCCTCGTAGGATACGTCTGTTCATCGTTACGAGCGCGTCGACGGTTCAGTCATCGGCCCTGGTTCCGCGTCGTTCGTTGGTTCCGGTGCTCCCGATTGCGCGGTCGTCGCAGGCGATTCGCGCGCTATTCCAAGAGAAGATGCTCACCCGTCGGGCGATTCTTTCGGGTACGTAGTTCGTGACGAATGCATCGGTCTCGACGACGTATCTATCGAAGTCAAAGAAGTCTCCACCGACCGCCTGATAGCTCAATGGAATGAGTGTGCTTCCTTCCGGAATCAACGCGCTGTTCTCATCGGTCTCGGGGTTCTCTTCGTCCAGGGCCTAGTCGGTGATCTTCACTTCGAATGCTCGGGAAGTGAAGTTGTCGCCGAGGCGGGTAAAGCGGCAGGCCAGCCGGCCTTCTTCGAAGATATAGTACTCCGTCTCATTCGAAGCACTTCGAATCCAGGTGCCAAGCATCGACTCTTCCAGCTGGGTGAGCGGCAGACCGCTGTTCGATCCCGTGTCGGGGCCGTCGGACCCGCCGCATGCCAACAGAAGTGTTAGTGCCCCGCAGAGCATTCGGTATCTCGCCACGCGCGAATACTGATCCGATCCGGCGGGGCAGATCGATCGCAAAACGTGGACAAGAGAGCTGACACCAGACTGCCGAGCCGGCGCCGCGCCGAGTTTCGTGCTTGCTCGCCGGTCAATGAGGGACGTTCGGTCACCGACATGGGAGGCAGACCTAGGCGTCGTTGCGCTTCGGCGGCACCGTCTTCGCGAAGTGATGAGCGGGAACCGGTGCGGATCATGAAAATCGCGGAGAAGAATACGAGGGCCGTCCATCGCGCGGATCGGCGAGGTCTCGGCCGCGTTGAGCTAGTGCGTTATGACGTGGCGCGGTAGACTTCTTTTCGTGAGGCGACCCTAATGAATTCTCCCAGCTGCATAGGTGAGCGCCACATCATCTACTTCGCGCCGTCCCGCGATGCGCTTCGCGTATTCGCGTGCGAGCTTGAGGAATCGGGACACGACGTGACCTGGATGCCGGGGGCGGTTCGGGTGAGCATCGATGAGCTTACGGTGACGCTCGCTCACGAGCGAACGCCCGTGGCCGTCCGCCAACGCCTCGAGCACGAGTATGCGAATCTCGTGCTGGTCGACGTTCGTCCCTTGAGCGACGGTACCCGGTTCAGTCTACGGGCGGAGGAGAGCATCGAGCTTCTTAAGCAGCTCGACCACCGCGAAGATGTCGAGGCTCGGTATGGTTTTCATCGCATCGTCGCCCTCGTCTCCGACGTTGACGGCCCCGCCGTCGACGCTTTCCTGTTGCAGCTCGGGGCACACGGGGTTCGTCAGGTCCTCCGCGATGGCGGCGCGCCTAGGGACGGGATGCCATTTTCGGTGCGTGCCTTGGTGGAGTCTTGCCGGATGATCCAGACCCGGCGGGTCGACAAGACGGCGCTTTGCCTGTCGGGTGGGGGTATCACGGGCATCTACTTCGAGCTCGGCGTTCTCAAGTGCTTGAGCGATTGCCTGCCGCCCGGGGCGCTGAATCGGATGCAGATGCTGTTTGGGATCAGCGCGGGCGCCGTGGTCGCAAGCACGCTCGCGGTCGGGTATTCGGTCGACGAATTCATGGCCAGCCTGGTCGGTCATCGCGACACCCGAATGCCCCCGCTCAACCTTCGGCTGCTGAAGATCGGTCATCTCAACTATCGTCACGCGCTGTCCCGGTCGAAGAGAGCGCTCCAAGCCGCGGTGAAATGGCTGGTGAGCATAGTGCGTAGGAGCGCGCGTCGCTCTCTCGACGACTTCTTTCTCGAGTACAGCGACTTCGTTCAGCCTCTGTTTCGATCCGATGCCTTCGAAGAGATGCTCCGCCTGGCGCTGGAGGTGCCGGGTACGACCAATGACTTCCGTGAGCTCGTATCCGAGCTATACATCGGTGCGTCGGATCAAGACGCTCGGCAACACGTGCTGTTTGGGGCGGAGATGCACAACCACGTTCCGATCAGCAAAGCTGCGCAGGCTTCCTTGAGTTTCGCTCCGGTGTTTCCGTCGGTAGAGATCGAAGGTCGATACTACGAAGACGGCGCGGTGACGCGGACGTCGAACTTCGTGGAAGCGATCCGGCGCGAGGCCACGTTGGTGGTTGTGATCGATCCTTTTGTTCCTTACGTTTCAAAAGAACCTGGTTATGCCCGGTCTCGCGGCCTGCTCTACCACCTGGATCAAAGCGTTCGAACCATCTCGTATACCCGCTTCGAGAACGCTCGCAACTGGGTGCTTCGTCGCTATCCGGAAGTCAGCGTGTTCACGTTCTTGCCTTCCAATCGGCAGCGTAGGCTGCTCGCCAACAACCCGATGGATCACCGGCTGTTTCTCGAAGTGTGGCGAAGCGCATATCTGTCCACATTGGTTCGATTGGAGCAGCTGCAACACCGCCTCAGCGGAGACTTCAAAGCTCATGGGCTGACCTTCGATCTCGCGCCGGCGCAGTATGTTGGACGGCAGCTGGAGGCCAAATCACGCCCAGACTTCGAGGATTTCTATCCCGATCTGCAGGTCGAGATCCCGAAGCCATCGTTCGTCTTGAACCGGCTTCCATCTCACGGGTTGGATAGCGAAGCTCCCGCCGCCTAGACTCGCGCCTCTCGTTCGATACGAGCGAGCGAGAGGGCCGAGCATCAGCCCATGAGCGGCCAGTCGGCCCCCGCGTAGGCGGAGTCCCAAAACATGTACTCGTATAGGGTCGAGAGTCGAAAAGCTTCGTGCATGGCGACGATGGTGGCTTGGTCCGCTTCGGCCGCGACGCGATCGGTGATCGTCTTGATCTGCTCGACGGCTTGGGCGAAGCCGGGGTCAGAGTAGGTATCGATCCAAGCACGATAGCGATTGTTGTCGACGGTGCGGCGAGCGATGTTGCGGCCGATGTGCCCGTAGACCCAAAAGCACGGCAGGGTGGCCGCGACCGCGACGGGATACGGCTCGCCCCACGCGCTCGCGAGCAAGAAATCGGTATACGCTCGGCAAACCGGGGACGGTTTTGCGTCAGCGAGCTCGGCTGCGGACACCCCGAACTGATCGAGGAAGTCGCCGTGCATCGACTGCTCGACCCGGATCGCTTCGCCAGCGGACGCGGTAAAGAAGGCGAGGTCTTCTTGCGTCGAGGCCTTCGCGCCGCAAAGCGCCAACACTTGACCATAGCGCTTGAGGTATAGGCTGTCCTGAATCACATAGCGTTGAAAGCGGTCCGGCGCGAGATCGCTGGCGGCCAGCTCCCGATTGAAGGCGTGCTGTTCGATGGATTCGATGAGGCCGGCGTTTCGCAGCCATGCTTCATTGCAGAATGTCGTCACGGCCCAAGGTGTATCATGCGCGCCTTGAAGCGGCGTGTTGTTTGCCGCGGCTCCGAGACATCCTCAAGACCGTTTAGACTGGGCCGAACCCGTACGTTGGGGCTATGGACCATCTTGTCGCGGTTGCGCGCCGGTCGAGCCGACCGGGGCGAGGCGTGCGCACGAGCGACCTGCTCGCGCGGCCGTGCCAAGAGGATCACTTGCGTCGTCGACGCCGAAAAGTGATCAAGTTCATCTTGTACGTCGCCGTCGGCTACCTGGTCTTCATGGGCGCCTACAATAGTTATTGCGGGGACCGGTTTCTCGCCACCATCGATTTCGGCTTCGGCACCGTGTTGGTCGGGTTGCTGCTCGGACTGCGAAGCGGCCTCGACGAGCGGATCGTCAGCTACATCGGCCTGACCGGCGTATCGGTGTTCTTCACTTGTCTTGTCTTTTGGGGGGGAGCCAACGGTACGGGGATCATCTGGTTGTGTTCCTTCCCGCTGGTCGCAGTGTTCTTTCTCGGCGCCCGCTTAGGGGCGATCTTGGCCGTCGCGTTGCTGGCGGTCAACATCATCGGCGCAGCCTGGCTCGACAGCCCCGGCGCGGTGGTGCCGCACGCGTCTCCTGTTCTGCTGCGACTGGCGTTGGTGTACGGCGCTCTACTCGCGTTTGGGTGCATGTTCGAGGTTGGGCGCGACCACTTCGAGCGGCAGCTCGAAGGCCGCAACCAAGAACTCGCTCAGAAGGTGTCGGAGCTCGAACAAGCCCAGCGGTCGCTGGCGAGCGCCAAACGGGCCGCGGAGCTGGCCAGCGAGGCCAAGAGTACGTTTCTCGCCACGATGAGTCACGAGATCCGCACGCCGATGAACGGCGTCGTCGGAATGACCGAACTGCTGCTCGAAACGCCGATGACCGAGGAGCAAAAGGACTTCGCGCAGACCATCCGAAATAGTAGCGATTCGCTTCTTACTATCATCAACGACATTCTCGACTTCTCCAAGGTCGAGGCTGGCAAGCTGCGAATCAACGAAGCCCCCGTGGACTTGGCGGAGGTCATGGACCGCGTCATCGACCTTTTGTCAGCCCGCGCCTACGAAAAAGGGCTCGAGCTCGCCCTCGTCGTCCATCCGTCGACGCCGAGGTACGTCATCAGTGACGCCGGCCGGCTTCGCCAAGTGCTGGTGAATCTGCTCGGCAATGCGGTGAAGTTCACCGACAGCGGCGAGGTGGTCGCTCGACTCGAACGCACGGCGTCGGGTGCTTTCCGATTCTCCGTGACCGATACCGGGCCTGGAATTCCGCCCGACAAGCTGCCGAGGCTTTTCCATGCCTTCTCTCAGGTCGATGAGTCCGCGACCCGACGGCACGGCGGAACGGGGCTCGGTCTTGCGATCAGCCGGCAGCTCATCGAGTTGATGGGCGGCCAAATCTCCGTGCGCAGCGACCTCGGGCGGGGCTCATGCTTTACGGCCGAGGTGCCGCTCGACGTCAGTGACCCGATGCCGACGTTCGGCGGGGATAAACGTTCGGTGCCGTCGCCGCTGCCGGGCCGGATCGTGGTTGCGGTTCCGAGTTCAGGCCTGCGAGCCCAACTCGCGACCGAGCTCGGCGGAAAAGACGTAGACTGCCTTTTCGCGGACGACATGTCCGCCGTGCGGAGCGTCCTCGACGGCGACGAGGTGTGGCGTGCACTCGTCGACGAAAGCCTGGCTGGTGAGGACCTCGATGACCTTCTTCGACGACCAGAGGTCACCCTGATCCGGCATCGGCTCGCGTTTCGCGCCGAGTGGCCCGGTGGATGTAAGCCTCGACTTCTGCTGAAGCCACTGCGGCACGGGAGCTTATGGCCGACTCTGGTCGAGAAATCGGCGGACGAGGAGACCCCGGTCTCGATCGCCGAGACGGCGCCAGCGATCGCGTCGCATGACCATCCCCGAATCCTGGTCGCTGAAGACAACCCCGTGAACCGAAAGCTCGCGGTTCATCTGTTGCGTCGTCTGGGCTACGAGCCGGAGACCGTCGACAACGGTGAAGAGGCCGTTGAAGCGGCTCGACAAGAGACGTATGCCGCCGTGCTCATGGATGTGCAGATGCCGGTATTGGACGGTCTCGCCGCGACTCGCCGCTTGCGCGACCGTCACGGCTTCCGGACCCCGATCATCGCCCTGACCGCGAACGCGTTGCCGGGGGTGCGCGACGAGTGTTTGCAGGCGGGCATGGACGACTATCTGACGAAGCCCATCGACCGTCGATCGCTACAGGATAAGCTGGCGCACTGGGCCCCTCGCGGAGGCACGGCCAAGACCGCTTGATCGCTCGCTCCCGCGGGGAACCCAACGGTGGTCGAGGAGACCCCGCGGTTGGGCGTCCCTTTTCTTCACCGGATTGATGGGATATATCTCCCGCCCTAGAGGGCTATTGTGGGGTGAAGGGGGATGCGGTCTCGTTCAGGAGGGCGACTCGGCCGGGGTGCGATTGGATAGCTTCGAGCTACTCCGCGGACGAATTAGCTCAGTCGATTCGCTCATCGGTTCTCGAACGGTCCGACCTGTCGCCCGAAGGCCATACCCACATCGCCAAGTTACTGTTGGGCAAGCTTGTCCGGCACCCGCCCAACCGCCATGCCGCGATGGCCGTGAGGCGGATCGAAGCGCATGCACAGCGGGCGATCCATAGCCACCCCACCGCGTGGCTCCCTCGACGCATTCTCGGCACGGCCTACATGATCGCAGACGAGGTCTCGAAAGGGACCGAGGTACTTCAGTCCTGTCGGCCGTTCTCCGGCGAGCTCTTCGCGGAGATCGAGCTCGATTCGATTCGCCTGGGAATCGAGGCGGGCGCCACCATCGATGCCGGGCGCAGATTGGATGCGCTTGCCGCGGAGGCGAAGGGCTCAGAGCGGTTCCTGGACTGCAAGGCCGCGTTCCTACGCTCTCTTCACCACTTTCGAAGCGCCGAAGAACTCCTGGGGCTGGCGTTGGAAACGTGGCCGCGCTCGCTGAACTTGCGCATTGAGCTTGCCGCGACGCTGTGGGGATCCGGAAAGCTCGATGACGCCTTGAAACACTTCTTGGCGATGAAGGCCGAGTGGGGCGAGCTGCCCTATGTTCAATGGAACCATGTCGCAGCCCTCGCGCTTTGTGGTCATCTACACCAGGCGGAGAACGAGCTGGTGTCGTCGAGCCCCTCCGTCGCGTCCGATGTCGACTTGCGACAGTTGGTGGCCTCTCGGCTCGAACCGCGCGGCTTTGTGCAGGACACCGGTCTCGCCGGCGATTTTTCGATCATCGCGTTACCGGACCTGCTCGCAACTCTCGGTCAGTCTCGGGCCACGGGAACCCTGGTTGCCGATTCCCCGCACGGGCACGGGGTCATTCACTTGTGGCGAGGACAGCTGGTCTTCGCGAGGTCCACGCGACGTGATGCGGCATCCGCCACGCTACAGGAATCGGACGTCGAGTCGTCGCCGAACAGGTGTTTAGTCGAGCTGGAGGACGCTCACCCACCAAATGAGCTTCGCCCCGCCGCGTGGCGGCGGCTGCAGTCTGCGCTGCGGGAGATGGTGGCGTGGCGTTCAGGGCGATTCTGGTTCGTTCGGCTCCGCGAGGCGTTGTATCCCCCTGTCGCAGGTCAGGTTGCTTTCGAAGTGACGGCAGCGCTTCTGGAGGCTTATGTCGAGCTCGATACGCAAGAGGCGATGCGGCAGTGAGCAGATCGAGTCTTGAGCTGGGGCCTGGACAGATCTTTGGCCCCTACGTCGTGGACGAAGAGTTGGGGATCGGCGGGACCGCTGTCGTATGGCGAGGCCGCCACCACGACGACCACAGCCATCACCCCGTCGCGCTGAAGGTGATCTTGCCTCACGTCTGCCGTCAACCGCAGTTCATCGAACTATTTGTTCGAGAAGCCGCGTTCGGCGCGGGGCTATCACATCCGAATCTGATCCACGTTTACGACTTCGGAGTTCTGCACGAACGCTTCTTCATTGAGATGGAGTTCGTCAGGGGGCGCACCCTGCGCCAGGTGCTCCAGCGCCTCGATGGTATCGGCGCCTCCGTACCTTGGCCGGTCGCCCTCGCCGTCGGCGCAGAGTGTTGTGATGCCCTGGCCCATATCCACGATCATCGCGATGCGTCGGGACGTAGGCTTGGGCTGGTGCATCGAGACGTCAGCCCCGAGAACATCATGGTGGGGTTCGAGGGGGCCACCAAGCTCCTGGATATGGGTGTTGCGACCACCCAGCTGTCCGCGCTGACCGTCAGCGGGGAACTGAAAGGAAAGCTGCCGTACGTGGCTCCCGAAGCTCTGGCTGGGGCCTCGGCCGACGCAGGTTGGGATATCTACGCCCTTGGCGCGACGCTCTACGAACTCTTGACGGGTCGGCGACCTTTCACGGGCCGAAGCGAAGCGGAGCTGATGTTCCAGATCACCAATGCCCCGTTGGTTCCTCCCATTCAGATTCGACACGACCTTCCGCCAGAAGTGGACCGGCAGATCGTAGCGGCGTTGTCGCGCGAACCTTCGTCACGATGCGGTGGTGACGTCGCGGCGCTGGGGCGGAGTTTGAGGGCTCTCATCGATGAGCCCGCGCCGCGCGATATGCTGGCCGGGCTCATGCGAATGTTGTTCATCGAATCAGGTGCCGACGCGCCCGTTCCCGCGGGCGCAGCGGCGGCCCACGAGGACGATCCGGAGGCCTCCCTCAGCATCCGGTCCGAGCCTGTCATGCGACGGGATGCTTCGGAGCAAGCGGGGGTGGCGGCGGCGTTCTCGAAGACCCATATCCCGCAAGCGCCGACTTCCAGCGTTAGCCCAGGGGCGTTGTTCTCTTCATCGCCGCGACCCGCGCCGTCCGACAATGCGGCCAATGTGTTTGCGTTGTATAGACGCACCAGCGATGTGTCGACGGGTAACGCCGAGCAGGCCTCGGAGTCTCCCGAGGAATCCGACGAACCTACGCAGGATGCCTTGCTCCACTTCGAGCGCGGACTCGAGCTTCGTCGGGACGGTCGACTCGAGGCGGCGCTGGCGGAATGGGAAGTGGCGTCCAAACTGGATCCCGGCAACCAAACGTTGCTGACGAATGTGCGCCGACTACGGCAGAAAATGGAGTGAATCGATGGCTAACACTGGACCAGAACGCCCCACGCGGCGTCCGGAGGCCGTGCCGACCTCTCGGACCGAAATGGTGAAATCTGCATTGCGATCCTTGCGGATGGTGTCCACCGACATCATTGGGGCCGCGCTCGTGACGATGGACGGGTTCATCGTGTCCAGCATGCTTCCCGCCGAGGTCGACGAGGAGGTGATCGGCGGGATGGCGGCGTCGCTGCTAGGCGTCTCTGAGCGCATTTCAAAGGATCTGATGGATCAGGTGATGGAACAAGTGTACGTGCGGTCGCCCAATGGCTACGTCATCGTGAATGCCATCAATGATGATACCGCCGTCCTTCTTCTCGTTACCCGCGAGGCAAAACTGGGTCTCATCTTCTTGGAGTTAAAACGAGCCTTGGGCGAGTTCGCTCGGGCGCTTCTGTGATCGCCGGGTGGCGGTCGGTGGGTGCTGTCGTGGCTTGTGCCGTCGGACTGGGAAACCTCGCGTACGTGGACCTCGTGTTGATTCCAAGCCACTACGGCCTTGGCGCGAAAGCTGATGCGCCGCGAAAGGTGGAGCCGAGCATGCCTCCGCTAGCGGTCCGACTTCGCGAGCCCAAGGTCGAAGACGTTGCGAAGCCGAAGCCGCCTCCGCCCCCGCAGCCCGAGACCTGGGTCGTGTACTTTGGCAATGGCAGCACCGACCTGCGCTCGGCGGCGACTCGCGAGCTCGAATCGGTGGTGGACGGTTTTGAACGTTCTCCCGGAGACGTCGAACTTTCAGGCCACACGGACGCCGTGGGGTCGGCCCGGTTCAATCAGGTCTTGAGTCGCAAACGAACCGAGGCCGTGAAACGTTGGTTGGTCGACCGCGGACTTCCGGCGTCGAGCATCCGGGTGCGAGCGTTCGGCGAACAGCAGCCTAAGCGGTCGGGGAGCGGCCGAGCGGCCAACCGACTGAATAGACGCGTAGAGATCCGGCTGGAGCCACGATGACGGTTCTTCACTGGATATGGTGCCTTTCGGCTCTGGGCGCGGCGAGCTTGCTGATCGCCGGCTACCTTTGGGGTTCGCGGAGACTGTCCATCGTCACCGCCCAGCACGAAGCGGATCTTCGAGATCACCGTACGGTCATCGAGGCCCGCGAGCGGCTGCAGAACGAGCGAAATCAACTGATTCGAGAGCGGGACGCGGTGGCCAAAGATCGTGACGCGGCCTTGAGCCGAATGGCGAGCCTTGAACAGAGCGTGAGGGATCAGGAGGCAGCAGCTCGCCAGCAGGCGGAACAGATCAAGGTTCAGCTGGCATCCAAAGAGCGCGATGAAGAGCGGAATGAGCGCGAATTGGAGCGGTTACGCTCGGGGGTTGAGCGTGCCGCGGCCTTGGAGCAGGAGGTCGCCCACCTTCGGAACACGCTCGGCGCGGCCAAACGTGCCCTGGCTGAAGTTCCGAAGCTCCGGAAGGCGGCGTCCGAGCGAGATGCACTCCTTCTCGATCTCGATCTCACCAAACGTAGTCTTCAGGAGCTCGGGGCGCTCAAGGAGCGAGCGAAGCGCGCGGAAGCGCTCCGAGGTCTCAATGAGCAGCTCGAACGTCGGCTGGTGCAGGCGATACGGGAGCTGAAGAAGATTCGAGGCTGGGGCCTGGTGCCGCCGAGCCTCGAGCGTCCCGGTCGCGACTCGCACCGCACCCTCGAGGCCATCATGCGCCCTCTTGCGGGGGCCACTGGCCATCGATCGAGTGTCGTCGCCGACGAGTTGGGCTTTCCCATCGGAGGATCGGGGGAGCAGCAGGAGCCTCTGGCTGCGCTTTGTGGTCTACTGATCGAGCTGCAAGAGCGGGTCGGTTACCTCCTCCCTCTGGGATCGATAAAGCGGGTGACCCTCGAAGGCGACGGAGGCCTCACGGTCAGCGCATGCACCATCAACGAAGATGAGGTCCACATCGCACTCGCGACGCTGACCGAGGGGCCTGGGCTCCCGACTCCGCTGCTCCGGCGGGTTGTGTTCGATGCGGCGAACGCATTGACCGCGGTTGGAGAGGGCGTCAGCAGCGTGGGAGAGCGGTGACCTCGAGGGTAAAGTCATGTCCATGAAAGCGGATTTCTCTGAAACATTCGAAGGAGTCACCAAGCTCAACGAGCTCACGGAACAGGACTGGCAGGTCCTCAAAGAGGTGGTCGCAACAACCAAGGATTGGGGGCCCGCGATCGCCAAGCGATTCTACGACCAGCTCTATACGTATGAGCCGACGGCGGAGATCCTCCAGGCGCACGAGCGCGAAACGAGGGAGAAGTCATTGCTCGACTGGTACGAGAAGCTGGTGTCCGGTGAGCCCGGCGACTCGTTCTGGCTAGACGCGTGGATCGTCGGTTTGATCCATATTCGGGCCGGAGTTCCCAACTTCTACATGTTGGGTATGGTGACTTCCGTCAAAGACGCTTTCGCGGCTAAGTGTCGAGAGACTTTTGAGCCCGACCTGGCGCTTCGTGTGTCCACCTCGTTCTCGCGGATCATGGATACGGTCGGCGCGATCATTGCGGAAGGGTACACCAGCGGAATCGTAGGTGGCATGGAGCGCGTCGGCCTGAGCGCGCCTCTCATGGATCGTATGCGGGGGGTCATCGTGACTCGAGCCATCAACAGCCTGCGGGGTGGAGATTCCGACCCGTAGGCTGTCGATGGATGAACGGTTTGCGCCCCGACCGCGACCGGGAGTCGCCGGCTTCGATTCCGTGTAACCCAACGGCTCGACGTGCATCTAGGCCTAGAGGTCGATGCATCACCGATGAATCCCGCCGACGTATTGCTTCTCGCTGGATTGGTGTTGGGCTTCGGTCTTCTTTCCAAGCGGCTGGAGGCGACGGTGCTCACGCCGCCGATGGTCTTTGTTCTCCTGGGACTGCTGGTGGGCCCGACGGTGTTGGGCGCTCTGCATTTTGACTTCGAGGAGGGTGCGCTCGATATTCTGGCCGAGCTGACCTTGGTGTTGGTCCTGTTCGGGGACGCGACCCGCATCGATCTGGCCGCGCTCCGCAAGGAGCTGGGGCTTCCCGCGCGTCTGCTCGGGATAGGACTTCCGTTATCCATCGCTCTGGGCGCGGTCCTGGCGAAGGTGTTTTTGCCCGAGCTGGGCTGGTGGGAGGCCGCAGCCCTGGGGGCGGTATTGGCGCCCACCGACGCCGCTCTCGGGCAGGCTGTCGTATCGAGTCCACAGGTGCCGCTTCGCATCAGGCAGGCCCTAAACGTGGAGAGCGGTCTCAACGATGGGATTGCTCTCCCGTTTGTTCTGATCTTCGTATCATTGGCGAGCACGGGCCAGGGCGAGATGCGCACCCTACAGGACTGGATCCAGTTCGGCGTGTTTCAACTGACCCTCGGCCCCCTCGTGGGATTCATCGTCGTTTGGATTGGGGGATGGTTGGTCCGGCGGGCCAGCGACGCTGGGCTCATGGCCGTAAGCTTCAAGCGGCTCAGCGGGTTGGTACTGGCGTTGATGTGCTTCGGGGGTGCGGAGCTTGTCGGCGGCAATGGGTTTATTGCCGCGTTCGTGGGCGGCATGACTTTGGGCAACATGCATCGACATCAGTGCGAGTGGATGCTCACGTTTCTCGAGACAGAGGGACAGCTGCTGATGCTGGCTGTGTTTCTGGGTTTCGGCGCCATGTTCGCGACGCCGTCGCTGAGCGCGGCGAGCCCGGCCGTCCTGGTCTACGCGTTGGTCAGCCTGACGATCGTTCGGATGATACCGGTCGCGCTTTCACTCCTCGGCAGCGGCCTACGGTGGCCTAGCTATGTTTTTGTGGGGTGGTTCGGACCCCGAGGCCTGGCATCGATTCTGTACGGTATTCTCATCCTCTCCGAAGCGTCTGTTCCTCACGGTGAGCGACTGTTCGACGCCGTCGTGGTGACCGCCTTCTTCAGCGTCTTCCTGCACGGATGGACCGCGGTTCCGGGCGCGGCCATGTACGGCCGCCTGATGCAGCGAAGCGACCGGCGGTCGGCAGAAATGACCCTGGTGACGCAGCATCCCACGCGCCGGTCGACGGCCGGCTGAGATCGTCGGCGGCTGTGTGTCTCGTTCCGTAACCCGGACCGATCGCGCGGCATCCAGGAAGCGATGGCTGCTGCCTCCCTCATCGTCATCCTCGCCATCACCATGCTCATCGGCCGAATCGCGACGGTGGCCCTTCAGTTGACGGGGCTGTCCCGCGAAACGGCGCGGTTTCAGACGCGGTCGGCGCTTACCGGCGCGGGCTTCACCACCGCCGAATCGGAGTGGATCGTGAATCATCCGGTCCGCCGCCGGATCATCATGATGCTCATGCTCACCGGCAATGCCGGCATCGTCTCGGTGCTCGGCTCTTTGACCCTCTCCGTCGTGACCATCGCCGACCATGCGCAGCCGTGGCGAGGGTGGCTGGTGATGGGCGCGGGCTTGCTGATGCTCGCCCTTATCGCCTGCAGCGACGCGATCGATCGAGTTTTTGGGCGCGTCATAACTTGGGCCCTCACCAGATGGACGGACCTCGACGCGCGAGACTATAGCCATCTACTGCACCTTTCGGACGGATACGGGGTGCTCGAGGTTCAGGTCGGATCCGGCCTCGCAAACCGGGCGCTCGAGTGCGCCCACCTGGCGAGGGAAGGCATCGTAGTGTTGGGCATCCAGTCGCCTCGCGGCCGGTATGAGGGCGCTCCGGGGCCCGGTCGGGTGCTTCGAGAAGGCGAAAGCGTTTGGCTCTATGGCCGGACGCGGGACGTGCGAGAGGTTTGCGGGGCCCACTTACCGATCGTGGGGTCGTGACTTGGTGCAGTGTTTGGTCGCGGCGGCGAGAAGCTTCCGTAGCTGGACCCGGTCGACGGCTTTTTGCACGACCAGCGGCCGCGATGGCCGACAGGCCGTCCTTGGGCGGGCCGACGCTTCGAAGCGCTTGCCCTTGATCCGGGCGTGCATCGGTTTCACTATTCATGGGTTGCCGCCCTCCGACCGTCCCGAACGTCGCGCCGACGCTGACCCTCTTGGCTGGAACATTCGCCGAGCCGGCCGAGGGGTACGTCTCGAGCAGCATCTATTCGGCACGGACTTGGTTCGGGCGGCCCGGTTTCGGGTGCGGCCTGACAACCCGGATTTCTCGGACACCGGCCCCATCGCCGCGCACCTGTTCGTTTTCCCGCGCACCAGCGTTCGCATCACCCACGCTGCGGCGGCGCCGGTCGTGGCCGACAGCGGCACCGTCATGTTCTACAACCGTGGGCAACAGTACCGCCGCGACGCGATCAGCCGAGACGGGGACCACTGCGACTTCTTCGTGATCACCGAGGCAACGGCTATCGAAGCGGTCTCGGAATACGATCCGACGGTTCACGATCGCCCAAGCACCCCTTTTCCGTTCGTTTCGGGTCCGTGCGCCACCCACGTGTATCTGGCTCAGCGGACGCTCACGGCGTACCTCAGTTCGACGGAGGCGCCGGACCCCATGCGGGTGGAAGACCTGGTGCTCACGCTTCTTCGGGAGACGCTGGCCAGCGCTTTTCGCGTCCGTGACGGCCGCCGTCCGACTCGTCGAGTCTCGCGCGCAGTGCGAGTCCACGCGGAGCTGGCCGAAGCGGCCCGAGCGGAGCTCGGTTCGTCCTATCAGGAACGGCTGACGGTATCGGCGCTCGCCGAGCGGATCCACACCTCGCCGTTTCATCTCAGCCGCATATTCCGCAGCCATATCGGCGCGTCCATACATCAGTACCTGAACCAGCTCCGGCTTCGCGCGTCGCTCCACCGGCTTACTGAGCGAGACTGTGACCTCACGGAGATCGCACTGGACCTCGGCTTTGCGAGCCACAGCCATTTCGCTCACAACTTCCGACGGACGTTTGGTGTACCGCCGTCGAGGATTCGCGAAGACCTGACGACGAGACGCATCCGCGCGCTCGAAGAGCGCCTCGTCACGTTGGCCCGAAGTTCGGCGTAAGGCGGCCTTCGCCGCCTCCGTGTCCATGCCCGAGGGCGCGGTAGTCTCGGCGCAACGAGCAGGAATTTGACAGCGCCGGTTTTGGGCGCTGTGGCATCCCTCGGTCCCGATGCGTAGGAGGCGGCCAAAAGGCCTCCGAGGAGGAGATGGATGCGAGAGAATGAGACACGCCCGAGGATGCTTCAAAAGACGCGCCGCGCTATCGCGGGGGCGACCTTCCTTGCCACGTTGGCGATGGGGCCGGGGCCCGCGGCGGCTCAGTTCGTCGAAGAAGACGTTCGGGTGCTGCGGCAGCTCGAAGGGGAACAGGTCGGTGACTACTTCGGATGGGTCGGCGCGAGCATCCCGGACCTCGATGGAGACCATGTTCACGAGGTCCTGATCCCCGCCATCGCTTACAGCGGCTTCTCGGGTCGAGCGACGCTGTACTCGGGCGCCACGGGCGCGGTAATCAACGACATTATCGGCAGTCCGGGGCAGGCACTCGGCTACAGCGTTGCGTACGCCGGGGACGTGAACGGTGACGGCGTTGCGGACTACGTGATCGGGGGCGGCGCCGTTCGCGTGTACTCGGGCAAGGACCATTCCGTGATCTTCGACGTTTCGGCGACGACCGGTTTCGGTAGCTCGGTCAGCGGCGCGGGAGACGTCAACCACGACGGCCACGACGACATCATCGTGGGCTCGCAGACCAATTCATCCGCGTTTTCCGGTGCGGGGCGCGTCTTTGCATTTTCGGGGCTCGATGGATCTGTCCTGTGGACGCAAGACGGGGCGGGGGAAGGACATCGTTTCGGCTCTGCCCTGGGGCTCGTGGGCGACGTCAACGACGATGGGATCGTCGACCTGTCCATCGGCGCCGCGGGTGCGGGACCATCGGGGGGCGGGGAAGCCTACGTGGTCAACGGTCATGATGGATCGACAATCCATCGACTCGAACCCATCGATCCCGCGGAAGCCTCGGTCTTCGGCGAGTTCTTCGCCTCCGGAGCCGGCGACGTCGACGGCGACCGGGTTCCCGACGTCTTCGTTGGCGACTATGCCGAGGGGGTTGATGCGCGGGCGGGGACCGGACGCGCTTACATCTTCTCTGGGCGAACCGGTGACCTGGTCCATGTCTTCACCGGATTCTCCCCCGGGGATGGCCTGGGACCTGGCCGTGGTATCGCTGACGTCAATGGCGACCGATACAACGACGTGATCGTCGCCGCCTACCTGAATAGTAGCGGTGCCCCACAGGCCGGCGCCGCCTACATATTCTCGGGCCGCAGCGGCGCGTTGCTCCGTCGAATCACTGCCGATGTTGGCGGAGATTTTTTCGGCGTCGACGCGCTTTCCGTCGGCGACGTGAATGGCGACCGCATACCTGACTTTCTGGTCACCGCGGTAGGTCGGAGTTTTGCAGGTGTGGACGTTGGCCGCGCATATCTTATCGAGGGGACAAGGTTGCCGTGCCCGGCCGACCTCAACGGCAATCGATTCGTCGGTCCCTTCGACATCCTCAGGATCCGCAAGGCCTTTGGTCAAAACGGTGGTCCCGCCGACCTGAACGGGGATGGGGTGGTGGACGTGCAGGACTTCGTGGTGGGCGTTCGGGACTTGGGGCGATGTCCGCGAGGTGTACCTCGTCGCCTCGGACGCAAGTGTCGCGTGGGACGTGGCTTCGGCGCATCAAAGGGAAGGTGCCGATGACGTCAGCTGTCCGAAGTCTGCCCACTGGTAGCGAAGTCGTCCTCGCATCGGAATAGTATCGATCGCCGCGGCCCCGCGGAGTGATGACGGTCGGGATTCGGCCCGGATGGCTCTACCCGCTCTCCATTCATCGCCACGGTCGCACGGCTGTCACCAGCACCTGGACCCTTCAGGCCGCGGGTTTGGGCGCGAACTTGTCTGCGTGATGCCGGAGTAACATCATGACTCCGCGTTTGAAATGAGGTTCGGGGCGTATCGACTTCCTTCGTCCGAAGTCATGTCGTCCGGCCCGCCTGGAGCGGCTGACCACCGGCCGCAGGTCACCTTTACAGGCTTGGGAATCTGTGGGACCTGCGCTTCATGCGTATCGTCCCGGCCCTTGGTCTCGCTATCCTGTGGGTTTTCGCCGCGTCACAGGCGGATGGATCAGAGCCTACCCCGGCTGACGTCCGCGCGGAGGCGACGGAGGCTGTACTGCAGAGACCCATTGTGGACTGTCTCAACGACCGAGCGAACCCGCTCGAGCTTCGGAATGCGATTCGCAAGTGTGACGAGGCCATTCGTCTGATCAAGGAGACGATCTCCATGAGCAACGGCACGCTCACTTCGACGTCGGTGGGAAGGCTCGATGAGGTCGAGCGGGCGAAGGAGCGCCTGGAGGAGACGGCGCCGGACATTCCGATCAGCGAGCACTGGTCGATCACCGTTCCGGTGTACACCGGGCTCGTTCGCGTTCAGTTTGCGACCGAAGACGGGCAGACAGACCAGTTCAGCGCATTTTCGGGGGTAGGGACGGGTATCAAGTTTCGTCGTCAGGCGTTGACCGGAGACAACAGAACCATCGAGGTTTTGGGGCTGGGGCTGGGCCTGTATTTCGAGCCAAACGTGGCGGTATCGCAAAGTGATGACGAATCGGAGGATGCCGACGCGGCGCAGACGTTGTCCGCGCTTTTTTCGGTGAGCTTCGTTGAGCATTTCTCGCTCGGATTTGGCTGGAAGTTTGCTAGCAACGAGCCGAACTTCGAGCGTTTTGCCGACGACAGCCTCTTTCTCGTCATCGGACTGGGCGTCGACGGCAAGACCTTGCTGGGTGGAAAATGAGGTTCTCGGTCATGCTTTTTGACCCATCGCGGCGGATGCGCGCGAGGATGGTGACGGTCGCGACTATTGCCGTGGGTCTCGTCTCACCGGCTTATGGTGCTGAATCCGACTCTTTGGCCCTCGTCGTCAAAGGGGGGCTAAGCCTCGGCGCATATCAGGCGGGTGTCTCGTTCGCGCTGATCAAAGCTAAGCGTTTCCAGCGGCAGTACAAGACCGTCGAGAAGACGGCCCCGAGCTGGTTCAAGCCGCCCTTCGATACCGCGACGGGGGCTTCGGCAGGCAACGTCAACACCATCCTCGCGACCTTGAGCGACTGCGAGCTCGAGGAAGGGCGGGTCGCGCTGTTCTCCAATCTCTTCTTCGATACGTGGGTGAACATCGGCTGGGATACGCTTTTCCCGAGTGACGACGACAAGCCCAACGATCGCTACATTCGGCGCTATCGGGACCATATCGGGAGCTCGGATTACGTGAAGACCGCGCTGGCGCTCTCGAGGGGGGCCCAGCTTCCGTGCACGCGGGAGCCCGATTCGCGGGAAGGGGCGGCCATTCGGCGGGCCTACAATCCGATGCTCGCGGAAGTGTGTGCGCGGCTCAAGGAGAAGCGCTATCGAAAGGGCTGCAACGTCGACATTGCCATTACGGTGACCCACACGAAGTCGACCCGGATCCGGCCGGGCTTTGACGTCCGCCGGATGAACTTCATGGCCCCCATGACCTTCTCGACGTCGTCGTGTCAGCAGGAGCCGTGTGCGCTCTCGACGACGCGCCTCGCTGCCAACCTGCAGCAGTGTCTCGACTCGCGGTTCATCGTATCGACGTCACCCGGCAAGACGATGTCGGGTAAGGAGGTGACGGATATTGCGCTGGCGTCGTCGGCGTTTCCCATCGCCTTTGCGCCGATCCCGCTCAATGACCCTGATGACCAATTCATCGACGGCGGGTTCTTCGACAACATTCCCATCGGCCGGGCGCTGGAGCTACAGAAGGCCCGCTTTCAGCGGAACGCCGGCGGTTGTAGAGACGAGGATGGTGCGGGTCCTCTCTCGCCAAGATCGAAAGACAGGCTAAAGTTAAACCAAATTGTTTTTGTCAATCCTGAGCTCGTCAGGCGACCGACCGCCCCCGCGGACACAAGAACGCCGTCTCGGACCGGTGGACTGGCGGCGGTCATTGGCAAGCTGGTCGATGAAGCTCGCAACTACGAGCTGCAGGGACTCGCCCGCTTTCGCACCGAGGACCTGGGCTTATACGACGGCTCGGCCAACGACGCCTCCAAGTCTCGCCTCCACATGACGAGCCGGTACTTTGAGCTATACGGCGACGCATACCTCGCATTCGGGGCGTTCTTTCATCGCGATCTACGAATCACCGACTACCTGACCGGCGTATACGATGGGCTGAGAGCGCTGACCACCACGTCGACGGGCTCGGAGAAGGATCCTGACAAGTTCGTCAACGACTTCGCATCGCTGGCAGACCTCGTCGTTCCAAAAGTATGGGACGAGATCTATCCAGATCTCAGCCCACGCCGGTTCATCGACTTTCTCAGGGATCGTGAGCTTGCCGAAGTGCAGAGGGTCCGAGGTCACGACGCCTGTGAGGCGATCGGCTTGAAGCGTTCGGCTCCCGAACCCGGCCCCCTTCTTCATTGCTACAGCCCTGATGATGATCTGAAGTCCTGGCAGCGATCGGAGCTTCCCCGAACCCTCGCTCTACACCTGGCCCTGCAGCCGCTGGCCGGCGAGCAGGACGTCGATTCGCTCGAGAAGAAGTGTGGCACCCGGGATGAGAGCGAGGTGTGCTTCGATGCGGCCGTGCCACGGATCATCGATCGGTTGAAAAAGACCGCGGTCGGGTCCGAGCTGGGCGCGGTGACCTGGGTCGAGTTCCAACACGCCGCTATTAGGGATATCGTGCGGCGGCTGCTCGAGAATGAGCTCGACGACGACCAAGGGGCCGCAGACGCGGGTCTGGAGTCCGCCCATCGTCAGGCCGGCATTTCCGCCACCAAGGTCTTCGGGGCCATCGAGCCCGCGGTTGCCCTCCTTCTTGCGAAGCGAAGCGGGCCGTACTTCGGCTCAAAGCTCGTCACCGAGTCACCCGGCGGCTTTTGGTCCAAGAGTTTTCTGCTCCTACCGCAGACCTTTGCTTGGGATATGACCTATGGCGGCCCGCTGCTGGAGTGGGAGCTTGGGATACAGAGCGACTCGGGCGTTGTCGTCCCGGTAGGGCTGGGGCTGACCGTTCGCCGCGAAGATGAACTCGATCGGCGGACCGCGGCCCGAGTGCGGGCAGGGCTGGGGTTCGCGCCCGGTAGTCTGTTTCTGCAGCGGATCGAAGCGAACGCGATCTGGGAACCAAACTTCGAGGGTGACACCGGACCGGTCGGCGCGGACCTGAGCTTTGAAACGCTCGGCATTCTTCGCATAAGCGGCGGGTATCGGGATCTGATTGTCCCGAGGCCCGGTATCGAGCGCACGGACAGCATCTACCTGATGCTCGGCATCACCAACATTCCGGGGATTTGGCTCGGGGTCAGTCGATACATGTTCGGGGGCCCGTTGTGACGAGCGCCGTGGTGGCCGTGGCTTTGGCCAGTCTGACGAGTACGACCGCGCAGGCGCCGGAAGTCTTGGTGATCGGGGCTGGTGTGTCGCGAGGGGCCTATCAAGCCGGGGTGACCTACGCTCACGTTCATGGAGATATCGTCGCGTCCAAAGAGCGCTTTCTTCGCGTGTCGACGGTGTCGTCGGGCGCGCTCAATGGCCTCTTGGGGGCCATCGAGTCGTGCCTGGAACCGCCACCGACGGCGAAGAGCCCCCTTGACAGCCGCTTGTGGAAGGCATGGGCAGGTTTTCAATGGAGAGATACCTTTCCCGACGAAGGCAGCTCATTGATGAGCTTCGAGCCGGTCAGAGCCAGCGTCGATGAGCTGATGACGTTGGTGAGAGAGGGGAAGGGGTTCGTACGGGGATGCACGGCGTGGATAGCGATTTCGTTGCTGTCTGATACTCCGCATACCTACAACTTGGGGGCGGATAGGATTTCAACTTATCGACGCGCGGCGTACATCAGAATGGAAGTACAGGAGGAGGGGGTCCGCTTCTACTCGATGTATCCCAAGGATGAGCGTAATGAACAGCATATTCCGGTCTTGCGATATCCTATTTCTCGTCTTCTCGAAGAAGGTGCGCCCGAGATATCGTTCTCCGATGTCCTAACCCTCGTGGCAGCGAGCGCGTCGGCGCCCCACTTGATGGATCCGCAGCGGGTCCAGGTCTGTTACGCCGACACGGAGTCATCCGCGCCCGTTCGTGGCTGTCCTGCCGGACAGAGCTTGCGCACCGAGCGGCTTTCGGACGGTGGGCTCTTCGATCAGGTTCCCGTGTCCGGCGCCTTGTTTCTCCTTGGGCGAGGGACAGGCAAAGAGGCCGGCGAGGCGCTGATCGTGCCCGTGTCGCTGCGGTCTAGGGCAGAATCGAGTGAGTGGGCGCTCGAACGAGCGATCGGTACGCGTTTTTACGGCGCCTTGATCCCAGAGCTGTTGAACATCGCGAGAGATGCCGAGCTTCAGACGCTCGAACGAAACGGCCGGATCGCCTTGAGGAAAGGTGAGCGCGAAGGGCCCGTGCCTCTGACATCGATTCCGCGTCCGCGATTGATTGCCGGAGATCGGCTCTTCAACTTCGGCGCGTTCATGAGCGAACGCTTGCGTAAGTATGATTTCTTCCGAGGCATTCTGTCCTGGGTGGAATGGAAGGCGGCGAGCGACGCCAAAGAAGGCGAGACGTGTCGAGACCGGGTCAAGAAGATGGACGGCCTGCTCAAGACGCTCGGCGCGGAGCATACTCCGGAGCTGGTCGGTTTATACATCGAGCTGGTGTTGGCGCGAGTGGCCGCAGACGATCGCACGTGCCGCGCTTCGTCTGAGTATACACTTCAGCTCGCCTTTATACGGGCGGCGGGGTACATGTGGCCGGCGAGAGTGCATCGAGCGCTCGAGGAGGCGGCTCGTGATCCGCTCTTTGATGAGCTGACACGGGTAAAGGTTCTGTCCGACGAGCTGAATCAACTGGATCACGACTGGGAGCCGGCGATCGCTGACTTTCGCGATTGGTGGCACCGCGAGCGACTTCGACTATTGGCCCGTGCGACGGAGGTCTTCGGCGACGACAGCACGGTAGAGGCGGCGTTGGACGGCATGAGCCTGCTGATGTCGATGGAGCGCCATCAGCCTCGAGGGTGGAGCATTGGCTCGAGACACGCGCCGGTGACGAAGTTGATTCAAGCGCCGCTTCTGATTCTCCCGGAATCGTTCGGATGGAGCATCCGCGGCGAGTCGCAGGTGAGATGGCGTTTGCTGACGGGCAGCGAGCGCTTGATGACCGATGAGACCCTCGAGCCGTTGTGGCTACACTTCTACGTGGGTTCCATTTTCACGTGGCGTAGGCAGAACCGTGACGATGACGATATCCAATGGGGGCCATCGCTGGGGCTCGGACTGCAATACGAATTGCCAGGGTTCGCCGGTCGAGTCCTGAATGGCGAGATCGGCGTGCGTGGCTTCGGGACCCTGGTGTTTTCCCATCCCGAGATGATCCCGCAAGACAATCCGTTCAGACTGGGCATTGAGGGCTACGTACGCGTGGTCGGGGGGTGGCTCGAGGTGTCCTTCGGACGGCGAACCCAGGTGTTGGATGACCTGGATCTTCGCCGGCCGTTTTCGTACGTAGCGATCAGCGTGAACCGTTTCGATGGCCTGTTGACGTGGCTGGGGCGAGTCGCGCTGTAGAACGGGCCGCGACCGTGGGCGTGTGTCGCCCTGCCGGGGCTGAAGCGGGGCGGTCTGGTCCTGGCGCTGCAAACGGGTTGCCGTTGATGCGCGGGAACCCCTGTGTCACCCTTGACGTCCGTGAGCGACAATTCCGTTTGTCCGAGCTGCGGAGCGCCCACCACCGCTTCGATGATCGCTTGCCCATCGTGCGGCCAGGCGCTGCTCGGGCACCTTGCCGTCAGCGCCGCACCGGAGCACGCCGATGCGATCGGGATGCTCCTTCACAACGCGGGACTGCCGTTGCCGACGGGGGCGGGCGAATTCGCCGACGCGCTCCGACGCGGCCCAGCGTACGTGGCCAAACAGATGCCGCTGGTCAGGCTTCGCGAGGTCAAGACGTTCCTCGATCAACACGGTGTGTCCGCGATGGTCGAGTCGGCGTCGACCCCGGCCTCACCGCGATCTGTGGCCTCCCCTCGAGATCGTCGCCCAAACGGGGCACGTCGTTCGGTGGCCGCGCCCCGGAGCCCCGGGCGCGGCCGGTCGTCGGCGGTGCGTACCGCGATGACGTTACTGGCGCTCTCGCTCGCGCTAGTGATCGCATTCGTCGTGGGGGCGGATCTGCTTCTGCGACGAATGACGCCGCAGCTGACCGCGGTCCGACTGTCGTCGGACATCTCGGACCGCGACGTGACTCCGCCGCCTCCTCCCCCCATCGAGCAAGCGCCGCCGCGGAGCGCCGCAAGCTTGATCGACTCGGTGGTGATGGTGCAGTCCCCGTCCGGAGGGGCAGGCACCGCCTTCGCCGTGATTCGACCCGGACTCTTTCTGACCAACCGCCATGTCGCGACCGAGCGAAGGGTGACTTTGGTCTTTCAAGGCCAGAGGGCGGAAGGAAAGGTCATTCGGCAGGGCGTGGACCTCGACCTGGCGCTCATTGAGTGTGGACCCAGCCATGTCTGCAGCCGCCCGGTTTTGCCCCTGGGGCGGGCGAGTGACCTGGTGGTGGGCGACGAAGTTTCAGCCGTCGGCTCCCCCGGCGGTCTCGATCTCACGTTGACCCGGGGCATTCTCAGTCACGGCGGGCGGATGTTCCATAAGACGATGTACCTGCAGACGGATCTCGCCGTGAATCCTGGCAACAGTGGCGGGCCGATGGTGAGCCGTGACGGCCGAGTCGTTGGGGTGGTAACGGCGAAGATCATGCAGGCCGAAGGCATCGCCTTTGCGCTGCCCATCGAGTATGCGCTGTTCGGCAACTTCGCGATCCTGAAAGACGTCAGCCCCGAGTCGAATCGCCACTTCCCGCCCGGCTTCGACGCCATGTTGGTCCGAGCGCGGACGGCGGTCCCCATCGGTGGCCGCCCGCCGCCCCCCTCGAAGCGAGGGCGAGGCCGGTCGGGCCCGTCCGCGGGCGTTCCGGCGGCGCCGCAAGATCCGGACGGGGAGGGCATCACTTTGCGCAAGGCCACTCGAAGGGTCGAACAGCCGCCGTATACCCGATTCAGGCGCTCTCGGCCCGCCCGACATATCGTCGCCGTCGAGTTCGTGCTGGTGAGCTCGCTCAAAGGCACAGCGCCCACGCCCGAGTTCAAGCTGCTGTTGGACGATCAGGAGCTTCCGGCGGGGCGTTGGCGACCGGCCATGGTTCGTGAGGATCGGTCGACCGGCCGTCGCATCAGCAAGTTCTCGGTGGAGGTCGAGATCCCCGTCGCGCTGGTCAACAAACGCGAGGCCCGGGTCGTGGCGGGGCGATGGGTGAGTCAGCCGGTGCCGCTGCAGGTTCAGCGGCGGTGAACGAGCGCGCTGAGTCTTTGTCGCCGCCTGGTTACCGTTTCTTCGTGAAGCAGGCGCGGGCGGATCGACAAGACTCGGGGTGAGCGAGCTGCTCATCGGGTCCGGCGGCCTCGGTGGTCTGTAGGCACCGAAAGCTCTGGTTGGTGGCTGCTCCTTCGCCCCACGGCAGTCCTGCTTGCTCTTCGAGTCCGAAGACCGGTTTGGTTTGGAGGTAACGGCAGAGCGTTGGCTCGTCGAGGATCGACAAGGGCTTATTCATTTCTTTTCCTTCAAGCGGCGGCCTTCAGAAGGGCCCGACGGATGACGGTCTCGAACAGCGGGACCTTGTACGCGTTGTGTGCGAGCGGGGTCGCCTTTGTTAAGGCTTCGCTCGCCGCGCGGCGGGCGGTCTGTTCGTCGATGGGGACGCCCACCAGCGCTCTTTCCGCGGCTTCGGTCCGATAGGGGACTGCGGCCGCGGCGCCGAGCACGATCGACGCCTTCTTGCAGACGCCGCCGTCGATCTCCAGCACGGCGGCCACGCTGGCCAGCGGCCAGTCGTACGACTCGCGGTGTCCTTGTTTGATGAAGGCCTGTTTCGTCTTATTGCTGAGCGCAGGGATACGAACCTCAGTGAGGATCTCGTCGGCGCCGATCACCGTCTCTTGCTCGAGATTCTGCTCGGGGCGGGCGAAGAACTCGGCGAGGGGCAGGGTCCGTTCGGTCTTGGCGCTCTTGAGGACCACCGAAGCGTTCAGCGCCAAGAGCGCGGTGGCGGTGGACGACGGATGCACCATCGCGCAGGTACGGTTGTCGAAGATGGCGTGGAACTGGTTTTCGCCTTCCATCGCGAAGCATTTCACGCCGCCCTTCTTCTTGCAGTTGAAGTCGGCGGACCTGAAGTACCAGCAGCGCGGGCGCTGGAGCAGATTACCGCCCAGTGAAGCCGTGTTGCGGATGTTGGGGGTGGCGGCGTGACCGGCGGCGTCGGCCAGCACGCCGTAACGCTCTCGCACGGCGGGATGGGCGTCCAGTTCAGCGAGGGTAACCAGCGCACCCAGACGCAGCCCGCCTCGATCGTCGTCTTCGATCTGCGAGAGGCCTTTGATGTTTCTGATATTGACCAGGCGGTCAGGGGCTACGATGCCTTCCTTCATGAGGTCGAGGAGGTCCAATCCTCCCGCCTTGACAACCGCGCGGCCATCCAGCTGGGCCAGGGCTGCATCCACGGAGGGGGCTTCGGTCCAGGCGAAAGCGTTCATCGATTTCATCGTCGTTGATCTCCAGGCCTTCGTCCGGCCTCAGCCCAGCACGCCGAGAGCGTTGAGGACGACGTCCGGCGTCATCGGCAGCTCACGGACCCGTTTGCCGGTCGCGTTGTAGAAGGCGTTGGCGATCGCCGCTGCCGTGGGCACCGTAGCCGGCTCGCCGATTCCACCGGCGTCGGTGTTGCTGCGGCCGTGGTACTGCTCGATGATCCGCACATTGATCTGGGGCGTCTCGCGCGAGCCGAGGATCTTGTAGGTGTCCAGGGTCGGATTCACCATGTGGCCGGACTGCGAATCCAGGATGCGGTTCTCGAATAACGCGTAGCTGATCCCTTGCAGGATGCCGCCCTGAATCTGACTTTCGACCCCGAGAGGGTTGATCGGTCGTCCGCAGTCATGGACGGCGACGATCCGCTCGACGTTGATGATGCCGGTCTCCGTGTCGACTTCGACCTCCACGAACTGAACGCCCCCCATCCCGCCGACGCCGAGGCCCCCACGACCGCCGAAATCACGCTCGAACCCGCCGTAGTCGGGCTTTCGGGTCGCCGTGACCTCGACGAACTCGGTGGGTAGTGCCTTGCAGGCGTTTCGGAACGGCAGGTCGATCTTCCCGTCTTGGGAGCGAACGCGCCCTTCGGTGACGGTGAGGTCTTTGGCTTCGGCGTCGGTCGCATTGGCGACCGCGTCGATCAGCTTGTTCTTGATTTGATGAGCCGCGTCGCGGACGGCAGGGGTGAGACCGCCGGTGGTTTGACTTCCCCCGGAGTTGGGGCCGTTGGGGAACGCCGTGTCGCCGATTCGCACGGCGACGTCTTCGGGCCGAAGGCCGAGCTCCTCGGCCGCGACCTGGCCAAGGGCGGTACGGATCCCCGTGCCGATGTCTTGCACCGCCGACATTAGCTCCACCGAGCCGTCCTGGCCGAGCCGGAGAGTGCATCCCGAGTCGAGGTCTACGAAGCGGTACCAGATGGCCTGCGCCATGCCGACGCCTCGCTTGATGGGGCCGGTGTCGCTGGCAGGAGGCCGACGCTTGCTCCATCCGAACATGTCGGCGCCCAGCTTGCGCTCTACCCGGCGTGCTTGGCTGTCGATGGTCGTCTTCTCGTCGACGTCGATCTTGTCTCGGAGCGCCAGCGGATCCATGCCGAGTTTTTCGGCGATCTCGTCGATCACCTGCTCCAGCGCAAAGCATCCCTGGGGATGGCCAGGGGCGCGGAAGGCAGCGGCGGGTCCCGCGTTGATGAACACGTCGGCCTCGGAGATTTCGGTGTTCACGCACTTGTACATCAAGAACGCCGGCGCGCCGGTCCCCGACCCGGTACCGGTGCCGGCGGTGCCCACGGAGTCCAGGGCCACCGCGGTGAGGGTCCCGTCCTTTTTGGCGCCGATCTTGAGCTTCTGTCGGGAGCTCGGTCGATTGCCCACCGAAAGGTGCTCTTCTTTTCGATCGAGCATCAACCGCACCGGGGCGCCGGTCTTCTTGGATAGGTGCACGGCGAGCATCCCGTAGTTGCCGATGCCGAATTTGGCGCCGAAGCCGCCCCCCATGAATTCGGTGACGACGCGAATCTTGCTCAACGGGAGCTCGAACAGGTCGGCGATCTCCTTGCGCACGGACTTGGTGCCTTGCGTGGATGCGTAGACCGTCAGTCCGTCGGGCTTGTAATCGGCCACGACACCGTGGGTCTCCATGGGGCTGTGGGTCTGCACCTGAGTCCGGAACTCGGCCTCTACGACCACGTCGGCATCGGCGAAACCTTGCTTGACGTCTCCTTCCGGCGTGCCTTGGTTCCGCCGATTTCTCACTGGACCGCGGACGTTTCCGTTCAGCGGAATACCGCTCGGGCCGCCACCGCCGCCGGCGGTGCCCGCCTGGCTCGCGGGCGCCGGATACACGCTTGGCGCACCGGGTTTCTCGGCGACTTCCATGTCCACCACGAACGGGAGGATCTCGTATTCGACCTTCACGAGCGCGGCCGCCTCGTCGGCGGCGGCCTGGCTGACGGCGGCCACGGCTCCGATCGGCTGCCCGGCGTAACGAACAATCGGAAAGTCGCTTTTCAGCTCCTTACTCGCATCCTCGAGCTTCGCCGTCTTCAGCTCACGCTTCATGATGTGAACGGCCTTGACGCCAGAATGCTTTTCGCACTCGGTGGTGTCGACCGAGCGTATGCGGGCGTGAGGGTGGGGCGACACGATGCGCCGCGCGTACAGCATGCCGGGAAGCTGAATGTCCGCGGTGTAGCGAGCGCCGCCGGTGACCTTGAGCTCTCCGTCCAGACGGGGCGTCGGCTTTCCGACCACGGCCAGCTCGGCGTTCACCGGCCAGGGCGGAGGCTCGTCGGCGGGAATCTGGCGGCGCACGGCGCCGATCCCGTCTTCCGGAATGCCGTGCGGCAGCGTGACCGAGCGGAGTTTCTGGTCGTTGCGTTTATTGGGCTTGGCCATTTCGTCGTCTCCTCCCGGGCTTAGCCTTCACGCTGACCGTGGGTCCGGCGCGCGATCGTTTGCTTGGCCGCGTCCAGCGTCGCGTCGAACACGTGGTTGTAGGTTCCGCAGCGACAGAGATTGCCGCTGACCGCGCGCTTCACGTCGTCGAGGGACGGATTCGACTTCTTCTCCAGAAGCGCCGCGCAGCTCATGACCATTCCCGGTGTGCAGAAGCCGCACTGCATGGCGTCATGTTTGATGAAGGCCGCTTGCACCGGATGAAGCTCACCCGCCTTCTTGAGTCCCTCGACCGTAGTGACTTCACGACCGCCGATGTCGACGGCCAAGGTCATGCATGCGCTCACCGGCGCCTTGTCGATCCAGACCGTGCAGGCGGAGCAGGCGCCGCGATCGCACGCCACCTTGGTGCCGGTCATGCCCAGCTCGGTCCGCAGCGCATCGGCCAGCGTCGTTCGCGGCTCGACCTCGAGCTGACGGTTCGCGCCGTTCACGCGCATCGTGACCTGGACAGCCCCCGGACCGATGGTCTTCGCGGCCATCTTGGGCTTGGTCGACGGGGCGCACTGCGTCAGCGCAGCCTGGAGGACCGCGGCCCCAGCGGCGGTCTGGCCCGTGCCTCTGAGGAAGGCGCGCCGGGACAGGCCATGAGCCTCGGAAGTCACCGAGTCGACGTTCTTGTGGAGTGCTTTGCTGGAATCTCGATCCGCCATGAGCGCGGTTAGCTTCACGAGTTTGCCTGGCTGACGCAACCCGGGCCCGGCGATTGTCTGCGCATTCCGGGGGCAGAACTCTGGGCACCTGTAGGTTCGTGATATCGGGTCCTGGTTATCGTCATAGTTTTTACATCGTCATAAATGCAAACACGCTACGTGGAGGCTGACTTGGGTGTGGCGCCCGCGGTCGTACGATCCAAGTTGATCGATCTCGGCGTTTTGCTGGCTTTGTTAAGGTGGAGTTCGTTTAAATGGATTATGTTGGGTGTTCGATCATGGGTGTCGATTGACGCCGGAGTTCAAAAGACAGAATCGAGGCCGCGTCTTCTTAGTGAGGAGGTTGCACTCGGTTCGATGCAGTCTATTGACAGCGTCGTGCGTGCCGGCGGCGCTTCGCTCCGAATCTCCCCGAAGCGCAATCTGCAGAAGAAAGAATTACAGCCGGGCCGGTGATAGCCTGGCTCGGCGCTCGTACATCCACCGGAATGCATCCGGGCGAGTCAACCGCCGAACCGGTTTGCATCAGCGTATCGCGTGGGCGCCGGACCCTGTGCCAGTATCCTCGCGGTGGGGCTTAATGTCTTCGGGCGTGCGAAAGTTTCTCAGTATCCCTCACGACGGGGATACTTCCACGCAAATATCAGCATTGCTTATCGCCGGTCCTGTGCCACGGCGGCGTTGCTGCTCGTGGTTGGCTGCGCGGGCGTGAATGGACGTCTCGGCGGCGCAGCTAAGCTTGCCGGCTCGGCGGTGGCCGGTGCCGCTGGTCGGATAATCGTCGAGAATTCCTGCGAAGAAGCGAAGCTCGAAGGGTGCGACGACATGGGCGCGGCATTCGAACGATTCGTCGCCGGCAAGAGACCAGCGGCAGCTCGATATGCGGGCCGCGCGGCGGCAGCTAACGGACCAGACGGATTCGCCGAGGTCCTTACGCTCATCGAGGTGGCGGCGCGATCGGCCGGGCCCCAGGGACAGAAGGTGGCCGACTTCGTCGCTTTCATCCGTCGAGCACCGACGGATCGCGGCTCTTCGGCGCCCATCGCCACCGCCCGTCCGCGGCCAGGGCGCGATGCTCCACGTCGGCCGGAGTCGTTCAACACACCACCGCGACGCCAGAGTAGTGGCGCGCAAGTTTTCCGCACTCCGGAAGGCGGGACGTGGGCGTGTCTTCGCGCGAGCGGTGGATTCAAGCCGGAGTCCGCCCGCTTCGCTTCGTTCGATGGAATCGAGTTCTGGTGTGTTCGGGGAGCGTTCACACGTTACGTGGATAAGGACAACCTCGATGATTCTCCGATCGAGGTCGATACCTTCGACGATTTCGAGGGGGCCACCACTACCGATGACATCATCGAAGCGCCGAAGAGAGACTTCTGAATCGGCGCATCTTCCCTAAGGGAGAGAGGGCTCAGATAGTGCCATAAAGTTCGTGAGGCAACCCAGCTCCGCAGAGCGACGTCACCGCAATCGGTTTGTTGGAACGATACTTGGCAGCCGCCTACATGATCAGATACCATATTGGTTGCTGACTACCGTGCGTCGAGGAACTAACTTGTCGCCGGGCCGTCTCGGAACTGCTGATGACTGAACCATTTCTCTTTGTTTCTTACCGTCGCGATGACACCAAGTATTCGGTCGGGCGAGTCGTCGACCACTTACTCGACGCTTTCGGAGAAGGCACCGTCTTTCATGACGTCGGGTCCATTCCCGCCGGGCTCCCTTTTCGTGAGGTCCTTGGAACCAAGCTTGCCAACTGCGAAGCGGGCATCGTCGCCATCGGACCGAGCTGGGCATCCGCCGAGGATCGGAACGGCGTGCGGATCTATGGCGAGGACGACACTGTTCGTTTCGAGGTGCAGACGTTATTGAGCCGCTCCATCCCTGTCATCCCTTTGCTGCTGCAGGATGCGGAGCTGCCTCGCCGCGATGAGGTTCCGGACGAGATCCGGCCACTTCTGGGATGCCATTCGATTCGAATCAATTGGGATCCTCACTTCCGAGATGACGTCCAGGAGCTCGTGGAGCAGATCAAAGATCTGTTGGGTCGCGACGAAGTCGAGGGCCACCATACGGTGGGCGAGGTCCGAACGGACCTAGGCAAACGTCGCTATCTCGCCAAGAGGTCCGGGATGAAGCTCGAAGCCATCGACTTTCTACTGGGGCGTTTCGACTCCGAATCCCCGATGGAGGCGTTCCGCGGCCCGCGAAGCCGTTTCGACCTCGTCGAACAACTCGACGAGAATGTGGCCTCTGTTCGCGGCCACCGAGACTGGGAGCAGTTCCTCGCCAACCGGCATGGTGTGCCCACCGCATTCATCGGCTTCGTCTTAGAGTCCGCACACGGCGGGACCAAGGTCCGCAACCTGAGCCGCGACCGCGTGTTCGACGAGTTCAAAAACCTCCTTAGGAGCAAGTCGGTTTCCGAGGCCCGCGAGAACTTGGCGTGGTACGGCCAGGTCTTGACCGGCATGCTCGGCATGACCAGAGACGACCTGTTCGCGCGGTTGAACGAGCAGCATGGACGCAGCAGGCTGTGGACGATCTTCAGCCGAGAGTTCAAGCTCGCTCGCCGAGGTTCTTCGTAGGCCGCCCGACAGGCAGCGGCAGACCAGCACGATCACTGGCGGGACGAGGCGCACGACGAGTGACTGCGGGTCTTCACGGTTCCGTCCACTGCGCGTGTCAGGCGATCTGCAGACCGGCGCGCCCCCGGTGAGGTGGGGCACGGAACGCCCGATACGGTCCGGTGGGGGGAATCGAGGGTCTCGTCCGCTCGGGGGTGGACGACGGGTTGAGGCTACGGAAAGAGGTAGGCGTCATGGATCTGACCTGGATCGGTATCGCCTTCTTCTTCGGCCTCGCGGTGAAGCAGCTTGGACAGGCCCCCCTCCTCGGCTTTCTGGCCGCAGGCTTCCTCATGAAGCAGCTGGGGCTCAAGGTTGACCCTTCGCTCACCACGCTCTCGAACATCGGTGTCCAGCTCCTGCTCTTCGCCATCGGCCTCAAGCTCGACCTGCCTTCGCTTCTACGGCCGCACGTGCTCGGGACGTCGCTGCTGCATACGGTCCTGTTCACGGCGATCAGCGCGGTCGCGCTCGCGGCGCCGATGGCCCTGGGGGTGGCCCCCTTCGCCGCGCTCGCACCCATCGGCGTCGTGGCGATCGCCTTCGTGGGCTGTTTCTCCAGCACTCTCTTCTCGGTGAAGATTCTAGAGGACCGCGAGAACATGAATGCCCTCTATGGGCGTGTCCTCATCGGTATCCTCGTCGTCCAAGACCTGGTGGCGGTCGCTTTTCTCGCCGTCACCAAAGGCACGGTGCCGAGCCCGTGGGCGCTGGGGCTCTTCGGGCTGCCGCTGCTTCGGCCGGTGTTCGGCCGACTGCTCACCTGGGCGGGTCACCGCGAGCTCCTCGTGCTCGCCGGTCTCGCGCTGACCCTCGGCGGCGCCCAGCTGTTCGGCCTCGTGGGGGTCAAGGAAGACCTCGGCCCTCTGGTTGCCGGCGCCATCGTCGGCGGCATGCCGAAGGCCAAGGAGCTGTCGGCGGCGCTCCTCAGCATCAAGGACCTCCTCCTGGTGGGCTTCTTCGTCACTATCGGTCTGACCGGTGCGCCGAGCCTCGCCGACCTTGGCGTCGCGGCCGGCCTCGCGCTGCTGCTTCCCGTCAAGGGCGTGCTGTACATGGTGCTCTTCACCCGCTTCGGACTGCGTTCACGTAGCGCGTGGTTGGCCTCACTCGGCCTCACGCCTTACAGTGAGTTCGGGCTCATCGTCTGCTCGGTAGCGGTAACCAAGGGCTGGTTGGAACCCACGTGGCTGGTCACCCTCGCGCTGGCCATGGGCGTAAGCTTCGTGCCCCTGTCGCTGCTCAATCGCCGCGCCTTCGAGCTGTACGCTGCCTACCGAGAGTGGTTCACGCGACTCGAACGACAGACGCCTATCCCCGAGGAGCAGCCCGTCCGCGTGGGCTCGGCCCGCGTGCTCGTGTTCGGCCTGGGCGAAGTGGGAGCCTACGCCTACGAACGAGCAAGGGGGTTGGTGGGCGACCAAGACCTGGTCGGTTTCGACGTTGACGAGCAGGTGGTGAAGACCATGGCCAGCGAGGGGCGCCGCGTTTTCGAGGCCAGCGCCACCGACGCCGATTTTTGGGCGAGGCTGGAGATCGATCCACAACGGGTGGAGCTGGTCATGTTGGCGATCGATAGCCACGAGGAGAACATGGCGGCCGTCGCCCAACTCCGCGGCGCCGGCTACCGCGGCACCATTGCCGCGACCGCCAGCTACGATGACGAAGTCGATGAGCTTCGCGCCCACGGCGTTGATGTCGCCTTCCACAAGCTCGCCGATGCCGGCCCCGCCTTCGCGGCCGCGGCGCTGGAGCGCTCCACCGTGACCGCCCCCGTGGGCGCCGCCTGACGCTTGTCCACCTCGACGGACCTGGCAGGGGCGGATCGCGTCGCTAAGAATCTACTTCGCCAAGTCCGACAAGCCGAGTTTAGAGAGAATTCGACGGGGCTCGCGCTCGCCCAAGACGTCGTCGAGAATGACCATTCCCGGCCATGAGCCGAGCACGTCGCCGAAGAAGCCGAGCGACTTATCGCCCTGAATGATCTCGACTAAAAAAGGCTCCTGGGGTGTGCGAGTGATCGTAATGACGTGAGCGGTACGACCAACTTTCTTGGAAACAAGCTTCGCGGCGAACGACGCTTGGCCCTTGGTGTGCCGAACGATGGCGCCGACCGGCCCCGAGCTGACTTCGATGCCGTCTTGTGTGAAGAGTTTGGCGACCGCTTCGGCCTCCATACCGACGAAGACGGCGACCGAGGTGACGTCGGGTGTCGGCAAAAGTTCGTCGTCGTCTTCTTCTTCGACGCCGTGTTCTCGCAACCAATCGACGAGCGCTCGCTGAGGTTCGGAACGCTCTCGACCGTTGTCGAACTCCAGCAGGGTGTCGGTCGCCGTCCACCACAACGCGACGACGCCCTTGTGGGACAGCTTCTCGGCGAGGGGCATGTCGTGATGCCCTTCGCTGCCCGGCTCGTGAGAGAAAAGTGCGCTGCCGCCGGGGGTCGTGACCGATCGCCACGGTTCGACTTCCTCGGATGGAAAGGGGGCGAAGTACGCCTTTGCCTCTGGCTTCGTCTCGGATGCCGGACGACCACTGAAGATCACCCACACCGCAGTAGAAATCGACTCACTCATCTCTTCTTCACCGGCAACCCTAGTCCTCCGCGAATCTGTGCGCTCGCCGCCGCAATCTGACCCTCGGCCATATAGACGATCCTGACATTGCCGAGCCCGTGGTAGCTGAGGATATTCCTAAGGTCGGGCACAAGGTGCGCAATATCGTCCGTGACCATCAGGAATGGCGCGTCCGTGCCGTGGGCGGTTGCGTCTTTCAGCTGCTTGATCAGGTGCTGCATCTTGCGATACGCGTCCCTCGCTTTGCCTTTCAGCGTCTCGCCGGCGATCTTGGCGTTCCCGGCTTCGATGGCGTTGGTCCAAGCGGTCCTGTTCCAGCCCTTGACCTCCATGAGGGCGGTCGCCCTGGGGCCGTCGCCCGTCGACACCAACCGGTAGTCGAGCTTGCTGTTGCCGGCCGGGACTTGCCTTCGATCAATTCTATAGGCCGGCGCACCGACGGTTCTTCGCCATTCCTTGACGGCGGCTTCAGCGGCCTTTTCGCCGGCCATACCGCGGACGCGCCGCTGAAAGTCCATCATCACCGACTTGCTGGGCATGGGTGATGTGGCGGAGGCGCGCTGCAGGAGCCTCCACGGCGTCTGAGAGTCCTTGCCGAGAAAGTTGATCGTCTCCGCCGACAGGTTGGTCTCCTTCATCAGCCAGACGACGTCCAGCTTGCCCTGGCGGGCCTTCTGACCCAGGACCTTCAGCGCTTCCTGCGTGAGTGCACTCTTGGAGACCAGTGCCTGGACCGCTTCCAGGTACTGAAGCTGCTGGGCCAAGCTGCCTTGCTTAGTCGCCGTCACGAGGAGGTCGGCGACGACCGCGGGTGGCTTGCCGGCGCTGCGAATCCTGGCGATTCGGCCGAGAAAGGCCTCGGCTTCTTTGGCGGTCGGAAGGGCGTTCGCGTGATTGGCGATGGCGGCGTACGCGCGTCGGGCCTCCCGAGTGGTCGCCCCACCCTGGAGCCAGGCCAGAGTCTCTTGGGCCGTGGTCTTCCCCGCGCCGGCGGGCAGGCGACCGACCAAGGCCTTCGTCGCTACATCGCCCCGCGCCATCATCAACAGATGGCCGAAGCGCTGTTCGCTACCGGGGACCATGACCCGCGTGCCATTGGTGGTGACGGCGACGAGCTCGTCGGCCTCGCTCATCGTCTTGAAGGTCTTTTGAAGGGCCTGGAGCTCGACCTCGATCCGTCGCGCGGCGGCCTGCGCCCGACCTGATAGCGACTTGACGGCGGCATTTCCCAAACGAGCGAGCCGCTCGACCATCCCGGAGTTCAGCAGCCGATATCCGCCATACGCGAGCAGACCAACCATCGCGACGTCGTAGGCGGCGAGGAACTTTCGGCCGGCTTCGGTCTTTTCGAGGGCGCTGCGGTTTTCTTCGACGACAAGAACGGTGGCCAACAGGCCCGCATCGAAAGCGAACTGGCGAAGCGCCTGCTTTCCGGCCTCAGTGGCAGCGTGTGCGGCCATGGCCCGAAGACCGGCGCTCATGCCGCCCCGAGCGGCGCCGTTGACGAAAGCGGGGCCAAACGTCGCGGCCAAACTCATGCCCGCCTGCGCCATGAGGGCGACGGTTACGGCATCGGTTCCCGATTGTACGATGGCCTCGTAGCCGGGACCGGAGGTCATCGCCGCCGCCTCGAGAGCGGTCACGATCCGGAACTGGGGGCCGTCATCGGTGTCGACTTGGACCATGACCAGCTGAGTGGGCAGGTAGGGACCGGAACTCCCTTCGGTCTTAACGTCCGCGGGCGTGAGTCGGTACTGGGACTGTAAGTCGAATCGGATCGCGGCCCGGTCGACGGTTCCCGCCGCTTCACCAGGGAGGGCTGGCTCTCGGCCGGGGATCGGTCGGGATGGATCGAACGACGGAGCGTCCTCCGGAGCCCACTGGGAGGGCGGTACGAGCTGCGACTTGACGGTAACCGGGACGCCGAAGGCCCATCGTTTGGTCCAGTCCGCGCTCCCGATCCGCAGTACGGGCATATTGTCGAGCGCCTCGCCTCCGATCGGAATTGAACTCAACGTCTTTAAGGTGAATACGCGGGCCAATGGGCGAAGCCCGCGGTCGTTGCGCAGTAATGCCCGATAGAGTCCGGTCGTCGAGAGCTTTCGTTCGAAGGCAGGGAAGTCATCGTTTTGAACGCTGAGGATAACTCGAGCCAGAAGTTGGTTGGCCTTTTCGCTGTCAAAACTATCGCGTTGGACTACGAGCTTCACGATCCGGAGGCGCTCGTCTATCGAGGCGCGGGCCAGGACGTCTAGCTGGAGCGCGTAGAGCTTGTGCAAATCACCGGTTCCGGCCTGACGGATAGCCTCGTCGAGGAGACGCTGCTGCGTCGCCTGCACGGTCGGGGAGTCGCGGAAGAGGTCGCCTGGACTGTTGCCTTCAGGAATGAAGATGGTGGTGCGGTGGTACCAAAAGAAGCGCCCCTCGGCGCCTTCCGCAGGCCCCTGCACCAATAGGTCCAGATTGGCGTGCACGATGCCGTAGCCGACGTACTTCCTTTCTCCGTTGACCTCTTGTTCGACCACGGCCCGCATGGCCTGGAAAGGCGAGTTGCGGGTGAGGATCTCGGCTTCTTCGCGAGTATGGGCCACCGCGAGCTCCGGACCGACACGAAGCTGCAAGCTCCCTTCGCCGCCTTCGCCCGCCCAATAGAACCGACCGATGACCGCTCCCGGGCTGAACTTCCCGCTTCGGTCGGTATCCCGGACCTTGTAGCGGACGTTCACGGCGTCTGAGCGAAGCTTGATCGCCTTTTCGAGCTGCTCGGAGTCCGTCCGAGCCTGCAGCCGCTCGAGGGCATTCGACCTGCCGATCTTCTCACCCTTGAGCGCCAGCAAGTATCGGTCGAAATAGCTGTTGCCGCGAGCGTCGGTGAACTCCGACAGCTGCGACCACTTCAGACTCCGGAAAACGAGCTCGTTCACTTCGCCCGGTACGAGGTAGTAGTCTGTTCGAAGCTTGTCGGCCGTCCTCGCGGCGTCGAGGACGACGGCGGCTTCCAACGCAGGCCGGAGCTTGGCGAGGGCAAACTTCGTCAAATCGGCCGGATCACGTGGCATCACCGCCACCGCGTCCTCGGAGCCCAGCGCGTCGTCGCCTCCGTCCCGCTGCGGCGTGACGATATCGAAATCGTCGGTGCGCGTCGGATCGCCGTACAAAGCCGTGGCGATCTCTTCGCGGGTAGCGCTGACGTTCACCAGCAGCACGCCGGGCGTCGATACCGGAGCGCTGAGGATGACTTCATCGGGGGTGAGCGGCGGGCGTTGATCTGCGGCCTGCGGGGCCAGGACCGATGTCTGCCCCGTGCCTCGAATGCCGACGGGCGCCGGGGGGCGAACGTCGAAGGATACGTCGGTGTCGCCCTGGCGTGAGGCGAGCGCCGTCTGTTTGGCCATCTCTTGGGCGAAGAAATCGAACAGGTCCCGAATTCGCTCCGCCTTTTGTGGCGGAAGCGACGACGTATCGACCAGGTTCTCATCGCCGAGAATCAGGGTGCCGAACTCCCGCAACTCGACGTCGCCCGAAACCACGTCAACCCCGTCTTCGGGATCGCCTGCCTGCGCGAAGTCCTGAAGGTCGGCGTCCGAGATATTGAATTCAGACCGCAGGTATTCCCGACCATTTTCCGAGATCTGTCTGATGTTTAGACCGGAGGAGAAGGTCGACTCGATCTTCCGACGATCTAGATGCGCGGCCATAGCATGATGTCGGCAAGTTCCGTGCCTGGTCGCTCGGCCGGCCCTTGAGCCGTAGGGCATCTGCGCAAGGGGGCTCGTGCCACGAGAGGAGTATGTTGTGCAGGACTTGCGCTTCGAGCACTGTGGATGCCCCGGTGTTGCCCGGGAGGGGACGGGATCCGAGAGGTTCATCCTCTGTCGGCGATTCGGGTTTTGCCGGAGGCTTGAGCAGCGGGATCTCGGGGGTCGCGCGAATCAAGAAGTCGCAGGGCGCGAGTCTACGCCGCACTCGACCGGACGCACGGATCTTCACGCCCCTCCGAAGGACACCGCGGTTGAAGAAGATACCGAGGTACATCGACTCCACGAACGGCGTATCGATCGTCGCGTCTCGCGAATACCGCCTATAAGCCGTATCCCAGATAGATGAGACAGAGTCCGTTCGTGTTGTTGACCCCATGAGCGACCGCCGGGACCAATAGGTTGCGATTGGCTCCGAGATAGAGCAGCGCATACCAAACCCCCATCACCGAAGCATCGAGCACCCCGGATGTGCCTTGCCACAAATGGGCCACCCCGAAAGCTGCAGATCCGAACACGACCGCCGCGGTCCATCCGAGCTTGGTCCGGCCGAAAAGGTCGGCGAGCCGATTAAGAAGATAGCCGCGATAGGCGGTCTCCTCACCGAAGGCCGCCAAGAGCCAATTGAGGATGAGCATGACAACAAGAAATCCCAAGTTGTCCTTCATCTGCGAGAACTGAGACAGATCCTGCGTTTGTCCGGTCAGTCTATCGAAGAAGGGTTCTTGAACCCATGTACCCCACAACTGCAGCACCACTGCCGCAACTACGCCGGTGAGCACCCAGACCACCACCTTGTTCGGCCACAGAAGCCCGATGGAAGCCCATGTCATGTGCCGCCGGTGAAGGGACCACCAGACGAGCACCACCAACAACGGCGTGGAAGATATCGGCAGAATACCGACGGTATGGCCGGCGACAATGCCAACAAAGAGTGCGAGCTCGAGCGCCGCCATTGATCTTGCGGACGGTGCAAACATGGGCCACTGCATGATAACTCAAGGAGCCTTCCGATCGCCTATTTCCAAAACGGCTCGAGCCGATAGCCGAGGCTCTGAATGTAGGATTCGACGCCCAGATAAGTGATGAACGCGAGGAGGGCGATGCCCACGCCCATCGCGTGGCCGGGGGTCCTCGACTCGTTCTCTCGGGGCCACAGCGCGCTCGCGACATAGGGGCCGAAGACAGTCAGAAGGACACCGAGGCAGGTGAAGGCGACCCCCACGAGCACGCCTTTCGCGCTGATCATGACCTCCTCGGCCTGCAGGTCGGCTTCCCGCATCGGGCCGAGGATCAGCCAGTGGCTGAACGCGAATCCGATGAAGAGCGAGACGACACCGACGATGCACGGGTGGGCACGCAGGGCCTCGTGGAATCCACCCAGGTCAGGGTCGTCCGTCTCGACGTCGTGGGAGGGTCGGGTGAAGGACGCGGGCGCCGCCCCGCCTGAGACCAGCCCGGCTTCGACTGTTGCAAATTCACCGCACCGAGGACAGCGCCCGTCGGGGCGCGCGGTGTGTTTCAGACTGCAGCTCGGGCAAGCGATTCAAGCGGGCACTGAGCGAGGATAGGGCGGGAGAAGCCGATGTGTCGATGATGCCTGAGGAAGGCGTCTCAGAAGATCGGGTACGGAGCTTTGACCTTGCCTCAAAGGTGGACGATGTCTGTTTAGCAGCGAATCGCCGCTGATATGTAGCCACAGATCGTATACGAGTGCTTCGTGCAACTGATACTGCGCGATGGTATCAGGGGCCGAGCGCTGTCCTCTAAGATCCAGCTTCACGGTTTCCGACTTGAACGGTTGCTGACCCTACGTCGCGCTTCGCCGTCTTCAACACGTGTTTCTCTCCACATATCCGGTGTTCACTGGTCGAGGTAATGCCACTGACTCACGCGCGTCTCTGGTGAACTCGGGGCGAGTCAGTTTGTTGGATGGCTTCAGCTCGATCGTCTTCGGTAGACGACACCGCGAAGGCTAGGGTCAGCAAAGGCATGCTCATTAGTCACATGGCCATCGTAGGGGCCAAGCTTCACCAACTGCAGGTTTTCGTCAAATACGAGCATGAGTCCGTGTTCAGGTTCCCAGTCGCAATTGGCCTCGATGACCAGATAGACTGTCTCGTCGCGTTCCGTAACGTGAACCTCCTCGGGGAGGTGAACATGACTCCAGACGTCCGACGGGGTGGCGACATGAATGTATTCATCGTCTGTCAGGGCCCAGTCTGAGTTACAGTCACGCAAGTATTCTGCAAGGAAAGGTTCCGCGGCTTCTAGGAGAGTCTTGGGGGCGGCCGCGAAGGTGTTGGCGACACGTACCAGCGCATCCCTCTGCGTGGACTCCGCATAGGATTCGAAGACGAAGGTGATCGAGTCTCCGCCCATCGCGGGAACGGGAACCTCAGGACCGTAGCACCAGTTCAGGTCGTCAGGCTCAGAAATGGCTTCGGCTGTGAATGCGGACATAATCGCTTCATTGGCTTCAGAGCGGCGTCCGAATTTAGCTGTCCAGCTCCCAGTCTGTTACGAGTGTGAACAGAGCGTCGCAGGACTCGCGCTCGAACATGCTCCCAACCGGCGCTCTGAGCGTTTCTTCAATGCTCGCGTCGCGCTCCAGCAGATCACGCAGAGGCATGGGCAGGACGTTTGACGCATCGTTTGCGTAATCGTCTGTCTCCCCTCCTGCAAAAGCTCTCCAGCCACTGTCCTGCTCGCGGTCAGGTTCTTCTCGGTAGAGAAAGCGCACGCACCCGCCATCTTCGACCACCTTCTTACTGACGAATGCCATCTTCGCGAAATCCCCAAAGTATCGCTCCTCGACGGCTTGCACTCGCTTCAGGGTCCGGTCGGTTCCTAACGCTATCCGGACGCGAGCAAGACGATCCTGCGCGTCATAGTCGGCATACACCTCGAACAGGCCATCTCCCCAAGAAGTCATGAAGACGCACATCTCGCTGCAGCCGACTACGACCGTCGCTGATTCAGTCTCCCGTAGCCTGATTTCTTCCATTGCCTGCCAATGGTGTGAATGCGGACGGAAATCAGTAGCGAATCGCCAGCCTTTTTCGGAGCGCAGCGCCTCGACTTTTGTACCAAGCTCGATCACCTTCCTGACCTCGAGGTCTTGCCATCCGAAGTTCTGTTCATCTAACTTAGGAGCGTTCGCCTGGGTGGCTGCAAGTTCTGCATCTGCGCCCCAGAAGACGAAGTCAGCCCGACCATCGATGGGATCCTCGTGAATCCAGTCGCCAAGTCCGTCCGCGTCCGCGAAGATCAGCCGTGCCTTGTCAACGGCGGCATAACCCCGGAGTTCGGACCGTACTACTTTAGCGTCGGTTTGAAGCTCTAGGTAGACGTCGTGCCACCGGCTCTCAAACTCCGAGCCCACCGAACGCCGTCGGCCAAGTACCCTGAGCCTTTTTGTGGGTGGGATGCCGGAAACGACAGCGGCTGAGATACCGTGGAAAGAGATCCCATTCTTTGGTTCACCGCTTGCCAGGTGAAGAGCGATTCTCTCTCGGTGAGAGATCCGTTCGGAGAGCGGAGTCAGCACGGCCTCGTAGCTGTTGTCTTTCGCAAAGTCGCTGAAGTGTTGGACGAGGTTCGCGACTGCCTTTCTCGGCACGTCGTAAATGAAAAGGGGATGGCAGCCACGATCGTATGCGAGTCCCGCCGCTCGTGCATCGGGGCCTTCCAGGAAGAGGTCTTGGGCGTTGTTGGCCTCTATTTCTGCTTCCGGATCATCTAACGTCCCTTCGGGGAGCGATGGAGCGGCGCTGTGAGCCCACAGGTTCAACAACCCACAGTCGACAACGACCAACATGCCCGACGGCGACGTGACGTAGCCAAGTTCCACTGGGTCCTCGATCTTGGATTCGTGCTCGTTTTCGGCCATCTTGCTGCCTCTTTCCAGTTCAGAACAGAAACGGGATCGGAGCGCAATCCCTTTACACAGAGCCTTCTGACACTCTCCCGCTCCGTTTCTTTTTGCGTGGCTCGCGAGCTCAGCCCGCCATTGCCAGGCCGTCTAATCCAATCGGCCCCGAGCAAAGACTATCTAATGACAGGACTTGTCGATATCGGCGGCGATTTGTCTGCGGCCGCGCTCTGCCGATTCAGGAAATGGGCCATCCGGCGGTAGAGCGCGGTCCGCGGGCCAGGTCTGTCAAACTTTTGCGTGGGTGGCATGAATCGTTCGACCGTGGTCCCGTACTTCTCGAGCGCCCTCGCCATGGTTTCCGACTGGCTCGCCAGCACATCCCTACTTTTCTGACCGTGAACCAGGAGCGTTGCCGTACGGAGCTCGTTCGCCCGATGGAAAGGTGAGACTTCGCGAACGGTGGGATCTGCTTCCTCGAGCCACGACTCGAAGAGCAGGTTGCCTACATAGGAGGCGGGGGCATCAGCATCGTCGACGGCTTGCGGAACGTTATAAAAGCCCGAGATGCCCACCATGCACGTATAGAGTTTCGGCGCGATGATCGCGGCCATGGCCGCGACATACGCACCGTAGCCTCGCCCCATGACGCAGATCGGCCGGCCCTCCGAAGCGACGCCCTTGTCGATGGCCCACCGCGTCGCTTCGACGACATCCTGGAGGATTCGTCGATTCCACCGTCGCCGGTTGGTGGTGTCGTAAGCTGGTCCGAAGCCAGGCGTACCTCGGTAACTGACCCGCAAGACCGAAAAACCATTGGCGGCCAGGAACTGCGCGTCTCGATCGAATACCCAGGACTTGTCGTCAGCGGGCACGACCACCAGGCCTCGGACCGGTCGCGCCTTGGGCGCGGAGTCGGCTGAAGCTTGGGTGTCGCCATCCCTTCGCAGGCCCCGAGTCACCCGGCCGTGAAGCGCCAAACCGTCGCTCGCGTCGATTCGCACCACTTCGGTGGGCGCTTCCATTCTTTCGTCGAGCTCAGCAAAGGCCGAGCAGAGCTCTCGGGCCTGTCCTTGATGGAGGTCGAGCAACAGATACCGCAGCGGCCGGCGGTCGGAGTAAACGGCGGCGATCGCATGCCGCCCGTCGTCCGCAACGCTCCGAATGAGAACATGCTGGCTCGTGAGCTGCTGTTCGAGTCGGAGGTTGAACCTAGCCACTCGGCTATCGGGCTGCAAGACCACGAGCTTGGGAGTCTCCTCCTCGAAGGCGACCGCCACCAGGCGGTCATCCTGGTCGAAGACGAAGCCAGAGGGCGTATGCCGACCATTTTGGGCGAGTTTGCGCTTCTCACCGTCGGAGCCAATACCGAACACCGCCGGCTGCCCGGCCGCGTCTTCGTCGACGAGGTATACGACGTCATCGACGCTGGTGTAGCCGATCAGTCGGGTATCGCCAGAAAGAGATGCGTGCTGCTTCCAGCCGCCGTCCTCGTGTGTGACGAGTCGCGGACGCTGGTCGCTGATGCTGAGTGCCCACCGGACTTCGCCGTTCTTCCTGAGGACGACCTGCTTGAGCCGATATGGCGTTGGGACTTCTTCAAACTCGGCGCGAGCGCTGTTGAATCGGTAGATCGAAGAGCGTATTCCCTGCAGGCCGATCGCGACGCCGGATGGGGCGCCGATGCTGACGATCGGGCCGTGGTCGTTTACGGGGCGAGCGATCCATCGGCGCCCATCGAGGAGTTCCGTCGAACGCCTCTCGACGTCGACACGTATCGTGTCTCGCGAACTTTCCATCAAGATGACGTTATTGCCAGACCAGCCATAGGTGATGATTTCGCCGCCAGACTTCAGGTGGTAAGTGCTGTCGGCCTCCAGGGTCATCGCATCGATGATCCTCAAGTAGGCTTCGCCTCCTTTGTTGAGCACCGCGCTGACTCGGCGTCCGTCTGGTGAGAGCTTGACCTGGGCGCAAGCTTTGGTCTGAGCGAAGTATGGCGCCCCGACGATCTCATTGCCACCTGGATGCTGGTCCGTGGACTCCGGCGACCACCTGGTACCATCGTCCATCTCCAGATTAGCATCCGAATCCGACCAGTCCAATCTGAACGTCAGCTTGGCGGAGATGCCCAGACGATGAACGGGCCGACCGTTCCGTGTCGCTGGCCGGTACCGCCACTTCGATACGGCCGAGACCGCTGCCTTGTCGAATGTCTTCGCCGGCGCCGAGTCGATCACTCGGACGGCCTGTGGCCATCCCGCAGGGTCGAGTCGAAAACGCATGACGACCCAGCCTTGGATAGACCGTTCGGCCGCCCGCCTTGGATAGATAGGTTCAACCCGGCGGATCGATGGAACGATCTCCACGTCGTTGGCTTTGGTTTCCCCATAAACTGTAGTGTATCGAGAGCCCAACTCGTAAGGCTTGACCTCGCGAAGACTCTGGGTGGCGCCCGAACCTGCCGCTCCCGAGGCGACGCACCCGGCCAATGCTGAAGCTAGACCAATGGCGACGGCCTGATGCCCTAAGACTCCTTGCACGAAAACCCCGTACCACACGCGTGCGAGCCCTGCGCCGTACCAGGGTCCAGCGTTGAGTTTTTTCATCGCGAGGAAGCGGTTTCGGTCGAACCGCCGTCCGGGGCGAAACCTTACTTGCGCCTCCATGGGAAGATGGATGAGGCCTCTGCCGTGAGGATCTGTCGGCCATGGCGCGGGTAGGTTTCGTCGATTCGGCTAGATCACTCGGTGTCCGTCCAGTGCGCGATAGCCCGCACGCCGTTGTAGTATCGACGGAATCGCTCGAGTTCAAGCACGCTCGTCGAGGTTCTTCGTGAGTCGCCCGGCAAGCGAAGGCCTCCAAGACTCACGTCGCGCGGTCAAGGGTTGGTCGATGACCGGCCGGTGAGATGAAGTCGCGACGCTCGGTCCCGTACGACGTTGGCAAGTACGCTTGGCGTAGCTCAAGTTTCGATGCTGCTGCGCTACTTCACGATCACCCAGCTGCGCGGTGGCTACGGCTCGAAGCGCCGTTAGCGGACCTCGTTTCCTTCATTGGTTCGTTCCTTTGATGGAGCCGGTGTCAGCTGTGGCCAGCAGCTCGGAACAGGTTGTGTCGAGGCTACCTGAGCGTCGATGGCGCGAAAGGTTGAGTTCGAAACAAAGAATGTCAGAGGACCGGCGGGTAACTTTGAGTCGATGGGTTTTGTCTAAGTCATTGAAGTCATTGGCTGGATTGGAGCCGGCGGGAATCGAAATACGCCTATTTCAGCGCCGTTGATGGCCGTTGAGCGCCCTTTGTGGCTCCGGACGGCGATAATCAGGTCGGCGATGGCTGTTTAGCGCCCTTGAGCGCCCTGATTGTGAATCACATCGCGGGGTCATTGCGCGATGCTCTGGAGTGTATCGAGGAGGACGACGTCGATGGCGCTCGCGACGTGATCCAGCGGCTGATGGCGTGGATTGATCAGTGATCCTCGAACGTTGCCCTGGTGCCGGGCGGTGAATCGGCCAAGACTGCGGGGCGATGGGCCGGTACCGAACCGTCTGGTGCCTGCTGGCCGCGGCGCTCATCGACGAGCGTCGACCGCGCTGCGTGCAGTTGGAGACCGACGTCAACTTGACGGTCGAGCCGCAACGGGCCGACCTCCTCCTTATTTTCATGGTATCGCCTGATGGTGACGCTTTGGAGGTCATGACTGAGATCGTCAAACGGCTTAATACATTTGAGTTCTACTCGCGGTGGTTCGAAGAGTTCATCGACCGATAACGATCGAATCAGGCCCCGACGCCAGCGACGGCCGACTGAGCCCACTCAAGTCGGGATTGGTTCGACCATTCGAAGCCACTGAAGCCGAGATCGACGCGGTCGTCGCGTTCTTGGAGGCGTTGACGAAGAGACGTTTATAACGCCGCCACCCACTTGGCCGACCCTCAGCCGCCCACGCAATAGATGGCTTCAGCTGGCGGGTCGCTGTGGCTTCGCGCCAACAAAGACGCAGCTCTTTGCGGTAGACCTGTGCGCGTCGGTAACGCGTCTTGCGTCGCGACCGAGAACGTAGTCTTTTATGCATGTCTATTGCAAATACATATATATAGCTCTAAGCAGAGTCCATGAACGGCGAGGCCACGGAATCAGACGAGGTGGATCTGCGCCGACGCCGACTGACTCAAGCGGCGTTGGCATCGCCTGTGTTGTTGGGAACCGCAGGCGCCGCGTGTCGGCCGACACCTGCCGGCGAGCCGCCGACCGATCACTATCTTCCTTGGATCGAGGCCCGGGCCGATGCCCTTCGCCACAACGCCTCGGTGATCTCCGCCGCTACGGGTGGGCGGCGTGTGGTCGCGGTGGTCAAAACGAATGGCTATGGCCTGGGGGATGTCGAGGTCGCCAAGGCGCTGGATGATGTGCCCGCGGTTTGGGGAACCATGGTCGTGCGACCGGCTGAGGCACTTCGATTGACGAATGGCGGGGTGCGTAAGCCTATCCTACTCATGGGCGCGCGGGTCGATCGACCCACCGCCCAAACTCTGGTCCTCCGAGGTGTGCGGCTGTCGCTCACTTCGCTCGACGAGATCGCGATGCTGGCCCCCGTCGCGCGGACGCTGGGTCGCCCGGTCCCCGTTCATCTGGAGATCGACACTGGGTACGGGCGCATGGGCGCGCTGTTCTCTCGGGCCGAAGAGTGGGCACGTGCCCTCGCCGCAGCGAAGCACCTCCTCGTGGAGGGGCTTTCGACCTACTATGTCGACGACGACGCGGTGACGGCAGCCCAAGTCGAGCGGTTCACGACCGCCCTTGAGCGGTTCAGGGAGGCGGGCCTTCGTCCATCTGTCATTCACGCCCCGCACTCGAACCCGATCCTCGGCCGGCCGGAGACGTTGAAAGGCTGCAACGCGACCCGTCCGGGACTGATCATTTACGGCGTCTATCCGAGCGCGAGCCGAAAGGCAGCAAGTCAGCTCGATCTGAGAGTCGCGCACCGGCTGATGACCCGTGTCCTCCGGGTGGAGCAACTCGCGCCCGGTCATGGCTCGATCGCGGGGCTTCCTATCGAGCTGGCCGCGCCCCGTTACTATGCCACCATCGGGATCGGGGTCCACGACGGTCTTCGCTACAACCCCGCTCGTGGGAAGACCAAGAAGGTCGACATCCGTGGTCGCCTCTATGACGCGACGGATGGTCGAAACTACAATCACATGATCATCGATCTGGGCCAAGAGGCGACCGACGTCACCGCGGGTGACGTCGTGAAGATCTTCAGCTGGGAGCGCCCCGAGCTGCATCCCAACGCCGATGTGGATACCGCCTACTGGCAAGCCTTCTACGGACCAGACATCCGACGGACGATGCTATGACGTGGCGACGCCGAGATGTCTTGGCGGGCGTAGCGGGTCTCGGTGTGTCATGCGCGCTGCCGAGTTCACCAGGACCTCGGTCCGCGCCGGCACCCCGTCGCGCCCAGCGAAACGACACCGTCGATTCGGTGATGCGATCGCTGGACCGCATCGCGAAGCAGAATTCCACCCTGCAGGCCGTCGCGTGGCTGAACCCCGACGCCGTCGAGGCCGCAAGGCGGGTCGACGGGGCGCTCAGCGACGGAACCGCGGGTCCCCTCGCCGGGCTCACGATCCTTGCGAAGTCGACCTTCGACGTGGCGGGCGTGCCCACGGACGGTTCCAACCAAGAATGGGCACGCGCGTTCACGGCCGCGGCAGCAGCGGACTCGGTCGAGGTGGCGCGCGTACGGGCGGCCGACGCGGTCGTTCTGGGTAAGGGCGCCGCCGATGACTTCGCTTACGGCGGCGCAGGTCTCTCGACCGCCACGGGGCAGGTTTGGAATCCACGTTATCCCGCCCGAGCACGGGTCGCCGGGGGCTCCAGTGGCGGCGGTGCGGCCGCGGTGGCAGCAGGCTTCTGCGATGCCGCGTTCGGAACCGACGACGGCGGCTCGAACCGCATCCCGGCTCACTACTGTGGCATCGTTGGGGTCAAAACGACGTTTGGCCTCGTGCCGCGCTCCGGGGTGATCCCGACTTGGCCGTGGCTCGACTGCCATGGACCGCTCGCCGCCAGCGCGCCCGTCGCCGCGCGGGTCCTCCAGGTCCTGGCCGGCCCCGACTCGTCGGACGCGCTATCGCTCAGGTCGCGAGGCAAGGTCGCGGGTCCGGCGTCGCCTCCGGAGCTTTCGAGCATTCGGTTCGGGCTCGTCGAATCGCACGGTCAACTCGACGCGCTCCCGTCGCTGCAAGCCACAGCCTTCACGACAGCGCTCTCCCGACTCGAGGCGGCCGGATCCACCATCGTTCGTATCAATCCGCCGGTCACGATGGAGAACGTCTCCGCCCGCTTGAAGGCGGCGGGCGCGAGCCCATTCGATCTGCGGGCGTGCGCGAATGCGCTGGTTCGATACCTCGATCGTCGGCGGGAAGGCGCGGCGAAGCTCTTGCCTCTGGTCCTTCCGGCGTATCGATACTACTACTCCGACCTGCCGGAGGAACCTGAGGCCGTGCTCGCCATGGCCGACGTCCCTTATGAGGAGTCGAGCAAAGGCCTCGCCTACGCCGAACGACGAGACGCCCTCGTCTCGGAGCTGCACGATTTCTGTGCGAGTCGTGGTCTCGATGCCATGATCTGGCCCACCCTTGGACACCAGGCGCCGTCGACGGCGGACCAGTGGCCGAGCGCTCAGACCCCCTTGTCTTTCGCCAACAGACTCGGCCTCCCGGAGGTATCGACGCCGGTAGGCCTGGACCCGAGCGGCATTCCGCTCGGGAACATCTCGTTCGTAGGGATGCCGTTCGCAGACTTCGACCTGCTGGCGCTAGCGCACGCGTTCGAGCTGGTCCGCGACGCCTGCTGACCGAGTGATCCCCGGACGGCTATCGATCCTTGGCGATCGGAAGCCGCAACACGCTCGGTCGTCGGCGAGAGTGATGCAGCGAGACGGCGGCGACTCGCGCGTCGGCGGGGCGTTCGAACCCGATGCGTCCGCCGGTATGGTGGTTCTTCTGCCAGTTCGGCGAGTCGACGGGCGCGACGACGAGCCGCAATCGACTGCCGGCCTGAAGCCGACGACAGGTCCACCAGAAACGTTCGAACTTCCACGTCTCGACTTTGCCGGGTTCCGCCAGCTGTGGGCGGTCGACGCCGCGCCGAAAGCGCGCACGCACTCGATCCCGGCCAAGCCAATGCAGCCGGTTACGGGCGGTCACTTCGTACACCGTCACCTCGACGTCGGTGTCGGGGACATTAAGGGCAATGCTGGCGTCAAAGGTCATCCGACCACACACGGTGCGGGGCCTGGCGAGCGGCTCGCTGTGAAAGATCAGGCGGCCGGGTCGCAGGGCATCGTCTTGCGTGACGTAGTCGTCGTTCGTGGGCTTCCGCATGGCCCAGTCTTGGGGTTCGCGGTTGATGCGCGGGTCGAATAGGTAGACCGAAGGCGGCTCGTTGTCCTTGGGAGCGTCGACCAGGCGTCCGCTCGCGTAGAGGCTGTCCATGGTGGCCCCGCCGGAGCTCAAATACAGCGTCCATTCGTCGGATGCGACGGCCTCGAGAGAGGGGGCCGAGCGCCATTCCTCAGCGCCGATCACGTAGTAGTTGACGCGATCTGCCAGCACCTTGGGCCTCGCCTTGCCCCGCAACACATGATCGAACCATTGAATATGCAGCGCGTCGAGGTCGAGGACCGAGGCCTCGGCGAACTTGAGTCCGCTCAGCTTCGACTGCGGATAGCGCGTACCGGCGTGGGACCAGGGTCCGATCAACACGATATGCCGTCGAGCCGCGCTCCTCGCGCCGTGGGTCATGTGCTCGTCGTAGTAGCGCAGGGCGCCTTCCTGGTCGCCGTCGAAGTAGCCGGTGATGCTCAGGATCGGCGGCTTCATCCTGGCGTACATAGCGGGCGTCGGGTTGATCGCCTGCCAGTAGGAGTCGTACCCGGGATGGGCCAACCAGACCTGAAAGCGATCATTGGGAGCACCGCTGATCTTCGCCAGCTGATCGAAGCCTGCTTCCCCACGGTGTACGCGAAAGTACTTGTCGCGCCAGTACAACGAGTCCCCAAAGACTTGCTCGTTGTCCGCCCGACCCGCCGTGAGCGATAGCCATCGGGCCATGTAGCTCAACGGGATTCCGCGGGGCGCCGGAAAGTCCCAGCCCGGATAAACGGCAGCCGTCGGTACGGCCGCCGCGAGCGCCAGCGGTGCTTGCGCCAGGGCCTGCCACTGCACCATGCCGCGATAGGACCCGCCCATCGTGACGACGCGTCCGTCGGTCCACGGTTGCTTGGCGAGCCAAGCGATCGCGTCCGCGCCGTCCGGGCCGCTGTTAGCGAGAGGAACGAACTCGCCTTCCGAGACCCCGCGACCTCGACGATCGATACTGACGAACGCGTAACCTGCGGCGACGAACTTGCGGGCCCGGAGATGGGTCTCGTCCGACAAGTAGGGGGTGTGGCGCATGACCACGGGATGGCGGCCCGCCCCGATGGGCTTCCAGATGCGGGCCGCGAGGGTGATGCCGTCGCGCATCGGCACCCGTGCGTCGACGATCATGTCCATGGCGACGAGGGTCGGCTCCGGTGCAGTGGCGGTGACGTCGACGGCGGGGAGCGCCAGCAGCAACGATGCGGTCGAAGATAAGAGCGCGCCCTGTCGAGTCATTCGGATCTCCATTTCGTGGTCGATTCTTGGGCTGGTCATCGGCCTTGGGGGCAGGAGCCCAGCTGGTCTCATACACCGCGAAGATCTTCGGCGACTCCGGCCCCGTAAGCCAAGCCCTCCGTAACCCGGCATAAGTAGGGCATTTGGACGCAGAGGCACGGGGTCCGGACGGGGTGCGCGCCCGCGGTGATTGTCCGGCCGGCGAGTTGGCACGTTGACGCATCGGTCTTGGGAGCACGCCGTCTGCTATATTGAATGCATGGTGCGTCCTGAAGAACGATGGGTAAGACGCGCGGGAGCGCGATGCGCCCGTCGCTCATGCTGGACGGTTTCAGGGGAGTCAGTCCCCCCTCGGCGGCGGCTTAAGATGGATCCACTTCGGCGGTTTGAGAGATCCACTTCGATCGGCCCTCGATAATGCCAGCGGGGGTTGGGCGGCGGGATACTGATCCAGTACACTGGACCGGACAGGCTCCCCAAACTGACCGTTTTGAAATAGGTCCGTTTGGATCCGTCTTTGGATCGTTTGGACTCTCTGGATGTGCGGTGGTTCGGCGGGTTCGCGTCAAGCTCAAGGCTTGGCGAGGGCATCGAGGATCCGGCGCCGAATGGTGGAGGAGTCGTGTTGCTCGAGATCCCTGTCGGTGCGCAGCCCGCGGCGTCGCCGAGCCTGCGGCGCGGGCGGCAGCTCGAGTACCTGGAAGGCCGTCCCATCAAAGGCGACGAGGTCCATATCGATGAGGCTGTTGCGGGCCTGGATGTAGTCGTCGAGGGTCATTCGAAGGACGCCGCAGATCCGGTCGTAGGCGTAGTAGCTCATGCCTCGGCGGTCACCGCCGAGCACCAAGAATAAATAGAGCGAGCGTTCGTGGTGAGTGAGCGTATCGAGGAAGCCGTCATGCAGGAATCGGTTCTGGATGAAGGCGAAGCCGTCTTTTCCGATACGGCGGACGCGGCCGGGGCAGATGAGCTGCCGATCTCTTCGAGTCGTCATAATGACTTGTTCGGCCGCGCTTCGCGCCACGCTTCTTGGCGCGTTGGTCGGCCACTTGCTGTCGATAGCTCGGACCGTCGATGCGGATTCGGATCGCATTCATGACGATCCGATCGAGGATCGCGGTAGTGAGGATGGCGTCGCCGAGGTAGCGACCCCAATCGCTCAGGTCGATGTTCGAGGTGATCGCCGTCGACGCTCGGCCATGACGGCGGTCGACGAGGTTGTAGAGCGTGTGCGCGGCGGTGGGCTCGTCGTCGCGCTTCTTGAGATGACCGAGCCCGACATCATCGATGATCAGCAGCTGCGGACGCGCCCACGCGCGAAGCCGCTTGGGGTACGTGCCATCGGCGAGGCCGGCGTGCAGATCGTCGAGCAGATCGACGCATCGAGCGTATCGCAGGCTGACGCCCTGCTCGCACGCCTTGAGGCCGATGCCTTTGAGGATGTGACTCTTACCGGTCCCGGGCTTACCGTGGATCAAGACGTCCTCGGCCCGGCTGACAATGTCGAGGCGCGCGAGCTCGACGATAGTGGCCTTGTCCAGCGTAGGCTGAAAGTTCCAGTCGAAGGCCTCGAGCGTCTTTCGCTCGACTAGCCCACTGGTGGTGATCCGCCGGTCGATGCGTGCATCGCGCTTCGTGGCGACCTCCGTGCCGAGCATGTGCTCGAGCGTCGCTGTTGGTCCGGGCTGCTCGCGCCGCGCCCAGGCGAGCAGATCGTCGAGGTTGCGGAGCGTGTGGCTCAGCTTCAGGAATCTTAAGTGGTCCCGCAGCCGAGTGAGGACCAGGTCCTCGGAGACCGGGGCCCGGCCCGCCCCGGGCGCCTTCGCGGCCATGTTTCCGCCTGGCCGAGGGCGTTGTTCATTTCGTTTCGTCATCGAAGGTCTCCGGGTCGAGGGGCGTGCCGGGCATGCGGTCGTACTCGGTCAGGTCGCGGGCTTCGGTCGGTCGAGTGCCGATCAGCGCATCCAGACGTTGGGCGGCTTCCGCGGCGACGTACTCGTCGAGCGTTCGCGGCCGGTGGCGAGCTTCGAGGATCCGCTGGACCGACTCATAGGCAAGCGCGCCAAAGCGCGCGGCGTGGCCGAGCGCAGCGTCGAGGTCCTCGGTTGCGTAGCGCTGGCGAAGCAGCAGGATTCTTCGCGCCGAGTAGCTCCATTGGCGCGCGGGTCCGGCGCTCATCGCCCGAAAGAAGTCAGCGGCCCCCGCGCCGATGCCCTCGTAGACGTCGCGCAGCTTGCCAAGCTCGATGGTCGGCTTGTGCGGACGCGGCTCGTGGAAACCGCCGGGGTCGAGACCACCACCGCGCGGCGCGAGCGTGTGCTGGGCGATGCACGATAGATCGGGCGCGTAGACGAAGAGCACGCGCTCGGTGGCCCGCACCGGCAAGATGTCGGTCACGTAGTCGTAGGGCACGGCGTAGCGGTTGCCGCGATACTCGAGGAAGCCGTCGATCGTGCACAGGCGGTAGACGACACGGGCCGTATCGTACGGGTGGCGCGGCAGCGGCACCAGGTGAGGCGCCTCTTCGGCGAAGCGCTCGAGCGCGGTCGTCCCTTTTCGCCGTCGGTGGTCGACGATCTGATCGAGCCACTCGCCGAGTTGTTGGCGGAGGTCGGCGAGGTCACGAAACTCACGACCATTCAGGAAGGACCGTTCGGTCTCCCAGAAGGACCGCTCGACTTTGGGGCGAAGATTCGGATTGCCACGGATGGCCCACGGCCGCATCTCGTAGTGGATGCAGAAGGCCAAGAACCGTGGATTGTAGATGGGCTGATGGCCTTCCCATCGAGCGACGGCGCTCTGTCCATCGTACTTGCATTGCTCGGCGCAGCCGCCAAAGCGCTCGAACGCGCCGACGTGCCCCTCCATCAGTGCGTGCAGATCGTAGCTCTCGAACGCTTGAATGTACTTCCTCGTGCTATGCGTGAGCACGTACGAGAAGAACTGCACTCTTCGCTTGCCGGCCTGCGTGAAGACGATGTCGGTCCGAACATCTACGAGATCCGCGCCCACGCGGAACGATGGTGCCGAGATGTGGCCGGCGCGCGGATCCATGGCACGACACAACGAGTGCCAAGGGAGGAGTTCGAGACGGCAGAGCAATCACGACTCCTGCCCGCGCCTACTGAGCCATTTGACGTGCCGGATGGTGTGACGCGAAAGTCCATCCGGACCACCACATCCAGGTCAAAAAAGCGCTCTACTCCGTTCCGCATCTCTACGCCGAGCGCAAAGCCTGGGTCCGCGTGCGGATCGATCGCCAGACCGTCCGCATCTACTTCCGCAACGAAGTCATCAAGGTCCACCCCCGGATGAAATCAGGCGAGCGGTCGACCGACCCTAACGACTATCCAACGGGCAAGGCCGTGTACGCCACACGGAGCATCGAACGCCTCGTTCAACGGGCTCACGACAAGAGTCAGATAGTGGGAAGCTACGTCGAACGTCTCCTGGAAGGTCCCCTGCCTTGGACACGAATGCGGCAAGCCTATGCATTGCTTCGTCTATGCGAGAAGTACGGCATCGACCGGGTGAACGAGGTGTGCCGCCGTTCGCTAGACTTCGATGTCGTTGACGTGCCTCGTGTCGGGCGGATGCTCCGGGCGGCCCAGCGACTCGAGAACGCTGGCGATAATGCCAGAAAGGTTGTTCGGCTTCCGTCATCCAAGTTCGCTCGATCGCAGGACAGCTTTCGCACGATCTCCGCTGCCGGCAAGAAGGAGGGTGAAGAGCGATGACGGCGGTGCTGATCTCCCCCGAACTGAAGACCGCGATGAAAGCGCTCCGTCTTGGGAAAATGCTTCCAACGTTGCCAGAGCGCATCACACTCGCGAAGAACAAAGGCATCGAAATCGAGGACTTCTTGCTAATGCTATTCTCGGATGAGGTCGCAAGGCGTCAGAGCTCCTCCGCAAGCCAACGGGCTGCGAAGGCCGGTCTCGATCCGGATATGGTCTTCGAGCGATGGGACAAGTCCGCGACCGTTTCCATTGACCAAAGAACCCTTCAGGAGCTCACGAGTCTTCGCTTCGTGGAGGCCCAAAGAAACGTCGCAATCCTTGGTCCGGTCGGTGTCGGCAAGACCTTCATCGCGAACGCTCTCGGCGTTATCGCATGCAGGTCCGCCTTCAGTGTCCAGTTCTATCGGGCAGACGCGATGCTGCGGAAGCTGAAGCAAAGCCGTCTTGACAACTCCCGCGACACCTTGGTCACCGAGTTGAGCACGGTGGATCTGCTGATCATCGACGACTTTGCACTCGAGCCGATGACCCGCGATGAGAGTCGTGATGTCTACCAGCTCTTCGTCGAACGCAATGCGAGAGCAGCGACCATCGTGACCAGCAACCGAGACACATCTGAATGGCTCGCGGTCTTCGACGACACGCTCCTTGCCCAAAGCGCCGTCGACCGGTTCAAGAACAATGCATACGACCTCGTCATCGAGGGCGAGTCGTAACCGTTCCCGCCTCAAACCGGAAGTCCCCAACGCCGACGGCGATACCACGCCCGTCGTCAAGCAGCTCACGGGCAGAAAGCGACGTACGCCCCGGGCCCGCTGACCTCCGCCTCCGGCTCCGGAGCGTCGGCCGGCTACGCCGACCTCCGGGGTCCCACTCCTCCGCATCTTATGGCACCCTCACCGACGGTCGGAGAGTCGGCTGCTGGCCCCATGCTTCTGGAAATGGGGGGGTCCGATGCTTATGGTCACTGACATCATGTCACGGCGAAGGCCATGTCCGCTGCGCTGGTTCCGAAGCGCGCGGCGGATTCCGGCGGGGTATGGGGCGTGGCACGTGCGCAAGGAACCGTTCGGAACAGGAGAGGCCCGTCTGACCGGCCATCGTCACGGCGAGGTGCGTCGCATAAGCCGAAGGTGAAAGCTGCCACCGGTCAGCGGGTGTCCGAGGGGGTCATAGTACCGTGACGAGGGTCGTGCAACACAACACGGCCCCAGGGAAGGACCCCTGCCTAGAGAACGCCGGAAGCGGAGGCACGCGTGAGGGCATGGCCGAAGGGCCCAACTCCCCCCAGCGTCAACGGACGCCGGACAAAGTGCGCCAACTCCAACGCCGGCTGTGGACCGCGGCCAAGCGGTCT